>JAFUKM010000007.1 GCA_017473605.1 Clostridia bacterium | reverse complement strand
ATGCTCGTTAATCCGCTACATCCAGAGAACGCCCAATCGCCGATACTCGTTACACTGTCACCGATGACTACGCTCGTTAATCCGTAACAATCACGGAACGCCAAATCATATATATTTGTTACAGGTTTTCCATTATACATAGAAGGGATAACAATATCCGTATCCGCACAAGTACCAATACCCGTTACCGTATAACACGTTTCATCTGTGCTCAATTCATATTCTAACCCTTGTGTATACTCTTCAGGCGTGGTCGTACTACCCTCTTCTCCATCGTCTGGATTTTCGGGCCTAGTCGTTCCACCTTGCTCGGTATTCGTATCATCTCCCATATTTCCACCGCCGTCGCCGTCGTCAACACAACCGACAAAAATTACCGTTGCAACGCTCATACAAAGCGCAAGCAAGCCCAAAAGCCATTTCTTTTTCATACCTACCTCCTACAAATAAAAAATGTCGCTTACCAAACGATAAACGACATCTTGTAAGTGCCTTTATCGCTTAGCTGCGACACTAATTTAATCAAAATAACCTTTACGAAAAAGATTTTTATAACGCGAAAAAGGTACACTTTACCTAAAAAGCATACAATTTCGTAAAAGTTATTAAATTAGGTCGCAACTTCATTGTAGCACATCTCATTTTATATTGCAAGCGTTTTAGCTCATATACCCTACCAAAAGGATACTGCTCCTAAAAAACATATCGACTTTTGACGGCATATATCGCTATTAGAAGATATTTTTCCACAAAAATAGGCGCGGTGGTATCTCCACCGCGCCGTTATCTTTGATAATGCAATTTTTATTTGGTTGCGATTACCTCTACTTCCACGAGTACGTTTTTCGGGAGCGTTTTTACCGCTACGCAGCTACGCGCAGGCTTCGTCGTAAAGTATTTTGCGTATACCGCGTTAAAAGCCGCAAAATCCGCCATATCCGCCAAGAAACAGGTGGTTTTTACCGCTTTTTCAAAGCTACTGCCCGCCGCTTTCAATACTTCGCCCAAGTTTTGCATGACTTGCTCCGCTTGCGCTTCTATCGTCGTCGCTTCAATATTGCCGTTTGCGGGATTGATGGGAATTTGTCCCGAAGTGAATACCATTTCGCCGCAAACAACCGCTTGCGAATACGGTCCGATTGCCGCAGGCGCGTTTTCCGTTGCTATTTTGATAAGTTCCATAATTTTTTCTCCTTTATTTGTGAAGTTTTTACGCTATGCGTAAAAGTGAAGTTTGATAAATCAAGTGAAGTTTTCCGCGTTACGGAAAGTGAAGTTTTTTATCCGTGAACGGACAAAAAGTAAATGCCAATATAAATAACAGCCACAACTTTTTTGTGTTCACACAAAAAAACTTCACTGCGAAGCTACTTCACTCGCGAGAGCGAATTTCACTTTGACGAAGTCAAAACTTCACTATTATAATAATTTGAACCCGTAATCGGTAAGCGCTTGCTTAATCTGCGCGATATGTTCGTAATTTCTCGTTTCCAGCAAAATACGCAAGAAACAACCGTTGACGTCGCTACCTTCGTTCGCTCTTTCGTGGTGTACGGACGTTACGTTGCCGCCTAAATCCGCAATTATACGCGATACGTTTTTCAGCTGCCCGGGCTTATCCATAAGCTCTATCATGAGTTGACAGCTTCTTCCCGACATCAAAAGACCGCGTTTAATCACTCTTGACAAAATCGTTACGTCTATATTTCCGCCCGACAGCAAGCATACCGTTTTCTTGCCCTTTACATCCACTTTCCCAAACATTGCCGCCGCTACCGCTACTGCGCCTGCGCCTTCGGTAACGAGTTTATGCTGTTCCATAAGCGCCAAAATCGCCGCCGAGATTTCGTCGTCCGATACCGTTACGATTTCGTCTACGTATTTTTGGCAAAGTGCATACGTATGCTCGCCCGGTTTCTTCACGGCAATCCCGTCTGCAATCGTGGATACGGAAGGCAATTCTTCGATTTGTCCGTGGCTTACCGCGTTTTGCATAGACGGCGCGCCCGCCGCCTGTACGCCGTATACCTTGATGCGGGGGTTGATGGTTTTAAGCGTATATGCCATACCCGAAATCAGTCCGCCGCCGCCGATAGGGATGATGACCGCGTCGATTTTCGGGAGCTGTTCGATAAGTTCAAGCGCAATCGTGCCCTGCCCTGCAATCACGTCTTCGTCGTCGAACGGATGGATAAACGTATATCCCTTTTCATCGCGAAGCTGCAACGCTTTTTGATAGGCGTCGTCGTACACGCCTTCCACAAGGCATACTTCCGCGCCGTAGCTCTTCGTCGCTTCCACTTTGGAAATGGGCGCGCCGTCGGGCAGGCAAATGACCGCCTTAATGCCGTTCTTTTGCGCCGCAAGCGCTACGCCTTGCGCGTGGTTACCTGCCGAACAGGCGATAACGCCGCGTTTTTTCTCTTCGTCCGAAAGACGCGTCATTTTATAATACGCGCCGCGCACCTTGAACGAACCCGTGATTTGCAAATTTTCCGTTTTTAAATACAAATCCACGCCCGGACAAAGCTTGGGCGCGTAAATGACGTCCGTTTCACGGACAACGCTTTTAAGCGCGTTCTTCGCGCTGTATACGTTATCAATAGTAAGCATAATTTTCTCCTTGAATCGGTAAAGTTTGGCTTTGTCAAAATGAAATTCGCTCTCGCGAGTGAAGTTTTTTCGGCTTCGCCAAAAAAGTTGTGGCTGTTATAAATATTTACAGTAACTTTCCGCAAAGCGGAAAACTTCACTTATAATAGACTGTCTATAAACTGTTCGGCACATCTTGCCGAGCGGTTACCTTTGCGCAACGCAAACGCTTCCGCTTGGATTTCCAATTCCGACGTCGGCATGGTTACGCCGTATTTTTTTGCCAATACGCGTACGATTTCCAAATACAGCTGTTTATTCGGTTTCGAGAACAATACCACCAAACCGAACCGTTCGGAAAGCGACAGCGTTTCTTGCAACGTATCGTTTCTATGCACGTCGTCCCCTTCTCTATCGCCAAAGCTCTCTTTGATGATATGACGGCGGTTACTCGTCGCGTAAATTACCGCGTTCTCCGCCTTCGCGCTTGCCGAGCCTTCCAACGCCGCTTTCAACATACTGAAATGGTCGTCGCTACGATTGAAAGATAAATCGTCTATAAAAATAATGAATTTGAGCGGATTGCCGCTGATTTTCGCCATAACGTACGGGAGCGACGAAAGCTGGTCCTTACGAAGCTCGATAAGCCGTATCCCTTCTTCGAAAAATGCGTTGGCTACCGCTTTTACCGTGGAAGATTTGCCCGTGCCCGCGTCGCCGCACAAAAGCACGTTTGCCGCAGGTCTGCCTTCGATAAACATACGCGTGTTTTCGATGACTTTCGTCCTTTCTTCTTCGTAACCGATAAATTTATCGAACGTGGTATTGTCCGCGCTGATAATCGGCTCGATTTCCTTATCGTCCGAAAGACGGAACATACCGTGCGAAGAGAATATCCCGTAGCCGTATTTGCGGATACTGCGCAAACGCTTTTTATAAAACGCGTTCATATCCGTTTTTACGCTGTCAAAGGACGGAATTTGCATTTCCGAAACGTCCATATCTTCCGCAAAATCCGCCGTCGTCAAAGCCGCGAATTCCGTGAAAAACTCCAATTCCTTTTTTGCGGATTTTTCTATGCAAGAAAGCGGTTTTTTACCCTGCGCCGTCGTCTTTACGTACGGGTTCTCGTCTTCGGATATCAACGTTTGCACGCATTTTGTGAGCGAGCCGCCGCCTTTGTAAATTTCCGCCACGAACGCCGCGTACGCCGCCCGTTTTTCTATTCCCCGCTCCGCGCGTATATATGCCGAAAAAGCCGTACAAAGCGGCTTTTTCATAACGCCTATAAATACGCTTGCAAGCGCAAGATTTTCGTATACTCCGTTTATCTTTTTCATCTTACAATCTTTTGATAATTTCGTCCGTCATCTCCGTCGTCGTAAGCGGCGTTGCGCCGTTTCGCGCCAAATCCGCCGTACGCAAGCCTTCGTTCAACACCTTATCCACCGCGTTCACAATCGCTTCGCTTGCCGCCTTTTCGTCGAACGCATACAAGAGCATCATCGCCGCCGACAAAATCGTCGCAATCGGGTTCGCTTTATTTTGTCCCGCAATGTCGGGCGCGGAGCCGTGAATCGGCTCGTACAAGCCGCGCGTAGTATCGCCGAGCGACGCCGACGGCAGCATACCGATAGAGCCCGTAATTTGCGAAGCTTCGTCCGAGAGAATATCCCCGAACATATTGCTCGTTACCACTACGTCGAACTGCGACGGGTTTCTCACAAGCTGCATCGCCGCATTATCCACAAGCATATCGCCGCACGTTACGTCAGGATATTCCGCCGCCATTTCGTGCACGATTTTTCGCCACAATCGGGAAGTTTCCAATACGTTCGCCTTATCGATACTGATTAACTTTTTATTGCGTTTTCTCGCCGTTTCAAACGCTACCCTTGCTATGCGTTCGATTTCCATACGGCTATACGCTTCCGTATCGTACGCTTCTTCGCCGTACTTGCCTTCGCGATACCCCCGTTCGCCGAAATAGATACCGCCCGTCAGCTCTCTTACAATCATAATATCAAAGCCGTTTGCCACGATATCCGCACGCAAAGGGCACTCGTCTTTGAGCGCAGGATATAATTTAGCGGGGCGCAAATTGGTAAACAAGCCCATCGCCGCGCGAATACCGAGCAGCGCTTTTTCAGGACGTACGTTGCCGGGCAGGTTGTCCCATTTCGGACCGCCTACCGCGCCGAGCAACACGCTGTCCGAGCTTAAACAACCGTCTACCGTTTCTTGGGGCAAGGGTATACCGCACGCGTCGATTGCCGCGCCGCCGATAAGATAGGGCGTGAACGTGAAACCGATATTGTATTTTTCGCCAACCGCTTTCAATACGCGTACCGCGCTGTCTACGATTTCAGGACCGATTCCGTCGCCGCGGAGTAAACCGATTTTATAGTTTTTCATAATTCTCTCCTTATTACAAACACCTTGCGGTGTTGATAACGTGTTTAATCATATCCCCCATCTACGACACTGCTTTAAGTAGCAGTAACGAAAGATGGAAAGACTTGCCAGCGGTGGCTCACCGCTTATTTGATTTCGCCTTTTTGAATCGACTGCACCAAACCGCCGTTCGTGATGATATTTTGGATAAATTCGGGGAAGGGCTGCGTTTTGAAACTCTTGCCCGTCGTGCGGTTATAGATGATACCGTTATCCAAGTCCGCTTCTACTTTATCCCCTTCGGCAATGCCGTCTACCGCTTCGTCGCACTCCAAAATCGCCAAACCGATATTGATAGAGTTACGATAGAAAATACGCGCGAAGCTTCTCGCGATAACGAGCGAAATACCGCTTTCCTTAATTGCAATAGGCGCGTGCTCTCTCGACGAGCCGCAACCGAAGTTGAAACCAGCCACCATAATATCGCCGTTTTCCACTTTATTTACGAAATTTTTATCGATGTCTTCCATACAATGGGAAGCGAGTTCTTTTTTATCAATCGTGTTCAAATATCTCGCAGGGATAATAACGTCCGTATCCACGTTATCCCCGTATTTGATTGCTTTTCCGTTGAAAATCATTTTAACACCTCCGCAGGTTGAGATATTTTTCCCGTGATTGCGCTCGCCGCCGCCACCGCCGGGGAAGCCAAATACACTTCCGATTTTACGTCGCCCATACGTCCTACAAAGTTACGATTTGTCGTCGCAACCGCTCTTTCGCCTGCCGCCAAAATACCCATATATCCGCCAAGGCAAGGTCCGCACGTGGGCGTGGATACGATACAGCCTGCTTCGATAAACGTTTTCACAAGCCCGTTTTCCACCGCTTTAAGGTAAATATCTTGCGTGGCAGGAATAATGATAGCGCGGACGCGTTTTGCCACTTTCTTGCCTTTCAAAATTTCCGCCGCTTCTTCCAAATCGTTATAGTGTCCGTTGGTGCAAGAACCGATGACCACTTGGTCGATAACCACTTCGCCGATTTCGTCGAACGTCTTGGTGTTTTCGGGCAGATGCGGGAACGCTACCGTAGACTTGATTTCGCTCAAATCGATTTCGTACGTTTCGTCGTACACTGCGTCTTCGTCCGCTTTATACGCCACGTAAGGGCGCTCCGCGCGTTCTTTTACGTATTCTTCCGTCTGCTTATCCACTTCGAAAATGCCGTTCTTTGCGCCCGCTTCAATCGCCATATTCGAAATCGTAAGTCTATCGTACACCGTGAGCGATTTTACCCCTTCGCCCACAAATTCCATAGACTTATACAGCGCGCCGTCCACGCCGATTTTACCGATGATATGCAAAATGACGTCCTTGCCCGACACGTATTTGTTGAGCTTGCCTTTGAGCACGAATTTGATTGCGGAAGGCACTTTGAACCAAGCCTTACCCGTCGCCATACCGCACGCCATATCCGTCGAGCCTACGCCCGTGGAAAAAGCCCCGATAGCGCCGTACGTACACGTATGCGAGTCCGCCCCGATAACTACGTCGCCGGGCACAACCAAGCCCTTTTCGGGGAGCAACGCGTGTTCGATACCCATACGACCTACGTCGTAGAAATGCGTAACTTCGTGTTCGTTACAAAAGTCACGGCACATTTTGCACTGTACCGCCGCTTTAATGTCTTTATTTGGCGCGAAATGGTCCATAACCATCGTTACTTTGTCTTTATCGAACACCTCTTTCGCGCCGATACGGTTGAATTCCCGAATCGCTACGGGCGAGGTGATGTCATTGCCGAGCACTCTGTCCACGTTCACAAGAACGAGCTGCCCTGCTTCTACTGTATCCAATCCTGCGTGTGCCGCAAGGATTTTTTGCGTCATTGTCATTGCCATTGTCTTTATTCCTTTTAATTTTTTACATATATCCACTGTTTTGGCCCAGTATCCCGAAGCAATACGTCTTTATCGCGATACTTAAACACCAGCACGCCTGTCATATACAAATCGCCGCAACAACCGCCTAAGTGAAACCCAAAAAGCAATCCCGTCGGCAAATAGTAGAAAGAAGAAAACACACCGAATACCACCGCTGTTGGTATCAACAAAATACTGAATAGCACAAACGGAGCAAGTAACGCCGTTAAAGCCGTTTTGCGGTAAATATAAATATTAGGCACACCGCAAAACGCGCAACTCCATTTTATGCCAAACGTCAGTTTTTCTTTTGTTAAAACTTTATAAGCAATCCCGTGTACAATCTCGTGCAAAACGGTATAAACTACAATCGCCGCGAGCAGCAAGAGCATTTGCCATAACAATACCCACGCATTACCCAATGGCGGCGCTGTGCATATTACGATAACTGCGACAAATGCCATAATCGATAACCCAACGACGTTGAAAATTAACCCTGTTTTTTTATCGCCCGCATCGATAGAATATTTTTCTTCATATCCTTGTGGCAACTCTTTTTCATGCGATTGTGTCATTGCCATTGTCGTTTTTCCTTTATACTCACTTTATATTGATAATCGCGCCCTTATCCGCAGAGCTTACCTGCGCCGCGTAGCGCTTCAAATAGCCGCTGACTTCTTTTTTCTTTATCGGCATTTCCGCTTTACGTTTTGCAAGTTCTTCGTCCGATACTTTGAGTTCAATCTTATAATTGGGGATATCGATAGCGATGATATCGCCGTCTTTTACGTAGGCAATCGGACCGCCCGAAACCGCTTCGGGAGATACGTGTCCAATGGACGCGCCGCGCGTTGCGCCTGAAAATCTGCCGTCCGTAATCAGCGCGACGTCTTTATCCAAGCCCATACCTGCAATCGCCGACGTGGGCGAGAGCATTTCGCGCATACCCGGTCCGCCGGCAGGGCCTTCGTAGCGGATAACCACCACGTCCCCTTTTTCAATCTTGCCGCCGTAGATTGCCGCGATACACGTTTCTTCACTTTCGAATACCTTGGCAGGGCCTTCGTGGACAAGCATTTCCGTTGCCACCGCCGCGCGTTTTACTACGCAACCGTTGGGAGCGATATTCCCTTTCAATACCGCAATACCGCCCGTTTTACCGAACGCATTTTCGGGCTTTCTGATAACTTCTTCGTCCAAGTTCACAACGCCTTCCAAGTTTTCTTTGAGCGTCTTACCCGTACACGTCATCACCGACGTATCCAAAAGGTTTAACGCTTCCAATTCCTTCATTACCGCGTGTACACCGCCCGCTTCGTTCAAATCTTCCATATACGTAGGGCCTGCCGGCGCAAGGTGGCATAAATTGGGCGTCTTTTCGCTGATAACGTTTACGTCGTCTAAATTAAATTCCACTTCGCACTCGTTGGCGATTGCGGGAAGGTGCAACATACTGTTCGTCGAACAGCCGAGCGCCATATCCGCCGTAATCGCGTTCTTAATCGCCGCCGCCGTCATAATATCGCGGGGACGGATATTCTTCTTCACGAGTTCCATAACCTGCATACCTGCGTGTTTTGCAAGTTCGATACGCGCCGAGTAAACGGCAGGAATCGTGCCGTTGCCCTTTAAGCCCATACCCAAAACTTCCGTCAAGCAGTTCATCGAGTTCGCCGTGTACATACCCGAACAAGAACCGCACGTAGGGCATACCTTTCTTTCAAATTCCGTAAGCTGTTCTTCGTTGATTTTTCCAGCGTTATATGCGCCTACCGCTTCGAACATACTCGAAAGCGAACGCTTTTTACCGCCCACTCTACCCGCGAGCATAGGTCCGCCGCTCACAAACACCGTAGGGATATTCAATCTTGCCGCCGCCATCAAAAGCCCGGGCACGTTTTTATCGCAGTTGGGTATCATGACAAGTCCGTCAAAGCCGTGCGCCCTTACCATCGCTTCCGTGGAATCGGCAATCAAATCGCGCGTAACGAGCGAGTATTTCATACCCGTATGCCCCATCGCGATACCGTCGCAAACGGTGATTGCAGGGAACATAATCGGCGTACCGCCTGCCATAGCAACGCCCATCTTTACCGCTTGGGCGATTTTATCCAAATTGATATGCCCGGGTACGATTTCGTTATACGAGCATACTACGCCGATAAGCGGACGGGACTGTTCTTCGTCCGTAAGCCCCAGCGCGTGATACAACGACCTATGCGGCGCGTTGTGAAATCCGTCTACTATCGTATCTTTTATCATATTTACTCTCCCTTTGTTTTTGGAAGTTTTCCGCCATGCAAAAAACTTCATATCGCCCCACCGTGACGGTGAGGCGAGAAGTTGTTTTCAGAATAATCAGTTATTGATGAACTTTTCTTCGTCCGCCCAGCTATAAAGCTTACGGATTTCTTTACCGACTACTTCCGCGGGGTGTTCCGCAGCAATCTTTCTCATTGCGTTGAAGTGTACTTGGCTACCTGCGTCGGACATGTCAAGCAAGAAGTCTTTTGCAAACGTACCGTCTTGGATATCTTTCAATACCTTCTTCATCGCCTTCTTCGTTTCTTCCGTGATAATCTTCGGTCCGGTGATATAGTCGCCGTATTCCGCCGTGTTGGAAATGGAATATCTCATACCTTCGAAGCCGCTTTGATAGATAAGGTCTACGATAAGCTTCATTTCATGGATACATTCAAAGTACGCGTTTCTGGGGTCGTAGCCTGCTTCCACAAGCGTTTCAAAGCCCGCTTGCATAAGCGCGCAAACGCCGCCGCAAAGTACCGCTTGTTCGCCGAAAAGGTCGGTTTCCGTTTCCGTACGGAAGTTGGTTTCCAAAACACCCGCTCTTGCGCCGCCGATACCGAGCGCATAAGCCAGACCGATTTCGAGCGCGTCGCCCGTTGCGTCTTGTTCTACTGCGATAAGGCAGGGCACGCCTTTGCCTACCTGGTATTCGCTACGTACCGTATGACCGGGACCTTTGGGCGCTACCATGATAACGTTGACGTCCTTCGGGGGCTTAATGCAACCAAAATGGATATTGAAACCGTGCGCGAACGCAAGCGTCTTGCCTTCCGTAAGGTTGGGTTCGATGCTTTCTTTATAAAGCTTCGCTTGCTTTTCGTCGTTAATCAAAATCATGATAAGGTCCGCCGCTTTCGCCGCTTCCGCCGCCGTCATGACTTTAAGACCTTGCTTTTCCGCTTTTGCCCAGCTCTTGCTGCCCTTGTACAAGCCTACCACTACGTTCACGCCCGAATCCTTCAAATTCAATGCGTGTGCGTGACCTTGCGAACCGTAACCGATAATCGCTACCGTCTTGCCGTTGAGCTTGTTCAAATCACAATCTTGTTGATAAAAAATTCTGTTTGCCATAATTGTTTTCCTTTCCTTTATATCTTATTTTTTATTTTTCTTATTTGTTGAAAAGAGTAACCGTGCCCCTATCGAGCGCTACGATACCCGTACGGCACATTTCCAAAATGCCGAAAGGCTGCATAAGCTTTACAAAGGCGTCTATCTTGGACGGATTGCCCGTTACTTCGATACACATACCCTCCGTCGAATAGTCAATCACGCTCGCGCGGAATACGTCCACCGCCGTCATAATTTCCTGTCTGTTTTCCGCTTCGTTCTTGACCTTTATCAGCATAAGCTCTCTTTTAATCGGCTCGTCGGAAAGCACTTCCACTTTCTTCACGACAAGCAATTTTTTCAGCTGGTTAATCAGTTGTTCTTGCACATATTTATCGC
Organism: Clostridia bacterium; assembly: GCA_017473605.1. GTDB lineage: Bacteria > Bacillota > Clostridia > Christensenellales > Borkfalkiaceae > Scatosoma. The sequence goes on along the minus strand of JAFUKM010000007.1, from coordinate 63,630 downwards.
CGCTCATACAAATGGTGATACGGGAATATTCGGGGCGCTCCGTTTCCCCTACCGTAAGCGCGTCGATATTGAAGCCGCGACGGGTGAACATACCCGTAACGCGCGTCAATACGCCCGCTTGGTTGTCTACGTATACCGCAATAACGAATTTATTGTTTTCCATAATCCTTTCTCCTTATCAAGCCTTCACCTTCGTGATGATGTCGCTGATTGCGCCGCCGGGGGGCAACATCGGAAGAACGAGCTCGTCCTTGTCGATTCGTACGTCGATAACCGTGGGCTTGCCCGAAACAATCGCCTTTTCAAACGCCTTCTTAAATTCCACAGGCGTTTCCGCCAAGTATCCGTCCGCGCCGAAGGCTTGCGCCAATTTCACAAAGTCCGTCTTTCTTTCGAGAACCGTATTCGAATAACGCTTGCCGAAGAACAACGTTTGCCATTGTCTTACCATACCCAGCACGCCGTTATTCAAAAGCACGATAACAACGGGGATTTTATAGGTAACCGCCGTAGCGAGTTCGTTCAAGTTCATACCGAAGCTGCCGTCGCCCGTAATCAGTATCGTCGGGTCTTTCGTCGCTACGTACGCGCCCATCGCCGCGCCGAGTCCGAAGCCCATCGTACCCAAACCGCCGCTCGAAACGAAGCGTCTGGGTCTGTCAAACGTTACGTATTGCGCCGTCCACATTTGGTGCTGACCTACGTCCGTCGTGATAATCGTGCCTGCCGGTTTGCTTGCGTTGATAATATCGAATACTTGTTTGGGCGTAATCGGCGCCGTATTTGCCGCCGCGATTTCCGCTTCGAAAGCCTGTTCTTCCGCTTTGAGCTGACGCACTCTGTCAATCCACTCGGGGCTGCTCTTCGCCGCGCACTTTTCAGCGATTCTATGGAAGGAATCGTACACGTCACCCACCAGTCCCAAGTCTACGCGAACGTTCTTGTTGACTTCCGCTTGGTCGGGGTCGAGCTGAATAATCTTACTTTGTTTTGCAAATTTGGAAACGTTGCCCGTCGCTCTGTCGGAGAAACGCACGCCAACCGCCAAAATAAGGTCCGCTTCGTTTTGCGACATACTCGACGCGTAATGTCCGTGCATACCTTGCATACCAAGGAAACGTTCGCTCTCTTGCGGTACTGCCGAAAGTCCCATAAACGAACAACCGATAACCGCGTCGATTTTATTCGCAAACGCCACGATGTCCTTGCCCATACCCAAGCCTGCCGCGCCGCCGCCTACGTAGATATACGGCTTCTTCGCTTCCGCAATCAATTTCACCGCTTCGTCGATAAGGCTGTCCTTTACCTTGGGCAACGGTTTCTTTTCCACAACGGGTTGCGCCACGTATTCGTATCTACCCACCTGTACGTCCTTGGGAATATCGATAAGGACGGGGCCGGGTCTGCCCGATTTCGCAATCGCGAACGCTTCGCGTACCGTGTCCGCCAAATCTTCGATTCTCTTCACGAAGAAGTTGTGCTTGGTAATAGGAAGCGTAACGCCCGTGATATCGATTTCTTGGAAGCTGTCTTTACCAATCAGCGAATTGGGAACGTTCCCCGTAATCGCTACGAGCGGAATCGAATCGAGCATTGCCGTTGCGATACCGGTAACCAGATTGGTTGCGCCCGGACCGCTGGTGGCGATACATACGCCCACCTTGCCCGTCGCGCGGGAATACCCGTCCGCCGCGTGCGAAGCGCCCTGTTCGTGCGCCGTGAGTACGTGATTGATTTCGTCTTTATATTCGTAAAGCGCGTCGTAAATGTTGATAACCTGTCCGCCGGGATAACCGAACACGTCGGTTACGCCCTGCTCTATTAAGGTCTTGATTAAAATTTGCGCACCTGTTAATTGCATTTTTCTATTCTCCTAAATTTGTTTGTTTTTATTTATTCCGTCAACAGCGTCTTTCTTTCAATCGACAACGAAAGATAAAAGATTTGCCTGCGGTAGCTCACCGCTTACAGCATACGGTTTACCGCGGATACCAGCGCTTTGACGCTCGACGTCATAATGTCGGTATGGATACCTACGCCCCAATACGGTTTGCCGTCCGATACGATACAAATGTACGAAGCCGCTTGCGACGTGGATTTTTCTTCCAAAGCGTGTTCTACGTAGTTTTCCAATACGTAGTTTTTGCCCGTTACGCTCTTTATCGCCGCACTCACGCAATCGAGCCGCCCGTTGCCTTCCACGTCTACCGTAACCGCCGCGCCGTTATATTCGATGACGATTTTGCCTTGCAATTTATCGCCCGCTTCTTTATAACCTGCTTCGAGTACGTTGAGTTTCTCGCGAAGGTTGACGAAATCCCTTACGAAGATATCGTATACTTCTTGCGGCGAAAGTTCTCTATGCTCGTGGTCGGAAATACTCTTCACATGGTAGCCGAACTGTTCGCGCATTTTCGGGGGTAAAACGAGTTTGAACTGCGTTTCGAGTATATATCCGATACCGCCTTTCCCCGATTGCGAATTGATGCGGATAACGTCCGCCTCGTACACTCTGCCCACGTCGGCAGGGTCGAGCGGGAGATACGGCACCGTCCACTCGTTCACGTTCCGTTCTACCCGATATTTCATACCTTTCGCTATCGCGTCTTGATGCGAGCCGGAAAACGCCGCGAATACCAGCTGTCCGCTATACGGCTGGCGCGCGCTCACTTTCATACGCGTTACTCTTTCGTACACTTGCGTGATGCTCGGCAAATCGGAAAAATCGAGCAAAGGGTCTACGCCCTGTGAATACATATTCAAGGCAAGCGTTACGATATCCACGTTGCCCGTGCGCTCGCCGTTGCCAAAGAGCGTGCCTTCGATTCTGTCGCCCCCCGCAAGCAAGCCCATTTCGCTGTCCGCCACCGCGCAACCCCTATCGTTATGCGGGTGCAAAGAAATGACGACGTTCTCGCGATAGTGCAAGTTTTTGCACATATATTCCACTTGGTTTGCGTACACGTGGGGCATAGAATTTTCCACCGTGACCGGCAGGTTGATAATCGCTTTTCTATCCGCCGTCGGTTGCCAAATATCCAATACTGCGTTACAAATTTCCGCCGCGAAATCGGGTTCCGTACCCGTGAAACTTTCGGGGGAATATTCAAGCCGTACGTTCCCTTTTGCTTCTTCTTGGTATTTCTTACAAAGCCTTGCGCCGAAAACCGCTATGTCTACGATTTCCTTTTTCTCGCGTTTGAACACCTGCTCTCTTTGCGCTACGCTCGTGGAATTGTATAAATGCACGATGGCGTTCTTTGCGCCGTCTATCGCTTCGAACGTCTTGGCGATAATATGCTCTCTCGATTGCGTTAACACCTGTATCGTTACGTCGTCGGGGATTAAATCCCGCTCGATAAGCGTACGGCAAAATTCGTATTCCGTTTCACTCGCCGCGGGGAATCCCACTTCGATTTCCTTAAAGCCGATTTTGCAAAGCAACTCGAAAAATTCCAGCTTTTCTTCCAAGCTCATCGGAATTACGAGCGCTTGGTTGCCGTCACGCAAATCGACGCTACACCATACGGGCGGTTTTTCTATCGACGATTTCTTCGTCCAATCCATCGTCACCCCGCAAGGTTCGAAATATTGTTTTACGTATTTTTGACTGTTTTTCATAACTTCCCTCTCGTTTTTGACCGCTGCGATAAACAAATCGTCCCTTTTTCGCACGCTGATAACGCTTGCGTAAAAGAGACGAAGATTTTCTCCGCGGTACCACTCTGTTTGGTGAACGCTCACCCACTCGTGTCCTATAAAAGACTTTCCCGATAACGGGGGAATCCCGTCCGAATCTACTTGGCGAATATCGCCGTTCTCTCGGCGGCTCGGGGAGGAGCTATTTTTCGTAATCCGTGTCGACTCGCACCAAACCGTCGACTCTCTGAAAAGCGGGTTTTACGAATTTCTTTCCCGTCAATGCCTTTCCTGAATATGATTATATCTATTTTATACTACTTTTTTGATTTTGTCAACCAACTACCGTTGCCTTTTTATGGTTTTTTAGGATTTTTTTATAAAAAATCATAAAGCGTTGGTACGTAAGTGAGAAAACGGGCGTTTGACGCAGTATAGCGACGTATGTACGTCGTCGTATCAAAGCTTATGCACCCAACCAAACGTATCCTCTACTTTGCCCCATTGGATTCCCGTTAAAATATCGTAGAGCTTTTGCGTAACTTCTCCGATTTTGCCGCCGCCGATTTCGTACTCCTTATCGCCGTAGGCAAGCTTCCCTATCGGCGATACTACCGCCGCCGTTCCGCAACCCCACGCTTCTTCCAATTTGCCTGCTTCCATCGCTTGAACAAGCTCGTCTACCGAAAGCAATCGCTCGGTTACCGTATACCCCATCGTCTTTAAGACTTCGATACAGCTCTTTCTCGTAATTCCCGGCAAAATAGAACCCGTGAGCATCGGCGTAATAATTTCGCCGTCGATTTTGAACATTACGTTCATCGCGCCCACTTCTTCGATATATTTTCTCTCTACGCCGTCCAACCAAAGTACTTGCGAATACCCTTTTTTCGCCGCGCGCTCCCCTGCTCTGGTACTTGCCGCATAGTTACCGCCGCACTTGGCATAACCCGTACCGCCGCGTACCGTGCGCACGTCTTCGCTTTCAATCATTATCTTCACAGGATTAATCCCTTCCGCATAGTAACTGCCGCTGGGGGACGCTATCAGCATAAACGTAGCCCGTTTTACCGCGTGTACGCCCAGCGCTTCGTCGTTGCCGAACATAAACGGACGGAGATACAGCGACGTGCCGAACGATTTAGGAACGAAACGTTCTTCCAATCTCACGAACGTTTCCAAAATTTCCAGCGCGTCCTTTTCATCGAGCAAAGGCAAGCTCATACGTTCCGCCGAGTTATTCATACGACGGATATTTTCCATCGGACGGAAAAGCTGTACGCCGCCGTCGCTGCGACGGTACGCCTTTAATCCTTCGAAAATTTCCGCGCCGTAATGGAGTACCGTAGACGCAGGGTGCAAAGAGATATTTCCGAACGGTACGATTCTCGCGTCGTACCAGCCCTTTCCTTCTTCGTAGTCCATAATGAACATATGGTCGGTAAAGACTTTACCGAAACCCAATTTTTCTTCCGGCGGCATCACGTTGGGAGTCGTCGTTTTCGTAATGGTTATTTTCATAACAGTTCTCCCTTTTTGAAAATTCGAAAAACGAATTGTTTTTGCTTTTTTCATTTATTTATATAATCGATATTATACAATATAATAACACACTGAAACCGATTCGTCAACGATTTTTTGATTACTTTTTCGTTTTTGGGCAATTTTTATTCTTTCTCCGCCGTTTTTTCGTCGGAAGCATTTTCTTCCGCCAAATCCGCGATGAATTGCTCGTTTTGTTCGGGATATGCCGAAAGCATCGGTTTTACGTCTTTGCCTTTCTTTCTGTCGAGATAGTTTTTCGTAATTCTCGCAACCAAGCCGCCCATAAACAACAAACCGATTAAGTTGGGCAGCGCCATAAGTCCGTTAAACGTATCGGAAATCGCCCAAGCGAGTTCGCCGTTGATAAGCGCGGATACGACTACGAGCAATATATACACGATTTTGAACACCGTCGTCGCGATTTTTCTGCCCTTATCTCCCGTTTTGCGGAAAAGGAAGTCCACGCACTTTTCGCCGTAATACGACCAAGCCAAAATGGTGGTGAACGCAAACAGCGGCAAAATTACCGCATATACGATTAAACCGAATTTACCGAACGTGCTCGTAAACGCGAGCATAGAAATCGCCGTATCCGTCGCGCCCGAAGCGTAAATGGTTTCCGTAGGTACGCTGACAAGCACGACGAGCGCGGTGAGCGTACAAATGACGAACGTGTCGAAGAACACTTCGAAAATCCCCCAAAAGCCCTGTTTTACAGGTTCTCTCGTGGCGGACGCGCTATGCGCGATAACGGACGAGCCGAGTCCCGCTTCGTTGGAGAATATCCCGCGCGCAAGACCCTTTTGGATTACCTGCGCAAACACGTAACCGCCCACGCCGCCGGCAAGCGCCTTAAAGCCGAAAATGTTGGTAAAAATCAAGCTGAACGCGCTACCGATTGCCCCGATATTAGCGAAAATGACCACGAGCGACATTACGATAAACACAAGCGACATAAAAGGAACTAAAATGGAAGCGACTCTACCGATACTCTTGATACCGCCGAGAAGAATCAAGGCAAGCACGAACGCGACCACGACGCCCACGACGATACCCATTAACTTTCCGTCCGCTTGCGGGAAAGCGTTTTGGAAGGTGTCGGAAATTTTGTTCGTCTGCACACCGCTCATACCAATCGCCGCGAATACGCAGAATACCGCCGCCATGACACCGAGCATCTTACCGATGAATTTCAATACTGAACCGGTCTTGCCTCGTACGTTTCTGCCCATACCTTCCGAAAGATATTGCATAGGTCCGCCCGAAAATTCGCCGAAATTATCTTTCTTACGGAAATACATACCGAGCACGTTTTCCGAATAATTGGTAACCATACCGAAGAACGCGGATATCCACATCCAAAACACCGCGCCCGGGCCGCCCGTCATAATCGCCGACGTAACGCCGATAATATTCCCCGTGCCTACCGTACCCGATATCGCCGTAGCGAACGCTTCAAACGGGGATATCGTCTTTTCTTTTTTGGCTATCCCGTCGGACGCACGCTTTTTACCCCCCATACTCTTTATTGTGGGAACAATCGTTTCCCCCCAAGACGTGCCGAATTTACGCACTTGCAATACTTTCGTGCGTACCGTGAGATAAATCCCCGTGCCGAGAATTAAAATAATCATCGGCCAGCCCCAAACGACGCTGTTAATCGCGGAATTTACTTTCTCAACCGCATTGATAATACTCTCCCACATACCGTGGACCTCCTAAAAAATTACCTATTCGTCTTATAAAACAAACCGACGGAACGATTCTCCGCTCCGTCGAAAAAATACGAAAATGCAAAAAGCCGCCCCTTTTGAAAAGGGAGTCTTTCGTAAAAGCATTTCTCTGTCCTTTTGCCTGAGAGATTGGCGGAAATTTTCCGCTTTGCCCCTTCGGCATCCGTTTGACACGGAATTCTCCGGAGTGCTATCCGACGACAGTTTCCAATTTATAAAATCACCTGAGAGATTCGCTCCTTCGGTCTGACTGAAAGTCCGTCTTCTGCCGTCTTCTTATAGCGCGCTTTATAAAACTTGCGTTTATCATAGCACACCAGCTCTTCTTTGTCAACGAATTATTACCCCCGTTATAAAAATTTATCACCAAACTTTCTTATTCCTTTTCCGCGAAAAGGTTGACAAATTTCCTTTTGACATATATAATAAGTATAAGATTATTCAACTTTCTAAGGGTAAGCGTATGTTACAGGCATTATGGACAAAATTAAAAGAAGCGGCGGTTTCGGTATTTCCCGTTACTTTAATCGTGCTCATATTGAGCTTTACGCCGCTGTTTTCGCTCACCGTTACCGAAACGGTGGTTTTCGCCTGCTGCGCAATCGCGCTCGTTATCGGTATGGCGCTTTTTAATCTCGGCGCGGATATGGCGATGACGCCTATGGGCGAACAGGTGGGCGCAGGACTTCCCAAATCGGGCAAGTTCAAAACGCTCCTGCTCGTTTGCTTTATTATGGGCGTTTGCGTTACCGTAGCCGAACCCGACCTTACCGTACTCGCGGAACAAGTGCAAGACGCAATTAACGGCACTACGCTCGTCATTACCATCGGCGTCGGCGTCGGGCTTTTCCTCGTACTCGGCGTTTTGCGTATCGTGTTCCGTTTGCATTTATCCCACCTTATGACTTTTTTCTACCTGCTGTTATTCGCCTTTGCGGCGTTGATGTTGGAGCAAGGCAAAGGCGCGTTTTTACCGCTTGCGTTCGATTCGGGCGGCGTAACGACGGGACCGATTACCGTACCCTTTATCATGGCGCTCGGCGTGGGCGTTTCCGCCGCGCTCGGCGACAAACACGACAGAGAAAGCAGCTTCGGCTTTATCGCGCTTTGCTCCATCGGACCTATTCTCGCCGTATTGCTTCTCGGTATTTTTTCGGGCGGTGAAGTATCCTATCAGCTCCCCGAATACGCCGTACAAGCAAACGCAGGCGAAATCTTCCACGAACTCGGGTTGAAGGCCAAAGAAGTCGCGATTGCGATTTTGCCTATCGTCGCGTTCTTCTTCCTTTTACAATTCTTGTTTTTAAAGCTGCCCAAAAAACGTTTGGTGCAAATTATCATCGGCGTTTTCTATACTTTCTTCGGCTTGGTGATTTTCCTTGCAGCCGTCACCATCGGGTTTATGCCCATCGGGTATAAAATGGGTTCGCAGCTCGCCGAGCAAAGCCCCGTGCTTTTGGTGATTTTTGCCTTTGCGCTCGGTTTGACCGTCGTTTTGGCAGAACCTGCGATTCACGTACTCAACAAACAGGTAGAAAGCGTTACGGGCGGCGCGGTGAAAAAACGCTCGATGCTCGTCGCCCTTTCCGTGGGCGTCGGTATTGCTATCGCGCTTTCCGTTATCCGTATCATCTTCGATTTCAGCCTTTTGTATTATCTTATCCCCGGGTACTTCCTGTCTTTGGGATTATCTTTCTTCGTACCGAAAATTTACACTGCGATTGCGTTCGACTCCGGCGGGGTGGCGAGCGGTCCGCTGACGTCCACCTTTATCCTACCGTTCGTTATCGGTGTTTGCGCCGTGTTGCAGGGCGAAAGCAATATTTTGTACGACGCGTTCGGGCTTGTTGCCATGGTGGCGATGACGCCGCTTATCTCCATTCAATCGCTCGGCTTTAAGGCGGTGGTTACCAAGCATTTCCGCGAAAAAATCGCCATGCGACGCATCCTTTCCGCAGACGACGAACAAATCATTTCTTTTTTATAAACGAAGGGGGCAGGTATGGGTTTAAGAAAAATGTTACGTAAACCGAAAAAGGAAAAATCCGTTTCTTCCGATTTCAAAAAACTCAAACTACTCGTTACCGTCGTCAACCGCAATAAGACGGAATTCTTTATCGACCTTATCGGCGACTTCGACGTAAATTTCCAAACCAGCGTCTCCGCGCAAGGCACTGCCAAATCGGAAACGCTTGCTTTGCTCGGTTTGGAAGAATCGGACAAAAGCGTTATTTTCAGCGTGATACGCGAAGACAGAGCGGAAGAAATTATGCGCGCCGTAGACGAGCGGTTTCACAAGCTCCGCGGTGGCAAAGGGATTGCGTTCACTATTCCCCTTTCGTCCGTTATCGGCGTGGCAATTTATCGGTTTTTGAGCGATAACCGCTCGGCAACTTAAAAAGTGAAGTTACTTCGTAGTGAAGTTTCGGCTATGCCGAAAAAGTTGTGGCGGTTATAAATATTGGCAATTACTTTTTGTCCGTTGTACGGACAAAAAACTTCACTTGATTTATCATACTTCACTTTTACGCATTGCGCAAAAACTTCACTTATAAATAAGGAGATACTATTATGGAATTTCAACACGAAGCGATTTTTTGTATTGTAAACGACGGATACAGCGACGCCGTAATGGAAGCGGCGAAAAAACACGGGGCGCGCGGCGGCACGGTTATCAGCGCGCGCGGTACGGCAACCAAGGACGCGGAAAAGTTCTTCGGGATTACCGTGCAACCCGAAAAGGAAATCGTAATGATTCTCGTGCCTTCTTCCTGCAAGGAAGATATTTTACACGCTTTGTACAAGGAAGTGGGGTTGGATAGCGCGGGACAAGGGATTGCGTTCGCCCTGCCCGTAGACGGCGTCGTGGGACTTTCGGAAACCAACGAATAAACGACGGGTCGACGGAACCGTCAGCCCGTTTTTACAAAAGAAAAAGCAAGCGTGGGCGCATTGTGCGCCCACGCTTATCTTTAACGGCGAGAATATTTACAGCCGCAAAAATCTTGTCTATATAAACCGTATTCGTTTGAAAGCGCTATCGAACGGGGATAGCCGCCCCGTTTTTTGAAATCGGACGGTAAATAGCCCACCCCGTACTTGTCCCCTGCTTTTTCGCCCAATTCGTTCAACCAATCGGCGTTTTTATGCGGACTTAACGTAAGCGTCGTGCAAAACCAAGCAAAACCGTGTTCTTTTGCCACCTGCGCCGTTTTTTCTAAACGCAATCCGTAACAAAGATAACAGCGTTTGCCCTTTTCAGGTTCTTCTTCCAACCCTTTGGCGAGTTTTTCAAACGCCGCTTTGTCGTGGTCGCAATCGAGAAAGTCCGCCCAACCCGTTTCCTGTAACAAACGGATTTGTTCCGCTTTGCGTTTTTCGTATTCAATATCTTCGTCGATATTCGGGTTATAATAGAGTACGGTTACGCGGAATTTATCCTTTAAGCGTTCCAAACACGCCGAAGAACAGGGCGCGCAGCAGCTGTGCAACAGCAAACGCTCCCCCGTCGGGATTTGCTCCATTATCGCCTGCATTTCCTTTTCATAATTGCGTTTCATACGTATATTATACTCCCTTTATAACGAGCTTGTCAATCTTTCCCCCGTCAATTTTTCGTGAAAATTACCCCTATCGTCTTGACAAAAACGCAAAAATCTTTATAATGAAATTATGCAATTATTGATTCCCGTCGCGTTCGGGCAGGAACAGACGACAAAACGACAACTTTTTTCCCTTGGCTACGCAAAAGCCCCTGCCGAAAACGGGCGAATTGCCGTGGACGGGGATTGGACGGACGTAGCCAAACTCAACGTTTCTTTGCGCTCGGGAGAACGGGTGCTTATTAAGCTGGCGCAATTTACCGCCAAGACGTTCGACGAATTATACGAAGGCGTTTACGCTATCCCTTGGGAGAATTATCTCACCGTCGAATCGAAGATTTTGATGGACGGAAAAAGCGTACAAAGCGCGCTTGCCGCCATCAAAGCAACGGGCGGCGTTGCCAAAAAAGCGATTATTTGCAGGCTTGCCGATAAGATTAAGACGGGCAGGAAAACCTTTTCCGAATCGGGCGCGCGTACTATCGTCGGGATTTCCCTTTTCAAAGACGAAGTTACCGTTACCATCGATACTTCGGGCGACGGTTTGCATAAGCGCGGATACCGCTCGCTCGCCTACGCCGCGCCCTTAAAAGAAACGCTGGCGGCAGGGATTATCGACGAGAGCTTTTACAACCCCGAAAAGGACGAAGGAAAGCCGTTTGCCGATTTGTTTTGCGGCAGCGGTACGTTACCTATCGAAGCGGCAATGAAGGCGCTGCGTATCCCCCCGAACGCCAATCGAACGTTCGATTTCGAACATTGGGTATGCGCACCCAAGGGCGTTGCGGACAGGGCAAGAGAAGAAGGAAAAGACAATATTCATTGGGGCGCAAAGCCGTGCATTTTCGGCGGCGATATCAACCCCGAAGCTATCTCTATCGCCAAATACCACGCCAAAAGAGCGGGCGTGGATAAATATATCCGTTTCGCCGTGGCGGACGCAAGGGTTTTTTCCAGCGAACAAAAATACGGCGTACTGATTTCCAATCCCCCTTACGGGGAACGGTTATCCGACGAAAAAGCCGTGCAAAAGCTTATGCGTGATTTGGGCTATACTTTCCGTTCTCTTACCGATTGGAACGCCTATATACTCACTTCTTTACAAGAGTTCGAGCGGTGGTTCGGCAAAAACGCGGACAAAAAGAAAAAACTGTACAATGCAAACTTACTTTGCGGTTTGTATTCGTATTTTGGAAAACCGCCCAAAACGGACGGTAAAAAGGAATCATTATGTTAGACTACACCAAGGCGGCTATCCGCAAAACCGTGGACGATTTTAAGCGTGTGGATTACGTTCGCAACGTCGTTACGCAAGTTTTATATATACTCTATTTGGGCTACGCCTGCTACGTGCCCATCGGCGTGTTTTGGGCAAACGTAGCCTTGCTTGCGCTATCAGTTTCCTATTTCGTATTCTTTATGATAATGACGGGCGGTCAGCCCTTGCGTCCTCCGAAAAAGACGCAAAAATTCGTCGCTATACTCTTCAAGCGCTCGAAACAGCTTTTGAAACTCTACACCTTAGGCGTAACGGTATACGGAATATACTCCACCACGAAAGCGGTAACCCCTATCGGCGTCGTACTTTCCGCGTTGATGATTGTCGGGTGGCTGCTGCAAATCATTTTCGAAGTGCTTATACGCATTTTCACGTCGCGCGCGCAGCTTATTATCGAAGGTTTGGAAGCCGATTACGAAAATCTCGTAAAACCCGTCAAATCCGTCGGCAATTTCTTTAAAAAGATTACGGGCAAAGAAGTGGAACAGCCGAAGGAAAAAAGCAAAACGCGCGTATGGCTGGATAAGAAAGTAGAAGAAAACCGTGCAGAAAAAGAAGCGCAAAAACGTGCCGTCAAAGCGCAACGGAAGCAAGCGAAAAAGGACGCGAAAAACACCGTATTTTTATCCCCCGCCGAAGAAGTCCCTATCTTACCCGAAAGCCCGCAAGCGGAAGAAGTGTTCGAAGAACCGCCCCTTTTAACGGGCGGAACGGACGTTTTGACGGAAAAGAAAACTTCTCCAAAAATCAAAAGCAAAAAATAAAAACGACAAAAAAAGCAACGGCTTTACCGCCGTTGCTTTTTTTATTGAGAGTAAATAGGTTACGTATAAGCTATTCGTTATCCGTCATCTCGGACGACGGTTTTTCCGTGTTTTCCGACGTTTCCGTATCTTCGTCCGTCGCCGTCGGTTTCGCCGTAGGACAAGCACCCGAGCTGCCGCAACCGCTGCAACCGCTACAACCGCAGCCGCAACCGCCGCCTTTACCCGTCTTCTTTTTCCATATAGCAAACGCAACTACGCCGATAATGACCAGCGATACGATAACAATGATGATAATATCTATCGGTTTCATATAATCCCTTTTTTCGACGCATACCTACCCCTTTTATTTATTGGCACACGTTAGGGCAGGTATGCGTTGAAGTTTTTAATTTTGTATACTTATTTTTCTTGCGTCGGCGCGTCTGTTACGCACTACGATACAAACGGTCACGATAGCGATTACAGCCGCCCAGATGAACGACGTCCACCAGAACTCGCCTATGGTGTATACCATCGTCGAAATAACGTAGGAAGCTACCAACCAGAAAATAAGCGTACCTTTGAACTTGCCTTTGCCGAGTTCCCCTTTCGCCGTAGCTACCGCCGCGAAACAAGGAATCGTCGTCATATTAAACGCTATGAACGCCAACAATGCAGGTACCGTGATGCCCGTTGCCGCAATCATCGCTTGCACTTCCGCAACGCCGTCTTCCGTACCGGGGAAATACGTACGCGCTACACAGCTTGCCAATACGCCGAACGTTGCAATAACGTTTTCTTTCGCAATCAAGCCGGTGAACGCCGCTGCCACGAATACCCACGCCCATTCGCCAAGTTGGCTACCGAAGCCGAGCGGCGTGAAGATAGGCGTAATCAACATACCGATACCGCCGAGAATACTCTCGTTCATACGGAGATTTACCCAAAGCATTTCGCCCGTATCGGGGTCTGCAATTTCTTCCATCAAGAATTCCCAATTCCAAGAGAAGTTGGAAAGCACCCAAATTACGATACACGAAACGAAGATAATCGTAAACGCTTTCTTGATATAGTGCTTCAACTTATCCCAAAGATGGAACATCAGGTTCTTGAAACGGGGGCAATGGTAGGAAGGCAACTCCATAATAAACGGAGGCGTTTCCCCACGCATCGTCGTCGAACGCATAATAAGGAGCGAAAGAATTGCCGCAACCATACCGAGTAAGTACATCGAGTATACGATTAAGTCTTCGCTACCTACCGTCGAGCTTGCAATAATCGCGCCTGCGATTGCTGTCAAGATGGGAAGCTTTGCGCCGCAGGAGAAGAAAGGAATAACGCGCACGGTTGCCGTTCTTTCTTTTTCGTCCGCCAACGTTCTCGTGTTCGCCATTGCGGGAATCGAGCAACCGAAGCCCATAATCATAGGCATAAACGCTCTGCCCGATACGCCGAAACGACGGAAAATTCTATCCAAAATAAACGCTACGCGCGCCATATAACCTGTATCTTCCAAAATGGAGAAACAAAGGAACAACGTCAAAATTTGCGGTACGAACGACAATACGGCTGCGATACCGCCCCAAATACCGTCGTTGACAAGGTTGACGACCCATCCGCTGGCGTTTGCGCTAGCCATTACGGAATCTATACCGCCGCCTATCGTACTTGTTACTGCGTCCATTAAATAGAATAGCATTGCGCCGGGTGAATTGAGGCCTTCGCCAGAGAATACAATCGCAAGCCAAGGATTTTCCAACGCCGCCATCTCTTCGCACCAGCCGCCGAACGCGGGAATAATGCTACCCAAATACAAGAAGTTTTCCGAGAAAGTCAAGTGGAATACCGCAAACAAAATCACAAGGAAAATGGGAATACCTGCCCACTTATTCGTCAAAATTCTGTCCGCTCTATCCGATTTGGTAAGCTCCCCTTTCTCCGCCTTCTTGCTCTTTTTCAATACGCCGGAGAAGTTCTCTTCTATGTATTTATATCTTGCGTCGGCGATTTCCGCTTCCGTATCGCCTGGAAATTCCGCTTTGCCGCCGCCGTTTTTCGCGATATATTCTTCCGCCGCTTTCGCTTCGCGGGGATGATTCTTCACTTCCAGCTCGTCTTTTTCCACGAGTTTTACCGCGTGGAACAAAGGCGACGTTACGCCGTTGAGTTTGAACGCCGTTTCCGCGTTTGTAATCGCGCCGTACAAGCCCGTTTTCTTCAAAACGCTGCTCGCTTCACGCTTTTCTTTCGCCGCTTGAATCGCGTGTTTCATCAACACGTCGATATTCTTTTCTTTCAACGCCGAAATTTCTACGACGGGTACGCCGATACGCTTTTCAAGCGCTTTTTCATCCAATTCGTCGCCGCGCTTTTCCAATACGTCTGCCATGTTCAACGCTACCACCAACGGAATATCCACTTCCATAAGTTGCGTCGTAAGATATAAGTTACGTTCCAAGTTCGTCGCGTCTACGATATTGATGATACAGTCGGGACGTTCGTCCAAAACGTAGTTTCTCGCGATGACTTCTTCGGGCGTGTAAGGCGAAAGGGAATAAATACCAGGCAAGTCAATAATGTCTACCGGCTCGTTACCTTTCTTATATATGCCTTCTTTCTTGTCTACGGTTACCCCCGGCCAGTTCCCTACGTGCGCCGTACTGCCCGTTAAGGCGTTGAACAGCGTCGTCTTCCCTGAATTGGGATTCCCCGCAAGTGCAAATTTCAAATTAGCCATTTTTTCTCCTTTTTTTATTTCTTTTTATCAATCCAATTCAATTTCTACGCATGCAGCTTCCGCTTTACGAAGCGTCAACTCGTACCCGCGAATCGTGATTTCCACGGGGTCGCCAAGCGGCGCTTTCTTACGGAAAAAGACGTCTGCACCCGGCGTTACGCCCATATCAAACAGTCTTCTTCTGATTTTCCCTTCGCCGTTTACCTTGACAATCTTTCCGCTTTCGCCAACTGCAAGTTCCGATAAAAGTTTACTCATAACCTCTCTCCTTTTCTATTTTTACGCAACGAATATACCCGTTGCCATCTTGGCGTCCAACGCAATTCTTCCTTCTTTCAATTTCAAAATTACCGCGCCGCCTTGCGAAGAAAGCAGTTCTACCTGCTGTCCTACGTATAAGCCTAAATCTTCTAAATGTCTTTTGACTTTTTCATCCGCCGACACCCTTTTAATTACTAACGATACGCCTATCGGCGCAAGTTTAATGGGCATAACATACTCCTTTCTTAACCTTGGTTAAGTTTTAAGCCAAAATAAAAACAGCTCTCGCTTTTCTTTTCAAGCGTATTATATCACTAATATATGACCTTGTCAAGCAAAAATGAACCGTGGTTAAGAAATTTTTTACTTTTTTTGTCAAAATTTTTCTCGCGCGCGTACAATATATAAAAAGCGGGGCAAAAACCCCGCTTTTTGATTTTATTTGGCGATTATTTTTCCAAAAACGCTTTCATTTTTTCAAACGTTTCTTCCGAAACAAGATGTTCCATACGGCAAGCGTCTTCTTCGGCGTTCGCCGCCGACACGCCGAGCTTTTGCAAAAAGTTTCGGATAATGCAATGCTTTTCGTACACACTTTCGGCGTACGCTTTGCCCGTTTCCGTCAAATATAAATGCTTGCCGTCTTCGTACACGTACCCCTTTTCGCAAAGCAATTTCATCGCTTTATTGACCGCCGCGCCCGATACGTTCATACGCTTTGCCACGTCGATACGGTGCACGACGTCACCGCTTTTCGACAGCATTAACAAACTTTCCAAATAGTCCTGTTCCGATTGATTGAAATGTACGTTGTTCATATTTTCCCCTTTATGTGGACAACTATTTTTCGCCTTACGGCGTTGTTGTGGCTTTGCCACAAGGTGCAACCTAACGGTTGCTTATCTTGGGATATCTCTTCGCAAGGGGCTTTGCCCCTGCACACCATAAGGGACACCTTCTCGCGCAATGCAATGAAATCATTGCGCTCGGTCATCGCGCGGAGAACATATGTCCACTCTCATCTCGCCCCTAAAAGGCATTACCAATGCCTTTTTACGGGTAGCTCGTCCCTTAACCCTTATCAACAAATAAACATACTATCCCCAAAGCTAAAAAAGCGGTACTCTTTTTTCACGGCGTAGTCGTACACGGACAAGATTTCTTCCCTGCCCGTCAAACACGCCACAAGCATAATCAGCGTACTTTCGGGCAAATGGAAATTGGTAATCAGCGCGTCCACGCATTTCATCTTATACGGCGGATATAAAAATATCTCCGTATTTCCGCTGCACGGGCGCACGAAACCGTTTTCGTCCGCTACGCTTTCCAGCGTTCTTACCGACGTTGTGCCTACCGCAATTACCCGCCGCCCTTCACGCTTGGCGCGATTGATTTTCTCCGCCGCTTCTTCGCTTATCTCGTAATATTCCGAGTGCATTTTATGGTCGGTGATAATCTCTTCGCTGACAGGTCGGAACGTACCCAATCCCACGTGTAAAAGAACTTCCGCCCTTTCCACGCCTTTTTCTTGCAATTTTTTCAACAATCCGTCCGTAAAATGCAAGCCTGCCGTCGGCGCTGCCGCACTACCGTTTATCTTGCTGTATACCGTGTTATACCGTTCTTGATTTTCCAGCTTCTCCTTGATATACGGGGGCAGGGGCATCGTGCCCACGCGCGAGAGCACGTCTTCAAACGCGCCGTCGTATTCAAACTCGACAATCCGTTCCCCCGTTTCCGTGATATCTTTTACCGTGAAAGAAAGCTCGTCCGAGATTGTCATTTTCACGCCGATTTTACCTTTCTTGCCGGGGCGCATAAGCACTTCCCAAACTTTCAAATCGCGGCGTTTCAAAAGCAATATCTCCACCGCGCCGCCGTGCGCCGTTTTCGCGTACATACGCGCGGGGATTACCTTCGTATTGTTCACGACGAGCAAGTCGCCCTTTTGCAAATAGTCCGCAATATCCGAAAAGACCTTATCCGTAATGCTTTTATCCGCGCGGTTATACACCAAAAGCCGCGAAGAATCCCTCGGCTCGGCAGGCGTTTGCGCGATACGTTCCTGAGGTAAATCGTAATAAAAATCCCGTTTTGTATACTGTACTTTCTCCACGTTACTCCTCGTCTTCGAATATCGAAAGCTGTCGTCTGGCTTTTAAACTCGGCTCTATACCCATATGTTTATAGCCGTCTTTTAAACAAATTCTACCCCTTGCCGTACGCGCGATGAACCCAAGCTGCAACAAATACGGCTCGTATACGTCTTCTATCGTATTGGCGTCTTCCCCCGTCGTTGCCGCAAGCGTTTCCAAGCCCGCAGGACCGCCGTTGAATTTTTCTATCAGCGCCGAAAGCAGGTTTCTGTCCGTTTGGTCTAAACCGAGTTTGTCTATTTCCAATCTCGAAAGCGCGAAATCGGCGTCTTCCGCCGTAATCTCCGCGCTGCCCTTTACCGCCGAGAAATCGCGTACCCGTTTCAACAGCCGATTGGCAATACGGGGCGTGCCGCGGCTACGCCGCGCGATTTCCGCCGCGCCCGCTTTATCAATCGCAATATCGAGCGCCTTTGCCGAACGCGTAACAATGTCCTGCAATTCTTCGGGGCTATACATTTCCAAACGGTTGATAATCCCGAATCTATCGCGCAAAGGCGGCGCAAGCATACCGATTTTCGTCGTAGCACCCACAAGCGTAAATTTGTTCAACGTGAAACGGATATTCCGCGCGGACGGTCCTTTGCCCACAATGATATCCAGCGCGTAATCTTCCATCGCCGAATACAGCATTTCTTCTACCGAACGGTGTAAGCGGTGGATTTCGTCGATAAACAGCACGTCCCCTTCGTTTAAGTTTGTAAGTATCGCCGCCAAATCGCCGCTACGTTCTATCGCAGGACCGCTCGTCATCTTAATCGACGCGCCCATCTCGCTTGCGATAATATGCGAAAGCGTGGTTTTGCCAAGCCCCGGCGGACCGTACAAAAGCACGTGGTCGAGCGCTTCCCCCCGCGATTTCGCCGCCGCAATGTATACGCTTAAATTTTCCTTTACCTTTTGCTGACCGACGTAATCGGACATCGTTTTGGGACGGAGTACGTTTTCTTCATAGTCGTATTCCGTCTTGGACGCTACCGTTAAATTTTCGTCGATAAAATCTTCGTTTTCAAACATTTTCTTCCACCGTTAAAAGCTTGATTGCAACGCTTTTCTGATAATTTCTTCGGTATTTTTCGCGCCGCTTTCCCTTGCGCGTTGCACCGCTTGAACGCTCTCGTTTTTCGTAAAGCCCAAGCCCATCAGCGCCGACACCGCTTCTTCGTCCTGCGCATTGACAGGCATTGCCGCCGCGTGCAGTTTCGCCGTGAACGCGTCTTCGGACGCGCTCATTACTTCCGCCGCCGAAATTTTGCCGTGTAATTCGAGTACGATTTTCTCCGCCGTCTTTTTGCCCATACCTTTCGCCGCCGAAAGCCGTTTTACGTCCGCCGTCGCTATCGCCGTCGTCAGTTCGTCCGCGCTCATGCCCGTCAAAACCGATATACCCAATTTCGGACCTACGCCCGAAACGGAAGTTACTTTCAAAAACAGCTCCTTTTCTCTCGGACTTTCAAAGCCGAACAGCGTAACGCCGTCTTCTTTTACCTGCAAATACGTGTACAGTTCCGCAATTTCGCCTACCGTGATTTTCCGAAACGCACCGCCCGAACAGTAAATTTCGTAACCGATTCCGTTGACGTCCACTATCGCCGTTTCCGCCGTTACCGCCAAAACTCTGCCCCTTAAATACGCTATCATTGTTCTTCTCCCTTCTTCTCCGCTTGTTTTGCGCGCGCTTGCGCGATTTTCGCCGCTCTACGGCGTTCTGCTTCCGCTATCAGCTGCGCGCCCATATCGCCGCTCGTATTCTTGCCTTTCGTTCTCGTCATATTCCCCACGGCGAACAGTTCGCCGAAACGGTTGGTAAACGCGTGACACAGCGCCACGCCCAGCGCGTCCGCCGCGTCGTCGGGTTTGGGAATTTTTTTCAATTTCAACAGCGACGCCACCACCGATTGCATTTGCTTTTTATCCGCGTTGCCGTAGCCCGTTATCGCCTGTTTGATTTGCATAGGCGTGTATTCGTACAGCTTTCCGCAACGCTTTACGCAGGTAAGGAGCGCCACGCCCCTTGCGTGGGCTACCGCGATACCCGTCGTGATGTTCTTGGAAAAGAACAGCTCTTCCATCGCTATCTCGTCGGGGTTGTATTTTTCCAAAATACGCTGCAACCCTTCTTCGAGCTGCGCCAAACGCACGGGCAAGCCTTCTTCTTTGGGCGTCGTTACCACGCCGCAATCTATCGCGCGCGTGTTTCCGCGTTCGTCCTTTTCAATTACCCCGTATCCGAGCGTTGCCAGCCCCGGGTCGATACCCAAAATAATCATACTGTTCTCCGTTATCTATCATTATACCGCATTGACGGAGAAAAGTCAAGTTTCTTTTCCGTTTCGATTCCCCGTAACGAAATTTTTTCAACTTTTTTATAAAAAAAGTGAAAGTGTGGGATTGACAAGCGATTTTTCTATGCTATAATACCAGCGCAACGGACGGCGAAACGGGCGTCTCTCCACGTTTCTCTTCCACCGCGACGCAAACGCTTTTTCGGCAAAAAACTATTTTCGGAAAGGAGATTTTGTTTATGAAAGCCAAATTGTTAAAGTTGTTGCGTCTTGTCGGCTACGTCGTACCCTTTTTCGTGGGGCTTATCGAAAAGCTGGCGCTCGGTTTGATTAAAAAATCGACGAGCCTTGCAAATTGGGCTCGCAATTATCTCAACCGAGTAAAAACCGTGTGCGACTGCCCTGAAACGTTTGCGGAAATCGCGGACGTAACGGGCGAATAATCGCGCCGCCCCGAACGGTTTTGCCGTTCGGGGCTTTTCGGCATGAAAAAACGCCGACAAAAGTCGGCGTTTTTCTCTTTTACAATCGGGATTATTCCGCTTTGATTGCGCCAACGGGGCATCCGTCTTCGCAAGCTCCGCAATCAACGCATTCGTCATTGATTACGTAAATACCCTTATCGCCCAAAGAAATCGCTCCAACAGGGCAGGTATCTTCGCAAGCGCCGCAAGCCAAGCATTCGTCCGTAATAACGTGTGCCATAATTTTACCTCCGATTTTTATCCTATTTGTATTATAACATATTCCGCGCGATTAGTAAACAATTCACGGGGATATTTTTCCGTTTTTTTCTTGATTTTTTTGCCAATCTTATCCGCGGAGTTTGTTGATAATCTTCTTTGCGCAAGCCGCGCCGCGCTCTATTTCTTCTTCCGTGGTATATTTCCCAAAGCTGAAACGCACGCTCTCTTTCGCCCGTTTTTCGTCCAATCCCATCGCCGTCAACACGTGGCTGGGCTTTACCGACGCGCTGGCGCAAGCGCTCCCTGCCGCCAAACACACACCCTGCAAATCCATATTGAACAAAAACGTTGTATTTTCCACGCCTTGAATACGCACGTTTACCACCGACGGTAACGCATTATCCCCCGCGCCGTTGCGCGTTATCCCCCCGACGGAGGCGAGTTTGTCGATAAACGAAGAAGCCAACGCCGACAGTTTTTTACCGTTTTCGTCCATTTCAAGACAAGCGAGTTCGTACGCCTTGGCAAGCCCGACGATTGCCGCCACGTTAAGCGTACCGCCGCGTAAGCCGCGTTCCTGTTCTCCGCCGCCGATGAGTTTTTCCACCTTAACGCCGTTTTTGATATACAGCACGCCTACCCCTTTCGGTCCGTAAAATTTATGTCCCGAAAAAGCGAGCATATCCGCGTTCATTTCTTTCACGTCTATTTTCTTATACGGCGCGTACTGTACGGCGTCGGTAAAGAACAGCGCGCCGTGTTTATGCGCGATTTTTTCCGCGTATGCTATCGGTTGCAGCACGCCCGTTTCGTTATTTGCCGCCATCAGCGCAACGATTGCCGTTTTATCGGAAACGGCTTTTTCTATCTCGCCAATCTCGACCATACCCCCTGCGTTTACAGGCAAATAGCGCACGGCGAAGCCTTCCTTTTCCAAGCGTTCCGCCGCAGACAACACGGCGTGGTGTTCGATAGCCGAAAGGACGATTTCGTCCCTGCCTTCCTTGCGTTTTGCGCGCGCGCCGCCAATCAGCGCCCAATTATCCGCTTCCGTACCGCCCGAAGTGAAATAAATCTCGTTTTCGTTTGCATGGATAAGCCTTGCCACGATACTGCGCGCTTCGTCCACCGCGCCCATTGCTTTCCGCCCGTAAGCGTGCGGAGAATCGGCGTTGCCGAAGCAATCGGTCAAATAGGGCGTCATTTTATCCAACACCCGTTTATCGAGCGGCGTTGTTGCCGCGTAATCAAAATAAATTCTTTCTTCCATAGCTGTATTATACGACTTTCTTTCCCGATTGTCAACCCAAAATATTTTTCTTGCGAAAAATAACCGTTTCAGGTCAAGGAACACAGTTCCTTGTGGGTTGTAAGGGCAACGCCCTTACGCCTCGACGGCAGTCGTCGCCGAAAGGCGAAAGTATAGCCCCATAATAAGCAACCGTAGGTTGCGCCTACGCGGTATTACCGCGCAATCGCCCAAGGGGCGAAAAACGATAAAACATAGTCTATTATATCCCTATCAATTCTTCTATGGTTATTTTATAATATTGCGCCAGCTTTACGCAAGCGTGAATATTCGGCAATACTTCGTTTCTTTCCCATCTGGAAAGGTTTTGATTGGATATCCCCGTGTCTTTTTCTACCTGCAAAAGGCTTTTACCACACGCAAGCCGTTGTTGTTTCATTGCATCTCCGTAGTTCATAAGCTTATCTCCCTTATTTAGATAAACATAAAATATCGTTTGCGTCCAATTCCAACACTTTACAAAGATTGGCAAGCGTATCCAATGCAGGCAACGTTTTTCCTTTTATATAGCTTGAAATTTGTTGTTGACGAACGCCTATCTTTTCGGCAATTAACGCTTGCGTTAAACCACTTTGCTTGATTGCTTCCGCTATTTTATTGGATATTTCCACTAACGTAATCATAATTTTTTCTCCTTGCATCTCCGTAGTTCATACATTTCACTCCTTAAAAATAATTTTACCACAAATTTGTTGAAAATGCTTGACTTCCACATTTTTGTGGATTATAATATTTTTACCACATATTTGTGGAGGATTAATATTTTTGTCTATGCGTTTACCGCAAAATCGCCCAAAGGGCGAAAGGCGAAAAGCTCCGCTTTTCTTTATTAGGGCTGCTTCCGCCGAACGGCGGCTCTTGACAGAGCGTCGTAAGGGCGTTGCCCCTACACCCCATAAGGGACTATGCCCCTTAACCCCAAATATTAAAAGGAGTTACTATGAACAATTCTAAAAACATCTTACACCATTTATACCACGGGAATTTCGGCGAAGCCGACAAGTCCACAAAAGAGTTCTTTAACACCACAGAGTATCGCGATATGGCAAAGGCGCACGAAGAACTCGAAAACACTTTCTCCGAACAACAACACAACCTTTTTGACAATTACTACATCGCCGAGAGCGGGTTTATGGGCTTGCTCTTGGAACGCGCGTACTTTAACGGATTTAAAACGGGGTTTTGGCTCGCTTTTGAGCTTATGGAATTTCAAGTTTAATATTTTTTTCCGAGGATACAGGACTTTTTTTCCAAAACCCCTTGAATTTTGTTACGATTTATATTATAATAGTTAAAACTTTTCATCGAATATACGATTTTTCGTTGCAAAAGAACATTTAGACCAAAACTTGGGGGTATTATTTTATGAAATTTCAAGGCGAAAACATCCGTAACATTGCCATCGTGGGCCATAGCGGCGAAGGAAAAACGACTCTTTGCGAAGCTATGCTCTTCAACGGCGGCGCGATTGACCGTATGGGGAAAGTGCTCGACGGCACTACCGTTTCCGATTACGACGACTTGGAAAAAGCGAAAAAAATGTCTATCTATACGTCCGCTTCTCATCTCGTTTGGAAAGACGTAAAAGTGAACTTGCTCGATTTGCCCGGTTATTACGATTTCGAAGGCGAACGAAGCGAAGGTTTACGCGCTGCCGGCGGGGCGCTTCTCGTTATCGGCGCTAACGGCGTTTTGCCTATCGGCGCAGAATCTATCGTCGATTATTGCTTAAAACTCGGTAAACCGCTGATTATCTTCATCAACGGTATGGATAAGGAAAACGCCGATTATTTGGGTACGGTTGCCGCGCTCCGCGCGAAATATGCGGGGAAACTTGCCCCTATTCAAATTCCTATTATGGAAAACGGCAAGATGCAGGGCTGTATCAACGCTTTGCAAGAACGCGCGTATTTATTTAAGGAAGGCGGACCGCAGGAAATTCCTATCCCCGACGATATGAAAGGCGCCGTGGAAGAAATGAAACAAAGCCTTATGGAAACGGCTGCCGAAAACGACGAAATCTTACTCGATAAATATTTCGAAACGGGCGATTTGACTCGCGAAGAAACGATACGCGGTATTCGTATGGGTATCGCTTCCGTTAATACGATTCCCGTTATGGCAGGCTCGGCGCTTCAAAACCGCGGCGTTATCAACCTTTTGAACGAAATCGTTACCTATATGCCCCAAGCGCGCGAACGCTTGAACACGATGGCGGAAGATTTGCAAACGGATAAGATGATGTCGCTCCGTACCTTGGAAGACGCGCCGTTCGCCGCGCAAGTATTCAAAACCGTTATCGACCCCTTCTCGGGCAAGCTTTCCTATATTAAGAGCTTCCGCGGAACGCTGAAAAGCGGCTCTACCGTTTGGAACTCGAATACCGAGTGCGAAGAACGTATCGGGCAAGTATACCTGCTTCGCGGCAAGAAGATGGAACCCGTGGACGAACTCGGCGCGGGCGATATCGGCGCGGTAAACAAACTCGGCAATACCAACACGGGCGACACGCTTTGCGATATCAACGCAAAAGTGCGCTTTACCCCTATCCATTTCCCCAAGCCCACCCTGTTTATGGCGGTGAGCGCGGAAAAGAAAGGCGAAGAAGATAAGATTTTCGCAGGGCTTGCGAAGCTTGCCGAAGAAGATTATACTTTCTCCGTGGAAAAGAACACGGAAACGGGCGAATTGCTCCTTGGCGGTCAAGGCGACGTACAACTGGAAATGCTCGTGAAGAAAGTAAAGGCGCGTTACGGCGTGGACATCAAGCTCTCTTCGCCGCGCGTGGCGTACCGCGAAACCATCCGCGGCAATGCGGACGCGGAAGGCAAACACAAGAAACAATCGGGCGGACACGGACAATACGGACACGTGAAAATCCGTTTCTCCCCTTGCGAAGAAGATTTCGTATTCGATGAAGAAGTGGTGGGCGGCGCCGTACCGAAAAACTACTTCCCCGCAGTCGAAAAAGGCTTGCGCGAGTGCCTGGCGAACGGCCCGTTGGCAGGCTATCCCGTTGTAGGCGTGAAAGCCGTGCTTTACGACGGCAGCTATCACGACGTCGATTCCAACGAACTCTCGTTTAAAATGGCGGCGGCGATTGCCTATAAAGAAGGCTTGAAGAACGCCAAACCCGTACTTTTAGAGCCGATTCAGCGTTTGAAGATTGCTATCCCTTCCGATTATCTCGGCGACGTTATGGGGGATATCAACAAGCGCAGGGGACGTATTATGGGTACGGACGCGGAAGGCAAGAACTCGATTATTACCGCGGAAGTGCCTTTGGCGGAAATTATGGAATATACGATGGAATTGCGTTCGCTTACGCGCGGCAGCGGTAAGTTCGTTTCCGAATTCCTTGGGTATGAAGAAGTACCGTTCAATCTCGTCGATAAAATCATTTCAGACGCGCAAAAGGCGTAAGTCTTTTGCCGTCGGAAAAGCCTTTCGGATACCCCCTCCGAAAGGCTTTCTTTTTGCTTGATATTCTTGTGTTTTTATGCTATACTGATACTATGACGTACAAATCCGCTTACGAAAAAACGGCGGCGTTTTTTAACGCCCGACCTATCGCAAAAAAATGCTTGCTCCTTTCCAATCACTTGGTTACGGGGACGTTTTTCCTTGCCTATTTCGCGCTTTGTATCGCTTCCTTTTTCTTATTCGGCACAAAGGATATTATTAAAATTTTCGCTATCCCTGCCTTTTGTCTACTTGTCGTAAGCGTTTTACGCGTGCTTATAAACCGTCCGCGCCCATATAGCGAACACGGCGCGAATATCGACCCGATTTTGCATAAAAAAAGCAAGGATAAAGAGTCTTTCCCCAGCCGACACGTAGCTTGCGCGTTCGTCATTGCCAGCGTATTTTTACCGTATTTGGCATGGGCAGGTATCGCTTTAATGCCGCTTGGGCTTATCCTTTGTTTTATCCGTTTCGCGCTTGGGTTACATTACCCCACCGACCTTATCGGCGGTATTTTCGTGGGGCTTGCCTGCGGATTGTTTTTATTGATTTGAGCGTAAAAAAACGGCGTACGCAATTTGCGTACGCCGTTTTTCTTATTGTAACAAGCCTTCTTCTATCAATGTGTCCGAAAGCAACGCAAGTCTTTCTGGCGATAACGTTTCTCCGCGCGCCTTTTCCGCTACGCCTGCTTTTTCAAGCACCGTTTTTGCCTTTTCTCTATCCGTTTTGAAATAATTGACGATATTGTTTTCCAACGTCTTTCTCCGATTGAGAAAGGCGCATTTTACCGTTTGGCGGTACGCCTTTTCGCTCTTTACTGAAATCCGCCCACGCTCGAACGTGATTTTCACCACCGCAGAATCGACGTTGGGACGGGGATAAAAGAGATTTCTCGATACTCTTTTCACGATTTTCGCGCTACCCTTTAACGCTATCCCTGCCGTTATCGCGCCGTACTCGGGCGTGTCTTCCTTTGCGCAAAAACGCTCCGCCACTTCTTCCTGCACCATTATCGAAAGCCCCTGCACCTTCTCCCCTTCTTCCAAGAGTTTGGTAACAAGCGGCGTCGTAATATAATAGGGTAAATTCGCCACCACCGTGTATTCCCCGATTTCTTCCTCAAACGCTTTCAAATCGATTTTATTGAAATCGCGGAAAATGACTTCCACATTATCCAAGCCCGACAGCGTTTCCGCCAAAACGGGCTGCAAATCTTTATCCACGTCGAAGGCGTATACCTTTTTCGCTTGCTCGGCTATCGCGCGTGTGAGCGTACCCGCCCCGCAACCGATTTCCACCACCGTCGTATCCTTATCTATCCCCGACGCCGTGACGATTGACGAAAGCAGGTTGGTATCCGATATGAAGTTCTGTCCGAACTGCTTTTTGAATTGAAAGCCGTGCTTTTGCAACACGGAACGAAGGTCTTGCATAGCTGATTTCCTGTTATTTATTATGGAATTAGTATTTCGTGAAATATTAAACGCCTAACGGCGTTATAACGCAAAACTGCGTTTTGCTTTTGGGAAGGCTATATTCCGCCTATCGGCGGCTCTTGACAGAGTGTCGTAAAGACTCCGCCTTTACAATCCGCAAGAGACTATGCCTCTTGACTCCTCGTCTATAATACCGTTACATCTAAGCGATACCGAAAGATGGAAAAACTTGCCAGCGGTGGCTCACCGCTTAGGAGTCGGTGATATAATCGCGGATATACAACGGGATATTCACGCTGTGGGCGAGCTTTTTGCACGCTTCCACTTCTTCTTCCCCGATACAATCGACTATCGAAAACCGACACGCTACGCCGTTGCGTTTGCATACCCTTGCAAATTCGATAATCGCGTCGAACGCCAATTCTCTAAACTGCGAGCGGCAAATTTTTTGATATTTCTCCGCGCAAGACGCGTTCAGCGAAATGTTGACCAAATCGATTTTCCCCTTCAAATCGGGTACGATATCCCGTTTATTGATAAGGTTGCCTTGCCCGTTCGTATTCAATCGCGTTTTTAAGCCCTTACCGTGGAAATAATCGCAAAGCGCAAGCATTTCTTCCACCTTGTACGTGGGTTCGCCAAAACCGCAAAATACCGCTTCCTTGAATTTCGTAATATCCCCCAAAGCGTTGACCGCGGCTATCACTTTCTCCGCGCTCGGCTCGCCGTGTTTGAGCCATAAATAATGCCCGTAATAGCTCGTGCGCTCGTTCCGTACGCAAAAATCGCAGCCGTTCGAGCATTTATTCGTCAAATTGATATACAAGTTGCCGTCCAAAACATACGCGTACGTATCCTTGCGGTTTTCGTCCTTGTTTTGGTTTTGTGGCTTGTTCTTGCTTTGGTTTTGTTGTTTATTCTTGTTCCCTTGGTTATTTTGCTTGGGAGTATTTTGCGCCTGTTGCGCTTTTTGTTGCGTTTGTTGCGCTTGTTGATTTTGCGCGTTTTGTTGGGGTTGATTGTTCCCACCGCCACTCTTATGCTTTTTCTTGCGTCTGCGACGTCCGCCGTTTGCGGCATTGACGTTGTTGACCGCATTCGCGCCGTTAAGCGTTTTCGGGGGAATATTTTTATTCTCTTCCATTTTGTTATCCTTTATCTGTCTTTCATCTTGAAAAACAGAGTTTTTACATTGATTTCTATTTGTTTCGCCGTTTCGTCCACCGTCATACCTTTCAGCTCGCCTATCCGTTCGGCGACGTATTTCACGTTTTTCGGCTCGTTGGGGAACTCCCCACGAAAAGGCACGGGCGTTAAATACGGACAATCCGTTTCCGATAAAAGGCGGTGAGCAGGGATTCGTTGAATACTCTCCCATACCTTTTTCGCGTTCTTGAACGTGGACGGGCCGCCAAAGGAAAAGTACAAGCCCAATTCCAAAAAGCGTTCCGCCATTTCGGGAGAATACGAATAGCAGTGCATAAGTCCGCTCTTTTTCAAAAGATTACGACGCGTTTCTAAAATTTCCAGCGTTTCCGCCGCCGCGTCGCGACTGTGCAAGACGACGGGTAAACCAAGCTCGTCCGCCAAAATAAGCTGGCGAACAAACAGCTCCCTTTGCGTGTCCTTGGGGGGATTGTCGTCGAAATGGTAATCAAGCCCGATTTCCCCCAGCGCAACGCATTTCGGGCGCTTGCAAAGCTCGGCTATTTCGTCCAAATCCCCTTCGCGGTATTTATGCAGTTCGCTCGGATGAAAGCCCGCGCAAAAATATACTTCTTCGTATTTCTCGGCAAGCTCCGCCGCCCGTTTGGACGAAGCCAAATCGAAGCCGCTGCATACGATTTTGCTTACGCCGTGTTCTTTCGCGCGTTTTAATACGCCGTCTACGCCGCCTATTTCTTCGAACTCGTCGCCTGTGATATGACAATGCGCGTCGATAAACATAATTAGCCTAAATTCGCGCCGCTTTTAAGCTCCGCTTTATCGGGTACGACGAGCGACAGCGTTCCGTCTTCGTCTTCCGCCGCCAAAATCATACCTTCGGAAAGCACGCCGCATACCGTTCTCGGCGCAAGGTTGGTAACGAATACCACCTTTTTACCCACCATTTCTTCGGGCGTATAGTGTTTCGCTATCCCCGATACTACCGAACGGATTTCGTCGCCGAATTTTACCGTTTCGTGCAAGAGCTTGGACGATTTGGGAACTTTTTCGCAAGCGATAATCTCGCCTACTCGAAGCTGTACTTTTGCAAAATCGTCAATCGTAATCGTATCCACTTTCTCTTCTTCCTTTTCCTGCTTTTTCTCTTCTTTTGCTTCCGCAGGCTTTTCGAACGCCGCGATTTGCGCCTGACGGATTTTTTCGATTTCGGGTGCAAGCGTCTTGAAATCGATACGCGCAAACAACGGCGGAATCGCCGTTACCGTTACGCTTTCTCTTGCGCCGAAGCTTTCGCACGCTTCAAGCGTTCTGCTCTCTCCCCCGAACGCCGTAAATATCTTTGCGCTCGTTTCCGGCATAAAGCTATCAAGCAACGACGCGCCCATTTGGATGGCTTCCGCAAGGTTATACAATACGTCGTTAAGACGCGCTTTCTTGCTCTCGTCTTTCGCAAGCGCCCAAGGCATCGTTTCGTCAATATATTTGTTCGCTCTTCTAAACAACGTGAAAATTTCGGAAATCGCGTCCGCAATGCGCAGTTCGTCCGCTTTCGCCTTTACCTTTGCCGATACCCCCGATACGGTGGCTTTGAATTCGCTATCAGGGTCTTCTTCGTTTGCCTTTTCGCTTCTTACCACCGTGCCGCCGAAGTATTTTTCTATCATCGCCACCGTACGGCTGACAAGGTTGCCAAGCACGTTGGCAAGGTCGGTATTAAACCGCTCCGCCACAAGCTCCCACGTGATTTGTCCGTCGTTATCGAACGGCATTTCGTGCAACACGAAATAGCGCACGGCGTCTACGCCGAAAAGGCGCGCCAAATCGTCCGCATAGATAACGTTCCCTTTCGATTTGCTCATCTTACCGTCGCCCTGCAACAGCCAAGGATGTCCGAATACCTGTTTGGGGAGCGGTTCGCCCAACGCCATCAGGAAAATGGGCCAATAGATGGTGTGGAAACGCAAGATATCCTTGCCGATAAGATGCAAATCCGCGGGCCAATACTTTTTGTAGCGCTCGCCGTGATTGCCGTCCGCGTCGAAACCGATACCCGTAATATAGTTGGTAAGCGCGTCCAACCATACGTACACTACGTGACGGGAATCGAATTCCACGGGAACGCCCCAAGTAAACGAAGTACGGGATACGCACAAATCCTGCAAGCCTTTAAGCAAAAAGTTGTTCATCATCTCGTTTTTACGGGAGACGGGCTGAATAAATTCCGGATGGGTATTGATATGTTCGATAAGTCTGTCCGCATACTTGCCCATTTTAAAGAAATACGCTTCTTCTTTGGCAGGCTTTACGTCCCGTCCGCAATCGGGGCACTTGCCGTCTACGAGCTGGCTTTCCGTCCAAAAGCTTTCGCAAGGCGTACAGTACATACCTTCGTAGTAACCCTTATAGATATCCCCTTGGTCGTAGAATTTTTTGAAGATTTTGGACACTTGTTTTACGTGGTCTTTATCCGTCGTACGCATAAATTTATCGTAAGACGTACCCACCAAATCCCAAATGCCTTGGATTTCGCCCGCGACGTTATCAACGAACGCCTGCGGCGTAACGCCTGCCGCAGCTGCTTTTTCCTGAATTTTTTGACCGTGCTCGTCCGTGCCCGTTTGGAAAAATACGTCGTAGCCTTCTTTGCGTTTGAAACGCGCTATTGCGTCCGCAAGCACCGCTTCGTACGTATTTCCGATATGCGGCTTGCCCGACGTGTAGGCTATCGCCGTCGTAATGTAATAAGGTGTTTTTGCCATACCTTTACTCCCTTTTGCTTTGTTCTTCCCTATTATACTACTTTTCATAAGAAAAGTAAAACGTTTTTACACCGATTGCCGAGCGCGTTTTGCATAATACGCGCCCTACGCCGCATATATTTAGCTTATGAATATCCTGTTTACCTGTGTGTTTTTATTATCGACGCTGATTCTCCTTTTTATTTCGCCTGAAAATTTCCTTTCGGCACTTTTGGACGGCGCGTCCAGAAGCGGCAGTATTTGCATTTCCTTACTCGCCACCTATTCCGTTTGGCTCGGCTTAATGAAAGTGTGGGAAGACAGCGGCGTTTCCCGCGGCGTTTCGAAACTGTTGAAACCGCTCGCCAAAAAATTATTCAAAACAGACGATATGCAAACGCTCGACGCGATTTCTATGAATCTTTCCGTCAATTTGCTCGGTATCTCGGGCGCGGCGACGCCGTACGGGATAAAGGCGGCGCAACTCTTGGACAAATCGCCGCATGCAGAATACGCTTCATCGATGCTGTTTGCGCTCAACGCCACGTCGATACAGCTTATCCCCACGTCCATTATCGGCGTACGCGTAGCTATGCAAAGCGCCGCCCCTACCGATATTGTTATCCCTACGCTGATTACCACCGCTTTTTCCACAATCCTTGCCGTAGTCCTTACAAGGTTGCTTATACCCCCAAAAAAGCAACGCGATAACGTCGATTTTATCCGCCACAGTAAGGGGGTTAACGCTGCCGTATGAAGTTTCTCTCTTTGCTTATCCCCCTGCTTTTTTTGGCTTCCTTTATCTTCGCGCTCTTTCGAAAAGTAAAAGTATACGAGAGTTTTACCGAAGGCGTAAAAGGGGCTATCCCGTTGATTTTATCAATATTCCCCTATATCGCCGCCGTTACTATGCTGACCAAGCTTTTAGACGTGAGCGGTCTCTCCGCTAAATTCTCCGAGTGGATTGCGCCGTGTTTTGAAGCGGTGGGCATACCGGGAGAAATCGCGCCGCTGGTGTTTATGAAACCGCTGTCGGGCAGCGGTTCCATCGCCGTTTTAACCGACATACTCGAAAACTACGGCGTAGACAGTTACGCCGCGCGGTGCGCCTGCGTTGCTTACGGTTCTTCGGAAACCATCTTCTATATCGGCGCCGTGTACTTTGCGGGATTAAAGCGAAAAAAACTAACGCTTGCGCTGGTTATCGCCGTCTTTTCTTATCTCGTTTCCGTCGTTTTATGCTGTTTCCTTTGCCGTATTATGTGATTTTTTTACAATAGCACATAAATAAAAATGAAAAATGTTCCAAATTATCATTTTTTGCTACATAGTATATCTTTTTAATAAATTAAAAAATTTTAAGATTTTTTCTTTACTTTTCCAATTTTTCGTGATAGAATATACTTGTAAATCGGTTGTGGAAACCGACATAAAAAGCTCATCATTTTCCCCCTTATCATATAGGTAACCGCCTCGGTGTCGCAAAGACGTCGGGGCGGTTATCTTTATGATTGTAGGGGCGAATACAGTTCGCCCCCCACAATTATAAAACGAAAACGGACGGTTTCACCGTCCGTTTTTTCACTCTCACTAATTCTTATGTCCCTTCGCTTCAATCACGGCAAGAATTTCGTCGACGTAGCTTTGGCAAATTTCTTCGCTCTCCGCTTCCACCATCACGCGGATAAGCGGCTCTGTACCCGATTCGCGCACCAATACCCTACCGCTATCTCCAAGCGCTTTCGCCACTTTTTCCACCGCCGCGCAAACGTCTTTGTCTTCTCTCGCTTGCTTTTTGTCTTTTACCCGTACGTTCTTCAAAACCTGCGGATATACCTTCATCGGCGCGACAAGCTGCGATAACGTACTCTTTTTATCTATCATCGCCTGCATTATCTTCAAACTCGTCAAAATGCCGTCGCCCGTCGTGGCGTACTTGGAAAAAATAATATGCCCCGACTGCTCGCCGCCCAGCGAAAATCCGCCGCTTGCCATACGCTCGTATACGTATTTATCGCCCACGGGCGTTTTTTCATACAAAATACCGATTTCGTCGAACGCTTTATACAAACCGAAGTTGGACATTACCGTCGTTACCACCGTATTATGTAACAGCTTTCCGCGCTCGTGTAAGTATCTTCCGTACAAGTACATAATTTGGTCGCCGTCGACAAGGTTTCCCTTGTCGTCCACGCAAAGGCATCTATCCGCGTCGCCGTCGTAGGCAAATCCCACGTCCAAACCGTTATCCACCACGAATTTTTGCAAATTTTCTATATGCGTCGAGCCTACCGCGCGGTTGATGTTCGTGCCGTCCGGCTCTACGCCCGTAACGTACGTCTTTGCGCCCAGCGCGTCGAACACCGTTTTTGCAATATTCCAAGCGCTGCCGTTGGCGCAGTCCAAGCCCACTTTTATACCCTTGAAACTGTACACGCCGAGCGAAATCAAATACCCTACGTAACGGTTTCTACCCGCCACGTAATCTACCGTCCTACCGATATTTTCGCCCGTGGCGTAAGGCGGTTCACAATACTCGCTCCCGTCCGCCGTGATTTTATCAAGGTCGTTTTCAATGAGCGTTATCGTGCTTTCGTCCATCTTCTCGCCGTGTTCGTTGAACAGCTTAATCCCGTTATCGTAAAAGGAATTATGACTGGCAGAAATCATCACGCCTGCGTCAAACCCGTCCGTTCTCGTAACGTACGCCACCGACGGCGTCGTCGTTACGTGTAACAAATATGCGTCCGCGCCCGACGATACCAAACCGCCCGCCAAAGCGTATTCGAACATATACCCCGAACGACGCGTATCTTTTCCGATAACGACTTTCGCACGCTCGCCCTTTTTCTTGCCCAAATAATAGCCCAAAAACCGCCCGATACGAAAGGCATGCTCCGCCGTCAAATTGCCGTTCGCTTCACCGCGAAATCCGTCCGTCCCGAAATACTTACCCATAACAACAACCCCCTTTTATCTTTTCTCAACGATATCGCCCCGTTTCTTATATATGCCGTTCGCTTTAACCGTTCCGCGGACGCAAGAGAGCGGATATACGTTGCTGTTTCGCCCAATGACCGTACCGGGATTAAGTACGCTGTTACAACCCACTTCTACGTTATCGCCCAAAAACGCGCCCACTTTTTTCAATCCCGTTTCTTTTCGTTCTTCCCCGTCCTTGATAACCACGGGCGTTTTGTCCGATTTCACATTAGACGTTATCGACCCCGCGCCCATATGCGCCTTATATCCTAAAATACTGTCCCCTACGTAATTGTAGTGCGGCGTTTGGACGTTATCGAATAAAATCACGTTTTTCAGCTCCACCGAGTTCCCCACCACGCAATTTTTCCCTACAAGCGCGCCGCCTCGAATAAACGCGCCGTGCCGTACTTCCGTATCTTCGCCGATGATACAAGGGGCTCCTAAATACGCCGTAGGCGCAATTTTCGCGTCTTTATGTACCCATACTTGCTCGCTTATCTGGTCATACTCCGCCTTATCCAAGCTTTTGCCAAGCTCGACGATAAACGCCTTGATACCGCCAAGCGCCTCCCAAGGGTACACGTATTTGGAAAGATACTCTTTTGCTATCGTGTGCGACAAATCGAATAAATCGTTTACAGTATACATATTACTCCTTCTTTGTGTCGTTAAGACTATATGCAAAATATAGCCAAAATGCACTCTTATATTATATGCTGATTTTCAAATTTTCGTGATATTTCATTTTTCTTACATTTTCTTTCGGTGTTATTGTATATAATTTTTTAAATAAAGTCAACTATTTTGATATATCAAAGCACAATTTGTCTATGTATTTTTCACAAAGCTACGTTGCAATCAAAAAGCAACGGTTGTACACCGTTGCCTTTGCGTATAAATAAAAAATTTGTAACCGTAAGTAAAAAAATCAGAAGCCTGCGGACTCGCCCATTTCGTAAGCGATTTGCATAAGTTCGGGACGGCGTAAAACGTCGCCCTTTTCATAAACGCCCTTACCGTACAATACGCCCTTTTCTTCGTAGCCGTCTATGCACATAGCAAAGCCGCGGAAACAAGCGAGCGTTCCGTCCATCGTGTCTTCGTCGTCTTCCGCCGCCGTCATAATATAATACAGCTGTTTATTGGCAATCTCCGTCCACCTTGCCACACACCTATCCAGCACGGCTTTTAATTGCGCGCATATCGAATAAAAGTATACGGGGCTGGACAATACGAGCACGTCCGCGTCCAAAATCTTTTGCAAAACGTCGCCCATATCGTCGTTCAACGCGCACCTACCCCCGCTGTTTTTGCAAAAATAACAGCCCGTACAAGGCGCGATTTTCTTTTCCACCACGCGGATTTTTTCCACGCTTGCGCCCGTGGAGAGCGCGCCTTTCATAAACTCGTCGCATAAGACATCCGAGTTACCGCCCTTTCTCGGGCTACCCGATAAAATAAGTATCTTTTTCATGATTTTTTCACTCCCAAAAATAATAATTGAATTAAATTCAATTTCTCCCAAAAATGTTTTTATATTATAATAGAATCATACCACTACAAAAGGAAGTGTTTTCCAAAGACTAATTCTCTCTCCGCCCATCGGCGGTACGTGGCAAAGCCACGAGCGCAACCTGCGGTTGCTTTTCTTGGGCTATTTTCCGCCTTTCGGCGGCGACTGCCGTCGAGGCGTAAAGGCTCTGCCTTTACAATCCGCAAGGAACGCCGTCCCTTGACCCATCTCGTAAGCAAAAACCCGCTGGGTTTGCCCCAACGGGTTTTCCGTTATCGAAAATTATTTCGCGCAGTTTGCTTTCAAAATGGCAAGGTTATCCATGATTTCCTTGGGCATCTTATCGCCGAAGTTATCCGCATAGTACGTCGTGATTTCTTCCGCTTCCGCCGCCCAACGCTGTTTGTCAACTTCCAAAAGCTTGTCGAGCGTAGCCGCGTCGATGTCGCAGTTTTCAATGTTGATATCCTTTGCGTAAGGAAGGTAACCAATAGCCGTTTCACGAGCCTCCACTTTACCGTCGCAACGGTCCAAAATCCAGTCGAGTACGCGCATATTGTCACCGAAGCCCGGCCACATAAAGTTGCCGTTTTCGTCTTGACGGAACCAGTTTACGTTGAAAATCTTGGGTTGCTTGCTTTCTTCTACTTTCGCACCCATGTCAATCCAATGCTGGAAGTAACGGTCTACCGAGTAACCCATGAAAGGCTTCATTGCCATAGGGTCGTGACGGAGTACGCCAACCGCACCCGTAGCAGCCGCCGTCGTTTCGGAAGACATAATCGTACCTACGAACGTACCGTGGTTCCAATCTCTCGATTGATATACGAGCGGCGTCGTCGTTGCTCTTCTACCGCCGAAGATGATTGCCGACAAAGGTACGCCTGCTTTCGAATTGAATTCGGGCGAGATGCAAGGGCAGTTTTCCGCAGGAGCGGTGAAACGGGAGTTGGGATGCGCCGCGTTGCGTCCGCAATCGGGCGTCCAAGGCTTACCCGTCCAATCGATAAGCTCTGCGGGAGCTTGCTTCGTGAGCTTTTCCCACCATACGGTGTTATCCGCGGGATTGAGCGCTACGTTGGTGAAAATCGTACCTTTCATCGTTGCCGCCAATGCGTTGGGGTTGGATTTTTCGTTCGTGCCGGGCGCAACGCCGAAGAAACCGTTTTCGGGGTTCGCCGCCCAAAGTCTGCCGTCTTCGCCAACGCGAATCCAAGCGATGTCGTCGCCTACGCATTGTACTTCGTAGCCTGCGTCAAGGTACTGCTTGGGAGGAATCAACATTGCAAGGTTGGTCTTACCGCAAGCGGAAGGGAACGCAGCCGCAACGTATTTCATTTCCTTGTCTTGGGGACGCTTTACGCCAAGGATAAGCATGTGTTCTGCCATCCAGCCTTCCTTTCTGCCAAGGTTGGTTGCAATACGGAGCGCGAAGCACTTTTTACCCAAAAGCACGTTGCCGCCGTAAGCGGAGTTCACGGAAATAATCGTGTTGTCTTCGGGGAAATGCATAATATATCTCTTTTCGGGGTCTACGTTGCATTTTGCGTGGAAGCCCTTTACGAAATCGCCGTCTGCGCCGAGCGCGTCCAAGCACATTTTGCCTACGCGCGTCATAATCATCATATTGAGAACAACGTAGATGGAATCGGTGATTTCAATACCGATTTTCGAGAAAGGCGAGCCGACTACGCCCATCGAATAGGGAATAACGTACATCGTTCTGCCCTTGTACGCGCCTTTCGCAATTTCATTTACCATAGCGTACGCTTCTTTGGGAGCCTTCCATTTAACGATGGAGTGGGGAAGCGCGTCCTCTTCGTTTTGGCAGCAAATGAACGTTCTGTCTTCTACACGCGCAACGTCGTTTTCAGCCGTTCTGTGATAGTAACAGCCGGGCAATTTTTCTTGGTTGAGCTTAATCATCTCGCCCGTAGCGCAAGCTTCTTCTCTCAAAGCGTCTCTCTGTGCGTCGCTGCCGTCAATCCAAACCACTTTGTCGGGACAAGCAAACGCTTCACAGTCTTTCACGAATTGAAGAACTTTCTTATTGTTGGTCATAATATATCTCCTTCTTTGATAATTTTTTCTTGTTTTAGTTTCGGTGGATTATGGATTTTCTATACTTTTTTTGTAAGAATTTTCCTTTTCCCACCGAGTATCATTATACCATAAATTTCTTCGATTGTAAACAGTTTTTCAAAAGATTTTTCGAATAATCGCAAAATTCTCACTCTTCGAAATTTTCGTGAAAACATTTTGCGGTTTTTTCTTCCAAATCCGCGCAAACTGTTTCCGCTACGGAGTGCTGTTTATGAAAAATAAGTATAACGACAATAAACTCGCGGAAGAGCTCGATTTAATCGTACTCACAAACGATACGCTCGCCAAAAGCGGATTACCGCAAGGCTCGTTGGGTACGCTCACGTACTCGTATACGGGAAAAGACCGACCTTTATACGGCGAATTTGCGTTTGCCGACGGGAGCAAACGGGAAGAAAAGCTCGCCTTGGACTCTTTTCGCGTTCTCGATATCCGCTCTGCGGGCGATTTATCCCTAGTAAAGGAGTTCTTACGCCGAAACCTATGCAAAAAAGCGTGATTTTTCACTATCCCCCGCCCTTTCGTACTTGACAAACGGCGTGAAATGGTTTATACTGATATATAATCGAAAAAATCTTTTATTTTGCTTTGCAAAATCGAGAAAAGGAATTTGTAATGAGATTGGTCATCAAAGTGGGTACGTCTACCTTGGCGCACGCCACGGGCAAACTGAATATCAAACGCACGGGCGAGCTGTGCAAGGTAATCAGCGATTTGAAAAATGCGGGACACGAAGTGGTTCTCGTATCTTCGGGCGCAATCGGTATGGGCGTGGGAAAACTCGCCCTTAACAAAAAACCGACGGATATCCCTACCAAGCAGGCGGCTGCCGCCGTAGGACAATGCGAACTGATGTATACGTATGACAGAATTTTTACCGAATACAACCACACCGTCGCGCAAATTTTGCTCACAGGCTCCGACTTCCAAGCCCAAGACAGGCACGAGAATTTCAACAATACCATCAAACGGCTGTTAGAGCTTAACGTGCTGCCCATTATCAACGAGAACGATACTATCGCCACCGAAGAAATTAAGGTGGGCGATAACGACACCCTTTCGGCACTCGTCGCCGTGAGCGTGAAAGCGGAACTGCTCGTTATCCTGTCCGACGTAGACGGATTGTATTCCGCAGACCCCCATAAGGACCACACCGCTTCGCTTATTCAACAAGTACACGGTATGCCCGATTGGGTGCTTGCCCTGGGCGGCGGCGAAGGCAGCTCGCTTGGCACGGGAGGCATGAAAACCAAACTCCACGCCGCGCAAATCGCCGCGACAGCAAACTGCGACACCGTGATAGCGAACGGCGAAAACCCCGAAACGTTATACGATATCGTAGACGGAAAATCGGGAAAATACACGAGATTTTTTAGCGCATAAACGGAGCAAATATTATGAAAACGACACAGGAAATTTTAATCGGCGCAAAGGCGGCGGCAAGAAAAGCGGCTACGCTGACGACGGAAAAGAAAAACGACGTGCTTATGCAAATGGCGGACGCGCTCGAAAAAGGCTCGAACGCAATTCTTTCCGCTAACGAAACCGACTTAACGAACGCCAAAGGCGTACTCCCCGACGTAATGCTCGACAGACTGCGTTTGGACGAGAAGCGTATCGTCGGTATGGCGAACGGCATCCGCGAAGTGGCGGCTCTTCCCGACCCCGTAGGTAAGAAATTGGAAGAACGCGTTTTACCCAATGGGCTTTGCGTAACCAAAACTTCCGTGCCCTTAGGGGTTATCGGCATTATTTACGAAAGCCGTCCAAACGTCACGTCCGACGCGGCGGCGCTCTGCTTTAAGAGCGGCAACGTGTGCGTGCTTCGCGGCGGAAAGGACGCATATTATTCGTCGGCGGCGATTATCAAACTGTTACGCAAAGTGTTACGGGAAAACGGTTTGGACGAGAACTTTATCAATATCGTGGAAGACACTTCCCGTCAAAGCGCGAACGAGCTGATGACGGCGGTGGGCTACGTGGACGCGCTCATCCCCCGCGGCGGCGCAGGGCTTATCCGTTCTTGCGTGGAAAACGCAAAAGTGCCCTGCATCCAAACGGGAACGGGTATTTGCCACGTATACGTGGACGCAAGCGCAAAAATAAATATGGCGCTCGATATTATCTACAACGCCAAAACTTCCCGTCCGTCCGTTTGCAACGCCGAAGAAGTTTGTCTTGTGCATAGAGCAATCGCAAACGAATTTTTACCCCTACTCAAAAAACGGCTTTGCGACGAACGCGCGGAAAAAGGACTGCCTGCCGTGGAGCTTCGTTTGGACGAACGCGCACATAGCGTTATCGGTGGTATAAAAGCCAACGAGAACGATTTTGACACCGAGTTTTTGGACTATATCCTCGCCGTAAAGGTGGTGGATAGCGCAGACGAAGCGGTTGCGCATATCGCCGACCACTCGACGGGGCATAGCGACTGTATCGTAACGGAAACGGAAGAAAACGCGGAAAAGTTTACCCTTTGCGTAGACAGCGCTGCGGTATACGTAAACGCTTCCACCCGTTTCACCGACGGCGGCGAGTTTGGCAAGGGTTGCGAAATCGGAATTTCCACCCAAAAACTGCACGCAAGAGGTCCTATGGGCTTGGAAGAGCTTTGCTCGTATAAATATATCGTGAAAGGCAACGGACAAGTGCGGTGAGCCACCGCCGGCACGTCTTTCTATCTTTCATAGATGTTTAAAATAACGTTATCGTTCACAACAAAAAATCACGCCCGCAGGGCACATCACTTCTGTTAAAAAGGAGAATACTATGGCAAAATACATACTCGGCTTTATCGGTTGCGGCAATATGGGCGGCGCGCTTGTTCGCGCCTGTTCGAAAACAGTCGGCGGCGAAAAAATCGCCGTATGCGATTACGATAATAAAAAAGCGGAAAAGTTTGCGAACGAGCTCGGCGTTACCGCTTTAACGGCAAGCGAGCTTGTCAAAGAGAGCAAATTCGTCGTGCTTGGCGTAAAGCCGCAAAACATGCAAGAAACCATCTCTCCCATTTCGGGCGAATTGGCAAAACACAAGGACGTCGTACTTATTACGATGGCGGCAGGCTTGTCCATTTCCGCTATTCAAGCGTTTGCAAAAGCTACTATTCCCACAATACGTATTATGCCCAATACCCCCGCGGCTCTTGGGGAAGGTATGATTTTATACGCGCTTTCAGGCGTATCCGAAGCGGACGAAAAAACGTTTTTGGAGTGCTTTGCAAAGGCGGGCAAAATCGATAAAATTCCCGAAGATAAAATCGACGCGGCGAGCGCGCTTTCAGGCTGTGGACCCGCGTTTGTGTACGCGTTTGCCGAAGCGCTTGCGGACGGCGCGGTAGAGTGCGGCGTACCCCGCGACAAGGCGGCGTTATATGCGGCGCAAACGTTGAAAGGCGCGGCGGAAATGTTGCTCGAATTCGGTCATCCCGCCGATTTGAAAGACGCCGTATGCTCCCCCGGCGGCACGACGATAGCAGGCGTACACGCCTTGGAAAACGGCGGTTTCCGCGGAATAACGATGGACGCCGTTATGGCGGCGTACAAACGCACGTTGGAACTCAAAAAATAATTACGCTAACACAAACGGCGGTTGCTATTTGCAACCGCCGTTTTCATTTACAGTTTTATTCCAAAAAAATCGGGCCTGGTATTCAGTTCTTCTAATAAGCACTCGGCAACGAACGCACGGCGCTCGGCAACGGACGCCTTTCTGAAAAAGTGTTTCCGCTTGAACGCTTTATACCGTTGGGGAAAAAGCGTTTTGAGCGACGGAAAGGCATATTCCCCGTTTACCGATACGACGATATTTATCTCGTCGCCGCCCGAAACTTCCCGCCAATCGAGAAAATCCCGTCCTTTTTTATAGCGGCAAATATACACGCAGCTGCTGTCGCCGCCCTTTTGATAAAAGTATTCAAACGAAAAACCCTTTTCCAAAATCGGCAACGTCAACGCTTTGATATTTTCCGCCGATTGCACTTCGTTCATCTCGTACCTGCCCTTCCGTTTTTATCTTTCAGCTTTTCCTTTCTTTCAAAACAAAGCCAGACGCAAGATAGACAAGGCGAACGCGGATTTTTCGACGGACGCGTACAATGAGCGTACGCAAGCGAGAAAAAACGCAAGTTCAACGCCGTATATCGTAGCGTATTCTTTGTTTACTCTAATATAGCTTTTATTCTACGTATACCGCTACCGCAGCTTTGCTCTTTTTGAATCTTAAACTTGCCAAGCTTGCCCGTGCTTTCCACGTGCGGACCGCCGCAAATTTCCTTCGAGAAATCGCCGATGGTATACGTCTTTACCACTTCGCCGTACTTGCTTTCGAAAAGTCCCGTGAACCCTTCCGCTTTCGCTTCTTCCAAGGAAATTTCCTTCATTACGACGGGGATATCTTTAGCAATCACTTCGTTTACCAAATCTTCCACCGCTTTGATTTGTTCCGCCGTCATCGGCTGGGGCAAATTGAAGTCGAAACGCAGTCTTTCTTCCGTAATGTTCGAACCCTTTTGGTTAACGTCGGGCGAGCACACCTTTTTGAGAGCCGCATGCAACAAGTGCGTCGCCGTATGCAACGCCGTCGTCGCTTCCTTATGGTCGGCAAGACCGCAGGCAAATTTTTGCTCGCTACCCGCTTTGCTCTTGTTTTGGTGTTCTTCGAACGCCGCTTTATACCCGTCGATATCTACGGTATAACCGCGTTCTTTCGCCATTTCATTGGTGATTTCCACGGGGAAACCGTACGTATCGTACAAGTGGAACGCCTGCTTGCCGTTAATCGCCTTTTCAGGTACGTAAGCAGGGTCTTTTTGCGACATAAACGCGTTTTTGCGCTCAATGCCGTTCAAGCATTTCTCAAATTCCTTCAAGCCTTGTTGCAAGGTCTTGGTGAATTTCGTTTCTTCCTTATTGAGTTCTTCCGCAATCTTTTCGCGGTTGATATTCAATTCGGGATATACGTCTTTATAGTATTCGATAAACGCTTCGGAAATCTTGGCAAGGCTGCCTTCGGGGAGTTCGATTTTCCGCCCGAAACGCACCGCGCGTCTAATGATACGGCGCAAGATATAGCCTTGGTCGGTATTCGACGGAACGATACCCTTTTCGTCGCCGAGCATAAACGTAGCCGTACGCGTGTGGTCTAAAAGCACGCGGAAAGCCTTGGTCGTTTCTTCGTCGTCGCCGTAATTTTTGCCCGTCAATTCAGAAATCTTGGCAATCGCGCCTTCGAAAATATCCGTTTCGTACACGCTCGATTTGCCGTTCAATACGCAAAGCGCGCGCTCCAAGCCCATACCCGTGTCCACGTTCTTTTGCGAAAGCTCGGTAAACGAGCCGTCCGCTTGCTTGTTAAAGCGCATAAATACGTCGTTCCAAATTTCAAGGAAAGCGCCGCAGTTACAATCGGGATTACACGTAGGTGAGCACTTGGGTTTACGGATAACGAACATCTCCGTGTCCGTACCGCAAGGCCCCGTCAAGCCGGCAGGTCCCCACCAGTTGTTTTCGCGGGGCATATAATAGATATTCTCTTTCTTAACGCCTGCTTTTTCCCAAAGCGCCGCCGCTTCCGTATCGCAAGGCAACGTTTCGTCGCCGCCAAATACCGTTACAGCAAGCTTGTCCGACGGGATACCCAAATAGTTTTCACCCGTTAAAAATTCATAGCTCCAAGGAATCATCTCTTCCTTGAAATAATCCCCGAGCGACCAATTTCCGAGCATTTCGAAAAACGTACAATGGCGTTCGTCGCCTACGTCTTCGATATCCCCCGTACGCACGCATTTTTGCACGTCGGTAAGGCGTTTGCCCGCAGGGTGCTTTTCCCCCAATAAATAGGGCACGAGCGGATGCATACCCGCCGTCGTAAAGAGTACCGTAGGGTCGTTTTCGGGTATCAAAGACGCCGACGGGATTACTTTATGTCCGCGGTCTTTGAAAAAATTTAAATACATCTCACGCAAAGATTGTCCTGTATACGTTTTCATAATTGTTACCTATCCGTTTATTTTCTCTTACATTATATATTCGGGGCTTGTTTTTGTCAAGCGTTCACACTCAATTTTTCGTCAGTTCGTAGCCCGTTTTGCTATCTTTTACGGCATAGCCCATTTCCGCAAGCTTATTTCGAAGTTCGTCGCTCTTCGCCCAATCTTTCGCCGCTCTTGCCGCCCAGCGTTCTTCCGCCACCGCTTTTACGTCCGCAGGGATTTTCTCCACGTTCTTTTCTTCATACCAAGCCGTATATTCGATTGCGCTCTTTTGGAATAAACCCAAAAGCGAGTACGTCTTGCGGAGTTGTATCGCCATACTTAAAGCCGTAAAATAGCTATCCGATTTACCGTCCGCAAGCAGTTTTTTCATATCTTTGAAATAACCGAACAGGTTGGAAAGCGCAAGCGCCGTATTGAAATCGTCGCTCATACAAGCGTTGAACTCATGGTCTATCTTTTGCGCCGCTTCCGCCGCCTTTATCGCCGCGTCCACGTCCAACGAAAGCTCGTTCCCACGCAATTTATCCATTACTTTATCGATAAGCGCAAGCGTGGAATAGAATTCGTAAAGATGCTTTTCCGCTTCGGGGAAAAGTTCGTCCGTGATATTGATGTCGTTGCGGTAATTCGTTTGCAACAGCGCAAACTTTACCGCTTCGTCCGAATATTTTTCCAAAAGCTCGT
This sequence comes from Clostridia bacterium, assembly GCA_017473605.1. Classification (GTDB taxonomy): domain Bacteria; phylum Bacillota; class Clostridia; order Christensenellales; family Borkfalkiaceae; genus Scatosoma. The sequence continues at coordinate 19,563 of JAFUKM010000007.1, read as the reverse complement.
TCAAAAGCAAGCTGTTGCCGAGCGATTTGCTCATCTTTTGACCGTTAACCTTGATAAGTCCGTTATGCGTCCAATATTTGACAAACTGTTTGCCCGTCAGCGCTTCCGTTTGCGCGATTTCGTTTTCGTGGTGCGGGAAAATCAAGTCCCTTCCGCCGCCGTGGATATCGATTTGTTCCCCAAACGCCGCACGGTTCATTGCCGAGCACTCGATATGCCAGCCCGGTCTGCCCTTGCCCCAAGGAGACTCCCAAAAAATTTCCCCTTCTTTCGCACTCTTCCAAAGGGCGAAATCGTACGCGTTCTTCTTTTCGTCGTCGTTATCCACGCGCACGCCGTCGAGCGCGTCTTCCACGTTGCGGTTGGAAAGCTTGCCGTAGCCGGGGAAGGACGCCACGTCAAAGTACACGTCGCCGTTCTTCGTGGGGTATGCGTGTCCCTTTTCAATCAGTGTGGAAACAAACTCGATAATATTATCGATATTTTCCGTGGCTTTAAGCCATACGTCGGGGTCGTCAACGTTGAATTTCGACATAATTTTATTGATATTCTCTATCATATTCGCCGCGTATTCGTCCGCAGGAATACCCGTTTCGTGGGATTTGGCGATAATTTTATCGTCTACGTCCGTATAGTTTCTTGCGTACGTAACTTCATAACCCGATTTTTTTAAAAATTTCCGCATAATATCGTAAATCAGAGCCTGATACCCGTGCCCGATATGCGCTTCGCCCGATACCGTGATACCGCAGGCATACATTTTTACTTTGCCTTCTTCCAAAGGGATAAATTCTTCCTTTTTCTTCGTCAACGAATTATAAATTTTCATCTTTCTTCTCTCCTTGCTTTTTCTTGCCGCTTCTCGCTTCTTCAGCAATTCTCGCCGCTTCTTTCGCTTCTTCTTCACGCCGTTCCAGCTCTTCCGCGTTGATTTCCGCATTGAGTGCCGCCACGGCGATAATGCCCGATTTCGTCGTATCCGTTGCGTCGGGTTTTCTTATCCGCACGATACGCCCCGGTACGCCCACCACCGTTGCGTACGGCGGAACTTCCTTTAAGACCACCGCGCCCGCGCCGATTTTCGCGCCCTTGCCTACCGTGAATCCGCCTAGCACTTTTGCACCCGCCGATAGCGTTACGTCTTCCATTATCGTGGGGTGGCGTTTGCCGCGTTCCTTGCCCGTGCCGCCCAGCGTTACCCCTTGATAAATCACCGTGCCTTTATGCACTTCCGCCGTCTCGCCGATGACAACCCCGCTACCGTGGTCGATAAACACGCCCCCTTCAATCTTCGCCGCAGGGTGAATTTCTATACCCGTAAAAAACCGCGCCGTTTGACTGATAATCCGCGCTAAAAGTTTTAATTTGATTTTATGAAAAAAGTATGCGACTCGGTGCCAAGACAACGCGTGCACGCCTGAATAGGTGAGCCAAATCTCAAACCAATTCCGCGCGGCAGGGTCGTTCAGCTTCGCCGCTTTGATATCCGCTCTCAGGTTTTTAAACCACATAGCCTATCTCCTTTTCCGCTTCGTTAAAATAAAAAGCGTCTTTATATCGTAGTAGTCCATACTACATAATATAAAGGCGCTTTGCTTCGCTGTTCCACTTTATTTCAGAAAATTTTACTCTTTGGGTAAATTTTCCCCTCGTATCGCCCGATAACGGGGGCAGCCGCGGAGCGTTACTCCGTCCTCAAACGCGGAAACGCACTTTCCCTTCTTCCTACCTACGGCAAAACGCTTTCAGCCCACGGCGTTTCTCTCTGTGTTTGCAAGCGGTTATAAGGTACTCTTTTTCCACTCGGTTATGCAATTTTCCTTATTATAACACGACGGGCGACAAAATGCAACTTTTTTGACGGTATTTTGCGCTTTTCGTTATTTTATAAACAAATTGCTTACTTTATATTCCGCAAACGCCGCTTCCATCATCGGACGAGCGAATACTTTATGCGTCAATATATAAGAAACAACGACGTCTTTTTCCACCGCGTAATTGAACTCGTAGCCATACGCCGCAAGAAGCGCCTGTGTATCTTCAATAGAAAAATGCCCGATAATCGCCAAGGATACAATCGTGTTTTGCGTCGGCGCAAACTTTCCCTTTTTAATATTTTTCCAAATTTCGCCATCTACCGTCAAGCCCTGCAACACGTCTTCGTCCGTGAGCTTGTATCTCTCCAACTCCTGCGCCAACAGTTTCTTGGGCGCGGATTTTGCAAAGGCATATTTTATGCGACGGAAAAAACCAATCGGGCGGAAGGAAAAGGAAAACGTTTTATCTACGATACGCGATTTTAACGTTTTTAACATATCCGCTTTGTTTTCCTGCAACGCAAGGCGCATCGTATTCGCCGGCAACGTATAGGAATATGACCTACCGAATTCGTCGGTGGTCGTCGTTTGCATTTTCGGCATACGATACCCCGGCAACACGCAAAGCTTATCGTAATTGGCGTATTTCTCGCAAAAATATTCGTCTAAATCATCCAAAAAATCGTACATTAGCCCTTTCTCCGTTCACGCTTTCTCTTATTATAACATACCCACCTTAAAAAGGCAACCGTTTTTTGGCGGCGCAAACCTTTGCGCAAAGGAAATTATTGTGATGTTTTTATGAAAAATGATAATTTTATTGTTGATTTTTTGTGAATTTGTTATTTTTTATGAAAATTTACACGCTTTTTACGCTCTTTTACTTGCTTTTTTTCTTTTTTTATGTTACCTTATGTATGTTCATTACATTTACAATTTAGACAAACGAAAGGAGTTTTTATGAAAAAAGACCGTATTGCGCAAATCGCCGCTCTCATCGACAAGCGTGGCAAACTCACTTTGAAACAATTAGAAGAATTCTTCCCCAAGGCTTCGCAAATGACGCTCCGCAGAGATTTATTGCTTTTGGAACAGGAGGGCAAAGTTATCCGTATCCGCGGCGGCGCGATGTCCGTCAAGGACGTACAAAAAAATTCGGGCGTACCCTATACGCAAAAGAGTACGATTCACACCGACGAGAAAATCCAAATCGCTCAAAAAGCGGTGGCTTTGATTGAACCCGGCTCGTCTTTCTTTCTTGACGCAGGTACTACTGCGCTCTATCTTGCCAAAGAACTCCCCGACATGCCCTGCAACGTGTTCACAAACGGGCTTGCCGTCGCTACCGAGCTTTCCAAAAAGAAGAACGTCAATATCAACCTTTTGGGCGGACCGCTGTTGAAAGACAACCTGTCCACCACGTCGTCGCTCGCGTCGATGTATTTCCAAGACACCAATTTCCAGCTCGCCGTGATTTCCGCAGCGGCGTTTACCCCCGAAAGCGGTTTCTCGTGCGAATCCCAACCCGAAGCGGATTTGTTCAGAACAATTCGCAAAAAGGTAAAATCGACGTATATGATGCTCGATAGCTCGAAAATCGGTAAGGTGAAACCGTATACGTTTGCGCGGATTGAAGATTTGAACGTACTCATCACCGACGACGCTTTCCCCGAAGAACTGAAAGCGGAAATCGAAAAGAAAAATATAGTAGTGTTATAATTTCCGTTCACGGAACAACCGCCGACCACTTCCCGTGGTCGGCGGTTTTTTCACTGCGTTTTCAGCGCTATCGCCGCAAACGCGCAACCGCCGATATGCAAAACGCCTTCGTCAAACTCCGTTTTGGGGTGGTGCAAAGGGTATTTGTAGCCGTCTTGTATATTGCCTGCCGCCAAAGCGAGCATCACCGACGGAACTTCGTTTGCAATATATGCAAAATCTTCGCTGCCGCCAACGCCCCGCTTCACACCGCCGTCCAAATCCGCCGAATAAAACACCTTATCTTTCCCGAACACGCCCTGCAACGTTTTGCCAATCGTCAAAGACATACCCCCGTCGTTTTTCAAAGCAGGACAACCGCTCGTAAAGGATACTTCCGCTTTGGCGCGAAAGGTTTTCGCTGTGCCTTGCGCGATTTCTTTCAGCCTTTTTTTCGCAAATACCCGTACGCTTTCGTCAAACGCGCGGAGCGTTCCTTGCATTACCGCTCTATCCGCAATCGCATTGCTTGCCACCCCCGATTGCAGTTTTCCTACCGTCAAAACGAACGGCTCTACCGTCGGAAGCTCCCTTGCCGAAAGCGTTTCCAAAGAAAGCAAAATCCGCGCGCAAACGGAGAGCGCGTCTACGCCGTTTTGCGGCGACGAGCCGTGACAGGCTTTCCCCGTTACTTGTACGGTAAAATAATCGGCGGCAGGCGCGCTTACGCCGCCCGAAGACACGACGATACGCCCCGTGGGCAAATCGGTTGCCGTCAATACGTGCAGCATTACCCCACTTCCTACGTTATAAGAAGATAATAACCCCGACGATACGACGTCTTTCGCCCCTTCGAGCGTTTCTTCGGCTGACTGAAATAAGAAAACGACGGGACGGGATAAACGTGATTCTTCCCCTTTTAGCAGTTCCGCCGCCATCAGTAGCATTGCCGTATGCATATCGTGTCCGCAAGCGTGCATATTGCCCCTTTTACAGGCATACGCTTTACACGTTTTCTCCGCAATCGGCAAGCCGTCCATATCCGCACGAAGCAAAACGGCTTTCCCCTTTTTCCTCTCTCCAAGCGTTGCCACAACCGCGCCTTTCCCCACGATTTTCGGCGCATATCCCATCGCCGTCAGCGTTTCTATCACGATACCTTTCGTATTCGGTAAATCAAACCCCGTTTCGGCGTTTGCGTGCAAAGTACGGCGAATTTTCACGTATTTATCCTGTAATTTTTCCGCTTCTTTTAACAGTTCTTTTTCCATACGGACAGTATGCGTAAAAACGGCAAAAAAATAAGGAACGTGCGGAGAGCCTCCGCTGGCGAGTTTTTCTATCTTTCGTTAATACATATAAGTTGCGTTGTCGTAGATAAAAAATAAGGAACGGCTTGATGCCGTTCCTTTATTTATAAAATTCTTCGCTTCGAATAACGAGCACGTCGCTTACGCTTTCATTGCGGCAACTTGCTTAGCAACTTCTTCGTTCAAGTCTTCGCTCTTCTTTTCAAGACCTTCACCCATTACGAAGAACGCAAACTTCGTGATAGCCGTACCTGCGGATTTCACCAAATCGCCGATTTTCTTGGAATCGTCTTTGATGAACGCTTGTTCCAAAAGGCAGTTTTCGTCGTAGAATTTCTTAATTCTACCCATAACCATCTTTTCAGCGATAGCTTCGGGCTTGCCTTCGTTCATCGCTTGTTGTTTCAACACCGCTTTTTCCTTTTCAAGCGTTTCTGCGGAAACTTCGTCTTTCGTAAGGTAAGCGGGTTTCGTGAACGCGATTTGGAGCGTTACGTCGTGCGCCGTTTCCTTCGCCGCGTCCGTAGCTTCGCCAGCCATATCGAGCATTACGCCGAGCTTACCGCCAAGGTGGATATAGCTTGCAAGGAATCCTTCGCTTTCATAGCGAACGAATCTTCTAACCGCAATCTTTTCACCAATAACCGCGATGTTGCTCTTCAAATATTCTTCTACCGTGCCTTCGCTGCATACGCACGCAAGGAGCGCTTCTACGTCAGCGGGGTTATCCTTTACGATAACTTTCGCCACTTCTTCCGCAATCGCCGCGAACTTGGGATTCTTTGCAACGAAATCGGATTCGCAGTTAAGCTCTACGAGAACGCCTACCTTTCCGTCGATATAGCAGGAAACGATACCTTCCGCCGCAATACGGGAAGCTTTCTTATCCGCTTTCGCAATACCTCTTTCACGAAGAAGGTCCGCTGCTTTTGCCATATCGCCGTCAGCGTCCGTCAATGCCTTTTTGCAGTCCATAACGCCTGCGCCCGTCTTTTCGCGGAGCGCCATTACGTCTTTTGCCGTAAATGCCATAATGTTTATCTCCTATATTCTTAAATTATTTTTCTTTTTCAAAAATTCGCCCGATGTTTACGCATCGGGCGAACGCTTTTTGCATTGTTTACGCGTTTTCTTCCGCCGCCACTACTTCTTCAATCGACGTAGCTTCCGTCGCTTCTTCCGCTACGGGCGCTACCAACGCTTCTTCGCCTTGGTTCGCTTCGATAACCGCGTTTGCGATTACGGAAGAGATAAGCTTGATTGCGCGGATTGCATCGTCGTTGCCGGGGATTACGTAGTCTACTTCGTCAGGGTCGCAGTTCGTATCCGTGATAGCTACAATCTTAATGCCGAGCTTCTTCGCTTCTTTGATAGCGATGTCTTCGTTGTGGGGGTCTACGACGAACATAACGCCGGGCATAGCGCGCATCGTCTTGATACCGCCAAGGTTCGCCTGCAACTTCGCCATTTCTTTCTTCAAAAGCATAACTTCCTTTTTGGGAAGCGCTTCGAAATCGCCGTTAGCTTCCATAGCTTCGAGCTTTTCCAAACGTTCAACACGGCTTCTCATCGTCTTGAAGTTGGTCAAGCAGCCGCCGAGCCAACGGGAGTTCACGTAATATTGACCGCAACGTTCCGCTTCTTCCTTAATCGCTTCTTGCGCTTGCTTCTTCGTACCGACGAAAAGCACGCTCTTGCCTGCCTTTACGCTTTCGCAAACGAACGCATACGCTTCTTCGATAAGGTTTGCCGTAACCTGCAAGTCGATAATGTGAATATCGTTTCTTGCCGCGAAGATGTACTTCTTCATTTTGGGATTCCACTTTCTCGTCTGATGACCAAAGTGTACGCCAGCTTCCAACAGCTGTTTCATAGTGATAACTGCCATAATTCATACCTCCGTTTTACCTCCCCGCCTTGCGTTTGGCTCGCAATTTTATCCGCATTAGAATAGATTTTACGGACACGGATTGCGCACAATGAGCGAGTGTGAATTTTTAGCTATTTTATTTTACCACAAAAGACAAGCCCTTGCAAGCTATTTTGCGTAATTTTCAATCGTTTTTTTGGGATTTTTTTCTTTTTTCTCGATAAACAGGTTCTTTTACGCCGATTTCAACGATATCAACGTAGGTATCCGTTTGGAAAAATTCGTTTTGAAACGCGCATTGCGCCTGATATGCCTTTCGAAGCAGCTCTACCATTTTCCATTTCCCCAACCAGTCGATATGATAAATATAATATAAAACGATTAAATCTACGTTGTCCAAATTTTCTGCGATTTTCAAAAGCGCATCTCTTTTCTCTATCAATCTTTCTTTGGTCGTATAAGCGTTCCAACGATACCGCGAATAGTTTTTAATTTCCCTTTCGTAAACGGCAAATATCCGTTCCCACTCCGAATTCCACCGTTGTTTTTGTTTCTTTTCTTTTTGATTTTCATTTTCTTTTTCCATACTGTTATTTCCTTGTTTCAGAATTATAGTTCTCGTTTATTGTATCAGAATTATAGTTCTATGTCAAGACTTTTCAGAAAAAAAGTTCTAAAATAAAAGTATGAGTTTTTCCATTGTCTTAAAAGAGCTTTTATACGAGCGCAACATTTCACAAGAAAAATTGGCGCAATCTATCGGCTTTTCGCAAAGAGCGGTTTCAAAATGGGTCAACGCGCAAGCAGAACCCTCGGAATCCGCCATTGTTGCTTGCGCGGATTTTTTTGCCGTTTCCGTCGACGAAATAATGGGACGCGCCGAAAGATACGGCAACACGACGTTAACGGATAACGAAGCCTTTTTGCTAACGAAATTTCGAGATTTGGATACCGCCACGCAAAAAGAAGTCGTGCAATATATTTCTTCGTTGAACTCCAATAAATAAGTTATACGCGTAAAACCCGCGTCCGAATACATTTCGGCCGCGGGTTTGTTTTGTTTTCACTCTGTCGTCGGGCTTCTTCGTTACCCGTTCACTATCCCCAATTAGTCGAGCAATGCCGCTTCGTCGCTGTTTTCGAATTCTTCGTATTGATGACAAAACTCTGCGAATACTTCGTCCAAAAGTTGCTCGTCCTCCAAAGGCAATAATTCGCCCGCTTCTTCGTTGAGTTGGAAAATAACCACTTCGTCTTCTTCCTCTTCCGTTTCGGGTTCGGCTTTTTGGAATACGCAATACATCGCGCTACGGTATTCAATCGTGGCGATATGGTAGTATTTTTCTACGTTCCCGTCGTCGTCTTCGAGTTCGATAATACGTTCTTCTTCGTCTTCGTATTCTTCCATCATTTCTTCATCTTTCATTGCCTGTTCCTTCCTTTCTTTAATTTTCTCACGTTGCAAATAGCTTTCCAGGATATACGAAGCCGCGATAGAATCAATCGTCTTTTTTCTATCCCCCCGCTTTACGCCCCCTGCAATTTGCGTTTCCCGCGCTTGCATCGTCGTAAACCGCTCGTCTTCCAATACGATAGGGATATCCGTCTTCGTCTTTAACGCTTCGATAAAATCCTGCGTCTTTGTCGTTTGCACACTCTCCGAGCCGTCGAAATTAACGGGCATACCGCATACGATTACCCCTACGCCGCGCTCCTTGGCGATACTTGCCACCGCTTCCACGTCCGTCCAAAAACGATGGGTGCGGAAATACGTTTCGCAGGGCATTGCATATTCGTTAAACGGGTCGGAAATGGCTACTCCTATCCTTTTGTCGCCTATATCGAAGGCTATCGCTCGTTTTTTCATAGCCCTATTATACCATAATTCCGTTCCCCCGTCTATCGTTTATCGGTGTTTTTCTCGTGTATATTTCAAAATTTTTTTTCACATACTGTCTTTACGATAAGAGCTGTAAACTCTTGAAGGGGGTAAATAATGGAAAAATTTGCAATCGGGCTCGTGATGGGCGGCTTAGTAGGCGCGCTTCTCGTAGCCAATAACCATAAAATGCGCGCGCTCGTGAAAAAGGCGCAAGACGAAACGCAAGCGAAATTGGACGCGTTTATGGACGAAAAAATCCGTATGATGGAAAAGGGCGCGGAAAAAGCCGCCGAAAAAGCGGAAGAAATCGTGGACGAAGCCAAGGAAAAAATTTCCAAAAAAACCAAGAAAAACGCTTGACGCTTTCAAAAAAGCGAGCCGATTTTATCGGCTCGCTTTTTTCACGCTTTTCTTCTTTCGTTTTCTGCTTTGAGTTTCGCGTTCTCTTCGCGAAGCCGTTCGTTTTCTTCCTTCAACGTCTTAGCGAGTCTGTCGTACAACGCGTTAATTTCGTTTTCCAAACGACGGCGCAAAAACTCCCTGTCGGGCATAGCGTTTGCGTGTTCTCCCCCCGTACGGGTACGCTTTTTCGCGTTCTCCGCTTCTTCTTGTAAACCCATCTCCAAAGCGATTGCCGCAATACGGTTAGGGTCTTTTTTGAGTATGTTCCGATACTTATTCTGCAAACGCAGCATCAATTTATCGTCGCCGTTTGCCAAATTATAGATAGCCCGACGGACGGAAAGCCCCTTGCTCTTTTCTGCCAAAATGCTTTTCAGCGTCGCGTCCGTTTCTTCTTCCGTGAACTCTCTTATCTTCTCCACGGACAAATGCGAGCCGTCCAAAAGCTTGACGATACGCTCGTCCTTTTTCTCGTTCTTCATCAGGGCGTAGTAATAATTCCGCACGCTCCCCTTGGCTCTGCCACGCTGTAAACCGTAGCTTTCGAAAAGGTATGTGAGCGTTTTTCCCTTGCTTTTGCCGTCTTTGATAAATTCCACCAGCGTCTTTGCTTCTTCTTCCGTATAACCGTTGATTTTATTCATAATCTTGCCTCCGTACCTATGACTTTGCACAGTGATTATTGACAAATTTTCTCATTTTATACTTTTTCAACAAAAAAAAGAATATAATACCGTATGAAAGTGTATTTTTTATCTTCCACTCCCTGCGCGCTTTCGTTAAACGGCGCGTATTTCGGGCTTGTAGACGGCTTCGAACGCTTTGCCGAAGTCTCGTTAAACGACGGCGTTTTCGCGCAATTTTTCCCGCAAAACGGACTCCCCATAGGCTGTTTTTTGACGCAAGAGCTACGCTTCACTCCACCCGAAGGCTTTGAAATATATCTGCTCCCCGACGGAATCGCCGTCTACGCACGCGACTTTCCGCCGCACGATTTTACATTGCAAACCATCGACCAAAAACGCAGCGACGATACGCTCGTTACTCTGTTTTGTCAGGGCGAATTGCAGCTGTCTATCGAAAGCGGAACAACTTTTTCCGTCGCGCGGCTACCGCGCGCGTTTGCAAACGCAAATATCCGCTTTTACGGGAATTTTATCGCTTTGGAAACGGACACTAAACTCGCCTTGTACACAAAATCAGGTAAGTGTGTTTTTTGCGAAAACGTACTCTCCCACGCCGTGGAAAACGATGAACTGAACGCCGTTGTGCTCCTTTCCGATTCGCTTGGCAGGATTGCCGAGTGCCGTTATGCGTTGAAAGAAAACGAGTGCGAGCGTACGGCGATAACGCTCAAACAAGCGCGCGCGGAAAACGGAGAAACGGACGAACAAAAAATCGCCGAATCCTTGCTCCCCTTTGCTTTTTTCGAAAGCGTACTTTTGGGCGCGGACTACACGGCCATGCTCTCTAATGCGCTCGCGGAAAAAGCCGATGCTATCCGTTCGTTTTTAGGAGAGTTTGTCGCAGTCGTACCCACTCGTAGCGCGAACATTTGCGGACTTGTCAAAAAGAAAAAAGAACGGCTTTTCGAAGTAACGCATTATACGGTGGAAATACAAGACGGAAAAATAGCCGATATTCGCGGTTAAGGGGGTATTTTCCAATAAAAATCCGATAATTTTCGTGAAATGCCACTTATTAAAACTTGACATACCCGTTTTTTTCGTATACAATTAAGGTACAAATATTTAAAAAGGAGAAAAACGGATATGAAGAAGATTATTTGCAAGAAAGAGTACGATACGGAAGCTTCCGAACTTGTTAAAAAGGTAACCTACGGCTGCTACGGCTGCGCTGACGGTTATGAAGAAACCCTTTACAAGACGGCAGGCGGTTTGTACTTCCTTTACACCAACGGCGGCAGCGAATCTAAGTATACGAGCGAAAACATCACCCGTATGAGCGCGGAAAAAGCAAAAGCTTGGCTTGCCAACAACTAAGCGGAGTGCCTCCGCGGGCGAGTCTTTCTATCTTTCGGTATCGCGTAAACGTAGCGGTATCGTAAACGGATAGAAAGCGAAAAATTGTACGAAAAAGGACTGTGGAATTCTTCCACAGTCCTTTTTTATTCCGCACTCTTTATACCCACGGCGTAGGCAAGCCGTTTTCGTCGTAATGCCAATGCTCTCCGTCGTAAATCGGCTCCGTGCTAAAATAATACCGCTTTGCTTTATAAAACCTATTATCCAACTCTCGGTTTACTTCGCTTTCTTCGCATGTATAATATACGTTATTTATATCGAAGTAGGCAAAAGCCCAATCGCCGAAGCTGGTAACGTTCTCCCCGATCACAATATCCCTTATCTTACAATCGCCAAACGCATTCGCTTTGATTTCCGTTACCGTATCGGGAATAATCAATATGTCCCCCAGCAATTCGTATTCGCTGTTCGCGCTATTGTAGAAATACAAATTCGCCGCAGAGCGCTTTGGCGATGAATTAAAGGTAATCTTGCACCAATCCTCTATCGTACCGTTATAATATACGTCCGTTATAGCGTCGCACTCGTGGAAAATACTCTCGCCAATCGTTTCTACGCTCTTACCAAATTCCACGCGCGCCAAGCTTTCGCACCCAAAGAACACGCCGTATTCCATTTCCGTTACGTTAAGCGTTACGCTTTCCAATTTTTTACAGAATTGAAAAGCGCTCTCTCCAATAGTCTTACAGTTTATCTCCACACTCGTTAAATTTTCACATTCTTTGAACGCACCTTCTCCAATCGTTTCCAAGCCTTCGGGCGAAACGTATTCCGTCGCCGTTTTCCCTATGGCATACTGTATCAGCGTTTTACCGTCTTTGGTGTATAAATTCCCGTCGATATCTTTAAAAGCCGTGTTTTCGTCCGATACCTCGATTTTCGTCAAGTAATCATTGTACTGAAGTGAGTACCGTCCTATTTCTGTTACACTCGCGCTGATAACGATACTCTTCATATTAACACAGGTTTTGAAATTGTTTTCTCCGATGATTTCCACTTTATCGCCGATCACAACGCTCGTAATCTCTTGCTCGCCGTTAAATGCGTGCGCGGCAATCTCTTTGACGGGCTTCCCTTGATATTCGGACGGAATGACGATATCCGTACCCGTATACGTACCGATACCCTTCAAAATATAATACGTGCCGTCTGCGCTTAGCTCGTATTCCATTTCCGCTTGCGGCTCCGCATTGTCTCCACCGTCTTCGCTCCCCCCACAACCGACAAACCCGACTGCCGCAAACAATACCGTAAGCGCCGCCAAACCTAAAAGCCATTTCTTTTTCATAACTACCTCCTAAAAATAAAATTGATAAAAAATAAAATGTCGCTCGCAAAACGAACGACATCTGTAAAAATGTTCCTTTCGCTTTGCTGCGACACAAATTTAACAATAGTTATTTCAATGCAAACCGAAATATTTTTAGTTAGCGCGAAAAAGGCACACTCCTACCTAAATAGAAGTATACTTCGATTTGCAAAAAATATTAAATTTATGTCGCAAGAATATCCTACCATACTTTCAAAAAAATGTCAAGAGTTTGTGCACAAAAAAAGGCTGTGGAATTCTTCCACAGTCCTTTTTTGTTGTTCGTTTTTAAGTTACCAAATGGTCGGCACGTCGCCTTGGTAATACCAATGATAGCCGTCATAATTCGGCGTTTCGCTATAATAGAAGAACTTCGTTAGGGAAGAAAACCTATCTTCCAATTCTTTACTATCTTCGCCTTTGAAATACACGTTCTTGCTATAATAAGGAAATGCGCTCTCCCCAATAGCCGTAACGTTTTTACCAATGATAAGATTCGCCACCGAACAGCCGAAAAAAGCATACGCTTTAATTTCCGTTACCGTATCGGGAATCACCAACGTATCCCCCAACAATTCGTATTCTGTTCCGTTATAGAAATATAAATTCCCCGCGGAACGCGTAGGGTTTGCGCCAGAGCCAAACGTAATACCACACCAATCCGCCACCGAGCCTTTATAATATACGTCCGTTATGCCGTTGGTTTCGTAGAAAGCCGACCTTCCAACGTTTTTTAAGCCTGCGCCCAGTTCTACTTTTTCCAATTTACCGCAACTGCGGAACGCTTCTTCGCCAATTTCCGTTACCGCGTCGCCCAACTTTACGCTCGTGATATTATCACACCTAGAAAACGCCCATTTACCGATAGTGTTACAGTTTACTTGCACGGTTACCAAGTTATCCGCACCGCTAACCGCTTCCTCCGCTATCGTTTCCAAGCCTTCGGGGGAAACGTACTCGGTTGCCGTATTATTTCTCGAATATTGCAACAGCGTTTTCCCGTCTTTCGTATACAAGTGTCCGTCAATATCCTTATACGCCGTATTATCCTCCGCAACGTCTATCCCTGTCAACGCCTCACAATTCATAAACGCTCGCACCCCTATTTCCGTTACGCCTTTGCCGATGACGATACTCGTCAAATCGTAACAATCGTGAAAGGCGTCGTTGCCGATAATTTCCACATTATCCCCGATAACGATACTCGTTATATCGTCATTATTGAATGCGTGCGCGGAAATCTCTTTGACGGGCTTACCCTGATAATCGGACGGAATGACGATATCCGTACTCTCATACGTCTCAGTGCCTCTTACAGTATAATAAGTGCCGTCCTCGCTAAGTATATATTCCAAACTCCCTTGCGCACCGTTGCCGTCGCCACTTCCGTCTCCTGCACCGTCGCCATTACCGCCGTCACCACAACCGACAACCCCGACTGCCGCAAACAATGCCGTAATTGCCGCCAAACCTAACGCTAAAAATTTTTTCCTTTTCATCTCTTTTCTCCTTTTTGTAACAAATTGTTACATTTAATATTGTAACATTGTGTTACAATTATGTCAAGGGTTTTGAAACGATTTTATGGAATTGAAAGGATTAAAAATTATAAGAAAACAACGGCGTTACAGTCAATTAAAGGTCGCAATGGATTTATCCATTAGTCGCGAAGCTTTATCCTATTACGAAAACGGAAAGCGTAGTCCTGACGTCGATATGCTCGTTTTATTGTCAAAATATTTCAACGTGTCTATCGATTTTCTTATCAACGGTAAAGAATTTAATCAAAATTAAACAATGAAAAAGACTGTGGATTTTTCCACAGTCTTTTTTGTTTGTATTATAATCAATTTACTTTAACAATATATAAGTGTTCCACCACTTTATCATTACAATTTTTATATTTTCTATGCTCATGGTCACGTTCCGTCCTAAATCTTCTATAATTTGTAGTATATTCTTTTACTTCTCCCCTTTTTTCTAAAATTTTAATCAATTTTTCTCTCGGGATAATTCCTTCATTATTATAGCTGATTATAATATATTTCGTCTCTGCGCAATCTATCAATTCACTAAAAGCCCCAAGAGCCTCTCCTTTTAAACAATAGCGAGACTTTTTACTTGTATAATCTCGCTGTCCAGTTTTCCCAAAAAGAGTTTGCTTATCCCAAACAGCCAAACTTTCAAGAACATGAAAGTTTGAGGCATATTGCCGTTCATTGTACGGGGGGTCTATATAAAGAACATCACACTTAATTTTCTTTATCAAACAATTTGCATCTTCTTGGTAAATTTCGTTCGGTCTATTATTATTTTTTATTTCAGGAATTCTTAAAGTTAACGGTTTTAACGCCATTGAACGCCATATTTTAAGGTAAGCTCCATATGTACCTGAGATGTTAGCAACAAAATCGGCAGCATCTATCAACGAAGAGAGCAAAACAAAATATTCATCGGTGGAAAGCATATCATCGTTATACCAATTTTGTATTTGTTCTCTTATTGCATCAATTCTTTTTGCGTTTATATCCGAAAAGTATTGTCTGCCATAAGAACCCGACGGCGCATAATTTTCAAACACATATCCTTCAATAGGTTCTAAATTGTTCAAGAATTGAAAAACTGCCTTAACGTCTCCCAAGGCAAGTTTATCAAACATCGGCATTTGATTAAGATAAACCAAAACATATTGAATTATGTAAGAATAGGTCATAAGGTCATTTGAAATAACCTTAAACCCTTTATCCTTAAAATGTTTCCCGACGGAACCTGTACCACCAAAAATATCACAAAAAGTTCCATTGAAAGGGATTTTGCTTTCAGTTATAGAGCGTTCTATAAAATCTAAAAGCCTTGTTTTGTTTCCAATATATTTCATTGATTAAATTCCTTATCTAATCTTTCTTTAATTTTTTCGTTAAATTTAGGAGCATAAACGAGCTTAAAGGCTGTTTTCCCTCGTCTATCTAAGTAAACGATAATAACAACAAAACTATTTTGATGCGCTATATTAGAGAAATGTCCTAAATCAATCGCCATTTTTATCGTTTCTTTTTCTCGATTTACATAAAATTCAGGATTCTTTTCTGGTACGGTGTTAAGATTATAGACGAAGGCATCAAATTGTTGATTTTGCTCTTTGTACAATTCGTTGATTTTCTCACTTGCCAAAAGCATAGCGCGCTGTATTTTTCCATCTCTTATAATATCTTGATAGTCGTTTTTACCCTCAGCAATCATAAATAAATTTTGCTGTTGCATAATCAAATCCACCTTAGTTGATACTCTATCAATCTTTTGCTGAATAGCATTAGCTCCTTTATGGATAACTAATTGTTGCCAAGAAGAGTGATGAGTATGTATAAAGCAAAGTTCCCAATCGGAGTTTATCGTTGATTGGTTAAGATATGTTGAAACAATTGCCATTTCTTCCGTTGTGGATTTAGGCTTAGTTTCGGTTATAGCGACAGGAAAATATTCGTTATATGTTTCAGAGTATTCAAGATTCGTAATTATTTCATTGTTGTTAAAAATTAGAATATCTACATATTCTGCCAAGGCTTTATATAACTTGGTGCCAATTTTTTCGTGAATAGAAAAACCACGTGGTGTGTCAACTATGCAATATCCCACGACAGGTCTTATTTTATTTCCCTTTAAATCTAGAGAAAATAATTCGGAAAAGGCCACGATTTCACCGCTTTCAGGATCAGGTGAAAACGTCAAAGCTCCATTAGATTTCTTGTGAATTCTTAAGGGCATAAGAAGAATATCCGAGTATTTGGTTTCATCAAGAATGTTTTTAATATCTTGCTTTTTATCTACGAATTTATTAGACAAAAAATTCCTGCAAAGGTTAATATCAACAAAACCAACTTTTGAGCTTCCTTTAATGTAGGATTTAGGAAAGAATCTGTTGCCGTGCAAAAAAGCAATTAATGTGCTGATGTTCGGTTTTGTGTTATATGAAGTCCAATCTTCAAATCTTAATTTGTCAAAATCAAGTAATAACGACTCATCTATATAGCGGTTGATTTTTTCCTCGTCTGTTTCGTATAAAAAGTCTATTAAACCCGCAATAAAAGAATCATCGTTTACAAGCAAGTCATTGTAAAGACTATTCTTTAGGGAGGGCAAATCTTTATATATTCTGCTTTTTGCTTTTACTTTATTTATATCAGTAAATTTTTTCTCTTTGATATAAGAAAGCATATGCTTATATAATTTAAATTCGACACATTTTTTATCGCCTACTTTAGTTTTATCCACATTGGATAAAATAATAGTTTTAATGTAGTCGCATAATAATTTTTGACCGTTATTTTCTGTTCTATTACGCGTGGCCGAATTTTCAAAGTTGTTTTCAAAATAGCAAACAAAAGAAGGAGTTTTATACCTTACAGAATAAACCAAGTGATTATAAACCTGTAACGAGCTCGGTTCGCGAATCGAATCTTGCGATTCGTCGCGCCCCGAATAAAAGGTTTGATAAACAAAAGGAACCTTGATTTTTGCTGCACCAAGCTTTCTTCCTTCTCTTTGCCATTGAGAGTTTCCTACGGAAGCTGTTTCGGTATTTTCTCCTGCCATTATAACGTTGTTTGTTTGCAACGAATAAATAATGTAGTCAGGTAAGTCGATATAATTAATAATTTTTGCAACTTGTTTGGGTAAATCCCACTTATCATAAGAACCGCAAATTTTTATAGCGTAAAATCTATCGATATAGTCGTGGAAAATATAAATAGGTTGGTCGATTGGTTCATAAATAACGCCATAGAACTTTAAATAATCCTCATCTAACGTTAAATCGTTGAGGAGGGTAATTCCCTCCAAAATATTATCAGCATAAATGATAAACTCATTTAAGTTTTCTTTTTCAGTTAGAAAGGAAATTGGTAAAATCTTATCTTTTGTAATCTTGCAGTTCACTAAAATTGATTGCATTAAATTTTCTCCTTTCTAAAAATCAAAATATGTTGATGTATTAAGGAAGGGATATAAGCAAACGGATAACCGTAAATATGAAGCATTTTAGAATCATCATGCCATATAATATCTGATTTTAAAACATACCCCGGAATTTCGGAGATGGTTCTTGCTAAATCCGCAGAAAGGAAATGATATTCTTTCCCTCTGTACATGTCGCCGATAAAAACAGCCATATACCCATTTTGTTTGAGCGTATGCCGTGCGTTTTCAAAAATACTCTTCATCTCCGACAACCACTCGTCTTTGGATTGAAGGTCTTTATCATTAAACTTGGAAAGATTAGATTTTCTTTCAGTGGTATCTGAACGAGTGTGCGTGAGTTGGTCCATAATCCAGTAAGGAACATCTGTTAAAAGGAAATCAATGGAACCGCTCTCAATTTCTTTCAGTTTTTCCTTGGCATCGCCACAAAGAACAGGAAATCTATTTAAATTTTCCAAATGACAAACTTCTTCGTAGATATCAATCCATTTTTGATTTAATTCAATGCCAATAGCATTTCTATTACATAACGCCGCACCGATTAGAGTCCCCCCAACACCAGCCAAAGGGTCTAAGACCATTTGGTCTTCCTTTGTGAAAATTTTAATCAAATCTTTACAAAGTTCAGGAGGTTTTTGCCCACCATGCTGAGAGCGCAGTTTATGTTGCAAATTTGACGGATATATTTTGGATATAACCGTTTTTGTAGCATATTGCCACTCTGCCCCCGTTAAATTATTAAGCTTGTTGCGCTCATCATAATTTGCCTTTTTTTTTTCTTTTACTTTTTTATCTACCTGTACTTTCTTATTCATAATCAAATCCTTAACCAACGATATTTAAATTTTATACAAAACTTATTATACCATAATTATTATGAAAAATCAACATTAAATCTGATTTTAAAATAACCAATAATAAAAATCTTTTATCTATGACTACTTGTCATTAAAGTCTTTATTGAAACATTAAAAAATCCCGTTATAGCCGTAACTACTATAACGGGATTTTTTTATAGCCTAAATCAAGTTTTGGTTACTTCCACCGTTTTAATGGTAATCGGCGAAGCAAGCACCGTGTACGTCGCTTGATATTTATATTCCCCAACGTACATATCGTCTTCGTCCACGTCGAGCGTTACGTCTTCGCTACCCTCGTCGTTATCCGAAAGATACGCTTCAATCGCTTCTTTCAAATCGTCCAACACTTCCACGTCGTCTTCTTCCAACAACGCAAACGTACAGTATTTGCTGTTCGATTTCGTCGTGCTCGTAAGCGAAATGAAGAATTGCGAAGTCGCGCTATTGTCTTTATAGTCGCGCGCCAGTCTATCGTCGCTGTCGGGATGGTCTACCGAAATACGGTCGTCGTTCGTACTCTTATCGGTATAGAACATCGTCAAAGAACCGTATTCTTCTTTTTTCACTTCGCCCTTTTCCCACTCGAAATGGTTATCGGAGAATTCGCCGCAAAGGGTATACGTAGGTTCGTTATCTTCCGTATACACGCTGATGGGGAAGTTTTCGTAATTCTTTACGATTTCGTAATATTTTTTATATACGAGTCCACCGTTGTCGTCTTCGTTCGCGTCGTAGGAATACGCGCCCGTATACAATCGGCTATCCGCATAATCGTGTACGCAAAGCCCGTCGTAATAGCCTTCTTCCGCAAGTTTTAAAAAATGAGCCGTCGTCGCAGGCGCAAATTTTCTGTACAACGTATAATTCAGTTCGTATTCTTCGCCTTCGAAAGCTATCGTAATACGCACTTCGGGATGCGCCGTTTCACACGCCGTAAGCGTGCCTACGCAGCCGAATATCGCCGTTGTCGCCAAAATACCGCTAACCAACTTTTTCAGTTTCATATCTTTCTCCAAAAGTCCGCTTATAGCGGAAAATTTCTCTTTACCTTTCTATTTTACTTTTTATTTTCCTTTCCGTCAAGCGGTTTTGATATATTTTCCCCATTTTTTATTTGTTTTACACAATCCCGTTATTCCGCCTTTTCGCATTTTCCGATAAACCATACCTGTTTCAGCGCGTACATACCCCGTCGTTTTTATTTCAACGCATACCTGCTCCACGCATTTTAGGACAAAGAAAAAACCTTGTTCTATTAAGAACAAGGTTTTTCTAATTGAAAAGCGGCAATTACCTATCCTCCCGGCAGTTCACTGCAAGTACTTTCGGCGTAAAAGAGCTTAACTTCTGTGTTCGGAATGGGAACAGGTGGGACCTCTTTGCCATCATCACCGCT
>JAFUKM010000010.1 GCA_017473605.1 Clostridia bacterium | reverse complement strand
GGCAACGATAGGACGGTTTGGTAACCGTATTGAAAACTCGCAGTTCGTTATCAACGGCGCAACGTATACGGTAGAAGCTAACGAAGGAAAGAACTGTTTGCACGGCGGAATTACGAGTAATTTCGATAGACAGGTATGGGAAGCGAAAATTCAAGGCGAAACGCTTGTGTTAAGCCACGTATCCCCCGATGGGGCGGGCGGTTTCCCCGGGGAAATGAAAGTGTGGGTAAGCTTTACGCTTACGGAAGAAAACGAATTGATTATCGATTATAAAGCGACGACGGACAAGGATACCCCTTGTAATTTGACCAATCACGCATATTTCAATATCGGCGGGCAGGACACGGTATTAAAGCACGAATTGATGATAAAGTCGAGAAAAATGACGCCCGGGGATAAGGAGTTGATTCCCCACGGCGAATATATGGAAATCGACGATACGCCGTACAGTTTTTATCCTGCAAAGCCGCTTGGAAAGGATATGTTTTCGCAAGCGGATATGATTAAACAATGTAACGGGTTTGATTTCAATTACTGTATTGAAAGAGAAGCGGAAAAGGACTTGGAACATTTCGCGTACGTTTACGATAAAGAAACGGGCAGAAAAATGGATTGCTATACCACGCTCCCGGCGGTACAGCTTTACACGGGCAACGGAACAGGCGGGGTTAAGGGTAAGAAAACGTACGTCAACCATTGCGCGCTTTGCTTGGAAACGCAAGGATATCCCAATTCACCGAATTGTCCCGAGTACCCGTCTACGATATTAAAGGCGGGGGAAACGTATCACGAAAGAACGGTGTATAAGTTCTCGGTGCAAAAATAATGAAAAAGGGTTCTATGAAAGTAGAGCCCTTTTTTACTCAAAAGGATATTCATTAAAAAATTCTTTTTTCAATACGCGAAAAACAGTTGATAAAAACAAAAAAATATGCTATACTACATAAGCAAAAGTGAATAAGGCCTTATCGTCTAGCGGTTAGGACGGCGCCCTCTCACGGCGCAAACTCGGGTTCGAGTCCCGATAAGGTCACCAAAAACGGCGGTTTTTGAGCGATTTTCGCTTGAAAACCGCTGTTTTTTGATGTTTCACTACCTTAATTTTTCAAAAAATGGGGACGAAACGGGGAAGTTTACCACTTGTTCAGTTTCTTACCTTCTTTTAGAAGGTAGTCGTCAGATAAATCGGTGTATGCGTTGCCAAGCGCGCCAAGCGAGTGTTCCCTTTTAAGGTGTTGAAAATTCTCGCGAAAAGGTTAAATTCGGATTGTTTCCTTCCTAAATTTTTTAGGTTTTTTGCGAGAAATTATTTGCAAAAAAATTCTAATTATGATAGAATATTTGATAGTGAGTAGTCGAAAGGCGTAAGTCCAGCTAACGTTGGACTTGCGCTATTTTTTATGTCTTGGAGGTATGCAATGACGGAAAATAAAATGGGAACGAAAAAAATCAGTAGATTGATATGGTCAATGGGCTTGCCTATGATATTATCGATGGTCTTACAAGCCTTGTATAACGTCGTCGATACAATGTTCGTCATCAATATGGGGGAGGAAGGTGCGCTTGGTAACCTTGCTTTGTCGGCGGCGTTTCCTGTGCAAATTTTGATGATAGCAATCGGCGTCGGCTCGGGTGTGGGTATTAACGCTATGCTTTCCAAAAATCTTGGGGAGGGGAATAAACAAGTGGTCAATAAAGTCGCGGGAAACGGCTTGTTTTTGGCTTGCGTGTTTTATGCCGTCTTTCTTTTGTTCGGCTTGTTTTTGGCAAAACCGTATATGCGTTTGATGTCGGATAACGAAACCGTCGTGGAAATGGGTACGGTATATTTGAAAATATGCTGTTGTATTTCGTTCGGCTCTATCGGCTTCGCGATAGCCGAACGCTTCTTAATGGCGACGGGAAAAACGATACACTCTATGATTTCGCAAGTCGTTGGCGCGCTGACGAATATCGTGCTCGATTACGTGTTTATTTATCCGTTGCAAATGGGGATTGCAGGAGCGGCTTACGCTACCGTTATCGGGCAAATCGTTTCGTTCTTGCTTGCAATGGTATTGCATTATACAACGAATAGAGAAATTGACGGTAATCCCAAATATATCAAGCCGCAATGGAATATTATCAAACGTATCTATAAAATCGGTTTCCCCGCATTTTTAATGCAAGGTATGTTAGCGCTGATGATGTTCGGCGTGCTTTTGATTATTGGCGGAATAGACGACGTGTACACGGTCAATTTGCTGTCGGGGAGTTATGGGATTTACTATAAGCTAATGCAGACTGCGCTGTTTGCGGCGTTTGGCTTATCTAATACGTTGATTTCAATTACTTCGTATAATTACGGTATGGGAGCTGCTGAACGCGTACAAGATACGATAAAACACGGAATTATCAGCTCGGTTATCGTAACGGCGGTATTGACCGTTATATATCAAGCGTTGGCGAATCCGATTTCCAATCTTTTCGCTCTTACGATTGAAGAATCGTCTATCGTGGCGAAAAGCGATATCATAAAAACGTGTCAGCTCGCTTTGCATATAGCGACAATCGGCTATATTTTTATGGGTTTCAGCGTTGCAATTCAAGGCGTTTTGCAAGGCTTTAACGAAGTGTATTCGCCTTTGATAATATCAGCGTTGCGCTTAATCGTTTTGGTGTTCCCGATAGCGTTTCTTTTCACGTTAAGCGCAAACGTTTCTACGCTGATATGGTGGACGTTTCCGATTGCGGAAGTCTTTACGGCGATAGTATCGTATTTCCTGTTGAAAAAATCGGTAAACAAGAATTTAAAGATTCTCGAAAGTTCACGAATTTAACAGTAATCATTAACGATAATAACAAAATGTGCCCAATGGATTTTAATGATAAATAGATGAGTTTTGTGAAAAATTGTGTAAATTTTCATATAGACGACGGAAAACTTGACAAATTTGTGCTTTTATGATATTTTAATAAAAGTTATGAATTTGAAATAAAGCTCGCGCAAAGGAATTCTTTTGGCGAGAGAAGTTGACCGAAAAAGACGTATTTACTTTACGGCAATTCTTTTTGCGCCTTGCCTTGCTTTGAAATTTCTTGTTTTTGCCCTTGAACGTAACGTGGTGATACGTAGAAGAAGGGGAAACGGCGGGGTATGTACTTGACTGTATTTATAGAAATTGTCGTATGTTTTTTAGCGGGCTTGGGAGCAGGCTTGGGGACGGGTTTTGCCGGAATGAGCGCGGCGGCGGTAATAACGCCGATGCTTGTAACGTTTTTGGATATTCCCGCCTATCAAGCCGTCGGTATTGCATTGGCTTCCGACGTGTTGGCAAGCGCCGTATCTTCCTATACCTATAAGAAAAACGGTAATTTGGATATACGTAACGGGCTGATTATGATGATTAGTGTGCTCGCGTTTACCGTTGTGGGAAGTTACGTGTCAAGCCTTTTGCATAGCACGACGATGGGTAACGTTTCGGTGATTATGACGGCGGTTTTGGGAATGAAATTCATTGTCAAACCCGTTATGACGACCAAAGAAACCATGTTAAACGTTTCCAAGAAAAAGAGGGCGATTCAGTCTATCGTTTGCGGTTGTTTAATCGGCTTTATTTGCGGCTTTGTGGGCGCAGGCGGCGGTATGATGATGCTGTTGATATTGACGAGCGTTTTGGGGTACGAGTTAAAAACCGCAGTCGGGACAAGCGTTTTCATAATGACCTTTACGGCGTTGACGGGTGCGATTTCGCACTTCGCGCTTGACGGTTTTCCCGATTGGACGGTCTTGATACTTTGTATAGTTTTCACGTTGATTTGGGCGCGGATTGGCGCGCGCATAGCAAATAAAGCTTCGCCGAAAACGTTAAACCGCATTACGGGCGTAATACTGTTGACGCTGAGTGTCGCCATTATAATTGTAAACGCTGTTTCGTAACTCAAATTAAAAAAGACGGTGTGAAATTCATCACGCTGTCTTTTTTGATGCAAGAAATTTTTAACGTCCCAAACCACTTAAACGCAATTTTCAAATATAATTATCCAAAAATGAAAAAACTTTCTCCCAAACGCTTGACAATCCGTTTTCCCCGATATATAATATACTAAAATATGAATATATGAACAATTATTCATATATAATAAAAATACGCGGTGTAAGCTCGGGTAGTTTGTGGATAAGAGAATCAAGAGTTTCTTTTGCGTCTTATTCAAAAATGGAAAAAAGTGCTGTTTACACGGTGTGTAGAATAGAGTAAAGAAAGGAGTAAAACAATGCAGAAAGAAAGTTGCGCGCATAATCACGCGCACGAGGCGGTGGTGGCGCGAGCGAAAGAAGAGATTTTATTACCGTCGGACGTAGAAAAAGTATGCAAAATCTTTCAGTTGCTTTCCGACCCCAGCCGTTTGAAAATCGTCTTGGCGCTATTGAACGGCGAATTATGCGTATATCATTTAACGGAAGTATGCGAAGGTACGCAAAGTGCCGTCAGCCATCAGCTTCGTATTTTAAGGGATAACCATATCGTAAAATCCCGTCGCCAAGGAAAATTCGTAGAATATTCCATTGCCGACAATCACGTGCGCGGTATCATTGAAATGGGCGTACAGCATCTACAATGCGCAGAGCATTAAAGGAGCGGTTATGAAAAAAACGTTACAATTACAGGGTTTGGATTGCGCGGCTTGCGCGGCGGAATTGGAGAGAGAAATCGCCGAGATAGACGGGATTTCTTCTGCCTCCATAGCCTTTGTTAATCAAAAACTTACGTTAGAATACGATACGGACGAAGCGTTGCAAAAAGCGATATATGCAGCAAATCATTTTGAAGAAGTGCGCGTATTGGATGAAAACGACGGGGGTATGTCCGCGCCGAATACGGATTACCGCACGCGCATAATCAATAAAAAACGCGTTGTACAATGGGCGTGTATAGGTTTTTCCGCTCTGTTTTTTATCACGGGTTTGCTTTTGGAGCATTTTGTAAGCGGTCTTATCGCAAATATTTGTACATACGTTTGTTTTGCGATTGCGTATTTTAGCGTGGGATATCCCGTTTTGATATCTACGGTGAAAAATATCGTAAAAGGCAAAATTTTCGACGAGAACTTTTTGATGACGGTGGCTTCTATCGGCGCGATGTGTCTTGGGGAATTCAGCGAGAGCGTATTGGTAATGCTCCTTTATCAAATCGGAGAAACTTTGCAAGAGTGGGCGGTGGATTCGTCGCGTCGTTCGCTCGTCGATTTAATGGAATTGAAAAGCGAATCGGCAACGGTGTTTCGTGGACGGGAGCAAATTACCGTAAAACCCGAAGAGGTGGCGGTTGGCGAGATAGTATTTGTGAAAGCGGGAGAGAAAGTGCCCGTAGACGGCGTTGTGATTGATAGAGCTGCCACGTTAGACGTAAAATCGTTGACGGGAGAAGCGGAACCGCGTACGGCGCAAAGCGGTGAAGAATTGCTTTCGGGCAGTATCAACGTCGGCGCGGCGTTCACGATGCGCGCAATTCGTCCTTATAGCGACAGCGCCGTGGGTAAAATACTCGATATGGTAGAAAACGCGTCGTCGGGAAAAGCCGCTCCCGAAAAATTCATTACGAAATTTGCGCGTTGGTATACGCCTATTGTTTGTATTTTTGCGTTGGCATTGGCGGTGGTCGCGCCGCTTTGCAGCGGATTTTTGGCGGATGGTAGATTCTATTTCAAAGACCTTGCGCGTTGGGTACAATCGGCGTTGACGTTTCTCGTTATTTCCTGCCCTTGCGCGTTGATAATTTCCGTGCCGCTCACCTATTTTTCGGGGATTGGCGCGTGCGCCAAAGCAGGGATATTGGTAAAAGGAGCAACGCATTTGGATACGCTTTCCAAGGCGAAAACAGTGGCGTTCGATAAGACGGGAACGCTGACGAAAGGCATTTTCTCCGTGCGTGAAATTCATCCTGTTACGGGGGTAAACGCAGACATGCTGGTCGATATCGTTGCGGCGGTAGAGAAAAATTCTTCCCACCCGATAGCGAAAGCGTTTGCAAATATGCCTTTCACACACCGTATAGATAACGCGACGGAGCGCGCGGGGTTTGGCATGACGGCGGAAGCGGAAGGGGAAGAATTGTTGGTTGGCAACGCAAAGCTGTTATTGGAAAAGAACGTTGCATTTACGCAAATGGATAGCGTATATACGGTGTTGTACGTGGCGAAAAACGGGGAATATCTCGGTTGCGTAGAAGTGGGCGACACCCTGCGTGAAGAAACGCAAGCGGCGCTTTCTGCGTTGAAAAATTGCGGCGTTCGCCGTCAAGTAATGTTGACGGGGGATAACGCTCGTCGCGCGGAACAAATCGCTTCGGAAATAGGATTGGAAGAAACTTATGCGGAATTGTTGCCGATGGACAAATTGCAAAAAGCGGAGTCTTTGAAAAAGGAAGGCGCTTTGGTATACGTTGGCGACGGCATTAACGACGC
Source organism: Clostridia bacterium (assembly GCA_017473605.1). Classification (GTDB taxonomy): domain Bacteria; phylum Bacillota; class Clostridia; order Christensenellales; family Borkfalkiaceae; genus Scatosoma. The sequence goes on along the minus strand of JAFUKM010000010.1, from coordinate 83,180 downwards.
GCCCGTAATGACGGCGGCGGATTGTAGTGTTTCGATGGGAAAATTGGGCAGCGCGGCGGCGATAGAAGCGTCCGATTTCGTGCTAATCACCGACGATTTGCGCGGAGTCCCGCAAGCGGTGTTCACGGCGAAAAAGACGAAAAAAATCGTTATGCAAAATATTGTATTCTCGATTGTGGCGAAAGCCGCGTTTATGATACTCGGGGCGATGGGGATATTGCCTCTTTGGGCGGCGGTTTTTGCGGACGTGGGCATAATGTTGCTTGCCGTAGCCAATTCTTTCAGAGTCCGCCGTAACAAGAAAATGCGGAAAATGCTCGCAAACGCTTCCATTTCGGGAGTAAACGTGGTATAATAACACCGTTAAGGAGCGTAATATGGAAATAAAAGCAAAAAAACGGTTGGTCGTGGCGACGGGTAACGCGCATAAATTACGGGAAATAGCGGAAATCTTCCCCGATTACGAGGTGGTTTCGCAAAAGCAAATGGGATTTTGCGAAGACGTAGAAGAAACGGGAACGACGTTTGCGGAAAACGCGCTTATCAAAGCGCGCGCGGCGTGTAAAGCGTTGGGCTTGCCCGTGTTGGCGGACGATAGCGGCATTTGCGTAGACGCGCTCGGCGGAAAACCGGGTATTTACAGCGCACGCTACTGCGGTATACACGGCGACGACAAAGGAAACCGCCGCTTGCTTTTGAAGAATTTGGAAGGCGTAAAAGAGCGTAAGGCGCATTTTAATTGCGCGGTTGCACTCGTATATCCCGACGGACGGGAGAGTGTTGTCGAAGGAAAAACGCACGGCAGTATTCTGCTCGCGGAAGAAGGCGACGGTGGGTTCGGTTACGACCCGATATTTTTCAGCGAGGATTTGCAAAAATCGTTCGGCGTCGCAACGGCAGAAGAAAAAAACGCCGTATCCCACAGATTCCGTGCATTGCAAGCTTTGCGCGCAAAAACGGAGTAACGTATGAAAACGTTGATTGTCGTTTCCGATTCCCATGGGAACGTAAAAGGCTTGGAAAAATTGCGTCCGCTGATTGCGGAAAACGATTATTTTATCCATCTTGGCGACGGCGTGGGGGATATTCGTGAAATTCGGAAACATTATCCCGAAAAGACGTATTTTTGCGCGGGGAATTGCGATTTTCTTTCCGCATACCCCACCGAAGGCGTGTTGAACGTTGAAAAAATCAGTATTTTCTATACGCACGGTCATAAATACGGCGTGAAAAACGGATTGGAACAACTCGCGGCGGAAGCCAAAAACCGCGGCTGCGAAGTGGCGTTATACGGACATACGCATACGCCGCTTATCAGTGAGCTTGACGGCGTAACCCTAATCAATCCGGGCGCGTTGCGTATGGCAGGGGAAAACGCCGTATATGCGTATCTCGTTGTCAACGACGCTAAGCCGACGTGCGTGCTTGTGGGGAATGGTTTGCGTTAAAAATTACTCAAAATGAAAAGAGCCTATATAGGCTCTTTTTCTTTTATAGCGTAAATTTTTTTTCAATTTTGTGTAAAAAAAATGTAAAAAAGCCCGTTCATTTGAGTGACTTTTTCGAGAAACTATTATATAATAAAAACGGTAAAATAGGTTAATATGTGAAAAAAGCGTCTTTTGGGGATAAAAGACGGAGAGAATAGGACAAGTTTTTAGAGGCACGGAGGAAAAAATCTATGAATTTTATGCTGTTGAGCAGTGCGCTGGAGCCGTTAAGCAGTATCAGCGCTATGGAACATATAACCAATATCGTGATGATGCTGGCGGCGTGCGGCGCGTTCTTGATAGGGTTTAAGCTTTTGAGCGAGAATATGGAACGAATCGCAGGCAACGGTTTGAAAAAGTTGTTCAATAAGACGTCGAATAAAAAATGGGTAGGCGTCGGAATAGGCGCAGGCGCGACGGCGGTGGTACAAAGCTCGGGCGTTACGACGGTTATGGTCGTCGGGTTCGTAAACGCGGGTATTATGACGTTGCACCAAGCGGCGAGTATGATTATGGGCGCGAATATCGGTACGACGGTAACGGCACAGCTTGCCGCGCTCGGTTCTTCGGGTGGTTCGGCGTTCGATATATCCATCATTTTCATATCGTTGCTGTTTATCGGCGTTATGATGGAAATGTTTTTCAAAAAGGATAAAATCAAATCCGTCGGTTTGGCGTTGGCTGGGCTGGGACTCGTATTCTTTGGACTTGATATTATGTCCGACTCGATGAAAGTATATACAAAAATCCAAGAAGTGCAGGATTTGCTTTCCACTTTGCAAAACCCGTTTATACTTTTGGTGTTCGGTATCGTGTTTACGGCGCTTTTGAATTCGTCGAGCGCGGTAACGACGGTTATTATCGGTATGGCGGACGTGGGTCTGTTTATTGGCGGCGTGGACGGCGGAAACGCGGTGTTGTACGTAATTCTCGGCTCGAATATCGGTTCATGCGTTACGGCGCTCATTTCTTCGATTGGCACGTCCGTAAACGCGCGGCGCGCAAGTATTATTCACTTGCTGTTCAACGTGTTTGGTACTATCCTGTTTATGACGATGCTTTTGATTTGGTCGAAAGGTGTCGTCGGTAGCGATTTTTATCAAGTAACCTTCGTAAAATGGTTCTCTAATCCGGCAACGCAAATCGCAATGTTCCATACGTTCTTTAACGTAATATGCACGTTGTTGTTCTTGCCGTTTACGAATTTGCTCGTAAAGGCGTCTACGTTTATCGTGCGGGAAAAGGCGCAAAAAGAAAAAGAACCTTGGGAATTCGTGTATATGGACAAACGCTTCCTTACGACGCCTACGGTTGCGCTCGGACAGCTGAAAAAGGAAAGTTTCCGTATGGCGGATATGGCGATGGAAAGCTTGCGCACAGGCTTTAACGGCTTTATTGAAAAGGATTTGACCGCGATTGATAAGGTACACGAAAATAACGACCAAATCTTGAAATTAAGCGAAGAAATCAGCAACTACCTTGTCCGCGTTTCGGCAAGCGGCGTTTCGTTTGACGACGAAAAAGAAGTGCGCGTATTGCATAACAATATCGGCGATATCAACCGTGTGGCGGAGCTCGCGGATAACATGACGAAATATACCCGTCGGGAGGTAAAGGAAAATCTTTCGTTCTCGGAGGGTATCAACGAAAAACTGGGAGCAATGCACGATATGTTGCACGAACAGTACGCGCTTGTCAAACAAATCGGCTTGGAAAACCGCACCGATTTAATTGTACAATCGGACGAATTGGAAGACAAAATCGACAATATGCGCCGTGAACTCGTGGCGGAACATATTACCCGTCTTAGCCAAGGCAAATGCCGTCCCGAAAACAATACGGTATTTATCAATCTCGTATGTAACCTTGAACGTGTGGGCGACCACTTGAATTACGTAGTGCATAGCGACGATAACGTTTAATAACAACCGATATAAAGAAACACTCTCTAAAACGAGAGTGTTTTTTTTACTTCGTAAAAAGTGTGAAAAAGCGCGGATTGTGTAAAAAACGAAAAAATAAGGGTATTTTTATATATAAAAATAAAACGAGAGCGTTATACACGCTTGACGGAAAAGGAAAAAAGTGTTATGATGGTAGTATGGAAAATTATAACGAAATCAATAAACGGATAGGACAAAACCTGGCTTGTTACAGAAAGGAAGCGGGGTTGACGCAAGCGGAGCTTGCGGAAAAAATCAATTATTCGGATAAATCGGTTTCCAAATGGGAACAGGGCAACGGAATTCCCGACGTGTACGTGTTGATGCAGCTTGCGCGGCTTTACGGCGTTACGCTGAACGACCTGGTGGGTGAAGAAGCCGTTGAAAAGGTGAAACAGCGCAAGCAAAGACGGGACGGATTTCATCTGCTGATTATGTTGCTTTCTTGCGGTATTGTATGGCTCGTAGCCACTTACTTTTTCGTATCGATGGAAATGTGGAAGCCGAGCGGCGATTGGTGGGTGGCGTTTATCTACGCTGTGGCGATTACAGCTGTCGTGTTGATTGTGTACGCAAGCATTTGGAAATACCGCATACTTCATTTTGCGTCCGTGTCAACGCTGATATGGACGGTAATAACTTGCGTATATCTAACGGTATACGTTACGATGGAAACCAGCGGTTCGCTTTGGCTTTTGTTTGTGTTAGGCGTACCGTTGCAGGCGTTGGAAATATTGTGGGTGTTCTTCCGTTCCTTCTTCTCCAAAAACGCGAAGAGAAGAAAGAAAAAATCGGAAAAGACGGTTTCGAAGGAAAATACGGCGGAAACGGTAGCGGACGAAGAAAAATAAAAAAGGGGAAACGTAGTTTCGAGTATGCTGTGCGCAAAGTGCAAAAAAAATCAAGCGGCAAAAACGTACGAGCTTATCAAAAACGGCAAGCGGGAAACGGTATATTACTGTTTGGAGTGCTATCATAAAGATTTCGTTTGCGTAGAAACGGAAACGACGCTTTCCGCTTGTCCGTATTGCGGCACGACGGCGGCACAGTTCAAAAAAACGAGTTTAGTCGGTTGCGCGAACTGTTATCAAGCGTTGGCGCACGTCGTATTCCCCGTAGTAACCAAAATGCAAGGCGGCGAAGCGCATAAGGGGAAGAGTGCGTATGAAACGGCGCAAGAACGAAACGAGCGCCGTTGCAACGAACTCGATATTATGGCAAGAAAATATTATTTGGAAAACGACGATAAAGCGGCGGCGGTGTACGAAGAAAAAATCGACAGCCTTCGCGCGCAAAAGGGGGAAGAAACGATATGGCACAGCCCGCTTTTATCCAAACAATCGTAACTTCTACCCGAATCCGTCTTGCCCGCAATCTCGCAGCGTATCCGTTCCCGCAAAAACTCAATCGTAAGCTTGCCGAAGAAGTGGTGTATCTCGTAGAACAAACGCTTGGGCAACTCGATAATTTCCAAAAGAACGATATCGCCACGCTTAGCGAAGAAGAATCGATTTTATTGCAAGAACAGCATTTGATAAGTCCTGCGCTTATCCGTCGTAAAGGTATCAGCGCCGCGTTTATCTCTCCCGATAAATCGATTTCGGTCATGGTAAACGAAGAAGACCATCTCCGCCAACAATGTATCCATAAGGGCTTCGATTTATATAAGGCGTACGAAACGATTAGCGGTATCGACGAAGGCTTGGGCGGAACGCTCGGTTTTGCGTACGATAAAAAACTCGGCTATTTAACGGCATGTCCGAGCAATCTCGGCACGGGTATGCGCGCTTCGGTAATGATGTTCTTGCCGGGGCTTGCGTGGAGTAAGGAGTTGGAGAAATTTATTCCCCAATTAAAAGCGGGCGGTTTGACCGTTCGCGGCGTGTTCGGCGAAGGCACGGCGGCGGAAGGGTATACCTATCAGGTAAGCAACGAACGCACGCTCGGTCTATCCGAAGAAGAAATTTTAGACCAAATGGTGCGTATGACGATGACGCTTTGCGATTTGGAGCTTCGCGCAAGAGAGCGTATGCTCGAACAAAACGAACTTTCGCTCAAAGACGCTTGTATGCGCGCGTACGGTACGCTTACCAACTGCGTATTGCTTCCGCAAAAGGAACTGATGACGGAAATTGTGAAGGTAAAATTGGGCGTGGCGCTCGGTTTCTTCCGCGCAAGAAATATGCGGGATTTGAACGACTTTATTGCGGATATGCGTCCTGCGTCTTTCCGTTTGGAAAACAGCTTGCAGTCCGCTAACGAAACGGAGTGCGATTTGATTCGCGCGGAAATCGTGCATAAGGTATTGCCCGAGCTCGTGTTAAAAGCAAACGGATAAACCGCAAAAGAAAAAGGTAAAGTAAAAATATGTATCCACTTTCCAAGGCTTCGAAAAATTTAAGACAAGCGTTTACTTTGGTAAACGATATTGCTGTGCAAAACGACGTCCGTTACGTCGGCAGCGAGCATTTTGTATACGCGTTTTTGCAAATGCCGCAAAGCGCGGCGTACCAAGTGCTGACGTCGTGCGGCGTTACGAAGGAACAGTATGAAGAAGTGTTCTTAAAAAGGCTTGATAAATCGTCCAAACACGACGGATTGACGCCCCGTACGCAAAAGATGTACGACAGGGCGGTGTTGCTTGCGGAAGAAGACGGTTTACCGGCGGGTACGGCGCATATGCTGTACGCGATTTTGGAGATTCCCGATAGCTGGGCTACGCGATTTTTGTATTTGTTTACGGATATAGAAGGCTTGCGCGGCGCAACGAGAGAGCGGATTATGATAGAAACGCAACGCGTTCGCGAACAAACGGCGAGAAGAAACTACGCGCCGTTCGAACAGGAAAACGTGTTGTTCGACGATTTGTTTCAAAAGGAAGAAAAGCAACCGCCGCGGAAAGAAAACGCCGCTTCGACGATGGAACGGGGTAACGCGTATCAAAACGGCGGAAGAAAAAGCGAAGCGCTTGAAAAGCTTTCCGCTTACGGCATAGATATGACGGAACGGGCGAGAAAGGGTAAAATGGACCCCGTTATCGGCAGAAAGAAAGAGATTGAAAAGGTAATCCAAGTTCTTTCGAGAAGATTGAAAAACAATCCCGTGCTCGTGGGCGAACCGGGCGTGGGCAAGAGCGCGATTATCGAGGGACTTTCCCAACTGATTGTCAGCGGAAACGTACCCGAACAACTATATAATAAAACGTTGCTTTCGGTGGATTTGCCGGGTATGCTTGCAGGCGCGAGATATCGCGGCGACTTTGAAGAGCGCTTAAAGGATATGATAGGCGCCGTATTGCAAGACGGCGACGTGATACTCTTCATCGACGAAATCCATACGCTGGTAGGCGCAGGCGCTTCGTCTGATAACGGTATGGACGCGGCGAATATCTTAAAACCGATGCTGGCGCGCGGCGATTTGCAGGTAATCGGCGCGACGACGATTGAAGAATATCGCAAATATATCGAAAAGGACAGCGCGCTCGAACGTCGTTTTACGCCCGTGCAGGTAGACGAGCCTTCGCAAGAAGATACGGTGGCGATAATCAAAGGCTTGCGCGCAAAATACGAAGAACATCACGGTATCGTGATTACGGACGAGGCGATAAAGGCGGCGGTACAGCTTTCCGCAAGATATATTACGGACAGATATTTGCCCGATAAGGCGATAGACCTTGTAGACGAAGCGGCGGCGCGCGTGCGCGTGCAAAAGGACGGCGGCGCGGAATTAAAAGAACTCGAATACGAAATCCACGCTTGTGAAGAAGAACGTTTGTTGCATGAACGACAAGGCGAATTTGCATTGGCAACGGCGGCGTTCGAAAGAAAACGGGACGCACAGGAAAAGGCGGCGGCGCTCAAACAAGCGCAATCCCCGTTGCGCCTTCCCGACGGACGGCTGGGTATCGGAAGGGAGCAGGTGGCGGCAATCGTCAGCGCGCGTATGCGTATTCCCTTGCTGAAAATTACGCAAGAAGAGGGGGAAAAACTCATGCGCTTGGAAGCGGATTTGCATAAGCGCATTATCGGTCAAAACGAAGCGGTAAGCGCGGTAGCAAAGGCAATCCGTCGCGCAAGGGCAGGGCTGAAAGACCCTTCAAGACCAATAGGTTCGTTCATTTTCGTCGGTCCTACGGGCGTGGGAAAAACCGACCTTTGCAAAGCGCTTGCGGAAAATTTGTTCGGCTCGGAAGAACAAATGATTCGCTTGGACATGAGCGAATATATGGAAAAACAAGCGGTGTCCAAAATTATCGGCGCGCCACCGGGGTACGTGGGTTATGAAGATTCGCAAACGGGACAGCTGACGGATAAAGTACGTACCAAACCCTATTGCGTTATTTTGTTCGACGAAATCGAAAAAGCACACCCCGACGTGTTCAATTTATTGTTGCAGATTTTGGACGACGGACGTTTGACGGACAATAAGGGAAGAACGGTGAGTTTTAAAAACGCCGTAATTATTTTAACGTCCAACGCAGGCGCGGCGGAGAAACCCGAAACGCGCACGGGCGTGTACGGTTTCGGCAGCGAAGACAGAGCAATGGACGGCGCGGACGAGAAACAGTACGAATCGATGAAAGAAAGCATTACGCAAACGCTGAAAGAACGTTTCAAACCCGAGTTTTTAAACCGCTTGGACGACGTTATCGTATTCCATAGATTGACGGAACACGATTGTCAGCAAATTGCGGGCAAGCTTATTCAATCGCTTGCCAAACGGCTTATAGAACAGCGCGGCATTACGCTTACGGTAACGGCTTCGGCGCTTACGGCGCTCGTGAAAGAAGGGTACGACGCGCAGTACGGCGCAAGACCGTTAAAACGGGTAATACGCCGCAGAATCGAAGATAAAATGTCCGAAGAGATATTGCTCGGACGGATACAAAACGGCGCGAAAGTAACGCTCGATTACGTGGGCGAAGAATACGTTTTTTCCACGCTTGCATAACGGGATAGACGGAAATATTAGGAGAAGGTTATGAAATTGACGACGGCAGGAGAATCGCACGGCAAGGCTTTGGTGGCAATCATCGAAGGCTTACCCGCGCATTTGAAAGTGGATTTGGAAAAGATAAACGAGCAGCTTGCTTTGCGGCAAAGCGGCTTTGGCCGCGGCGGACGTCAAAAGATAGAAAAGGACCGCGCGGAAATTTTAACGGGCGTGAGAAACGGCGAAACGCTGGGCAGTCCCGTTACGCTTTGCATTTATAACAAAGATTATGCGAATTGGTCGAATTGTATGTCGGACGGGGTATGCGACGAAGAAGCAATGGCGAAAAAAGCGCTTACGAAAGTTCGTCCCGGACACGCCGATTTGACGGGCGTTATCAAATTCGAGCAAACGGACGCGCGTAATATTTTGGAGCGCGCTTCGGCGAGAGAAACGGCAATCCGCGTAGCGGCAGGCGGCGTATATAAACAATATCTTTCGGCGCTCGGCGTGGAAATCGGCGGATACGTCAAAGAAGTTTGCGGTATCCAAGATACGGATACGTATACGTTTGAGCAGCTTGCCAAAGCAAAGACGACGCCCGTAGGTATGTTGAACGACGAAGCGGAAGCAAAAGCGGAAGCGCTTATTGCGCAGCTGAAAAAGGACGGCGATACGGCAGGCGGCGTTGTGGAAATTCGCGTTAAGGGTTTAAAGAGCGGCTTTGGCAGCATGATGACCTATACGGAGAAATTGGACGCGCAGCTTGCGCAAGGGCTTATGAGTATCCAAGCGGTAAAAGGCGTGGAAGTAGGCGTTGGCTTTGCGGCGGCGCATACGAGCGGTAAAGGCGTTCACGACGAAATTTTTTACGACGAAGAAAAGGGGATTTACCGTACGAGCAATCGCGCAGGCGGTATCGAAGGCGGTATGTCCAACGGTGAAGAAATCGTTTTGCGGATTGTTATGAAACCGATTCCTACGCTTATGCAAGGCTTGCAAACGGTAGATTATATTACAAAAGCAAAGACGACGGCGGCGTCTGAACGTAGCGACGTCTGCGCGATTTTCGCGCTCGAAATTATTGCGGAAGCGGTAGTGGCGCAAGTGCTTGCGGACGCGGTTTCCAAACGTTTGGGCGGCGATACGATGAGAGAAACGGTGGAGAGATACCAACGCTTACCGTAAAAAGGGACGGAAGAATATGCAAGAAATTATTTTACAAACCCCGACGATGACGGGTAAAATTTACGTGGGGGAAGACGCTATAAAAAACCGCTTGCCCGCGCTTTTGCAAGGACAAAAGAACTTCGTGCTTACCGATACCAACGTATATGCGTTGTATCCCGATTTTTTTAAGGAATATTTCGACGGCACGGAAATTTTCGTCTTGGCGGCAGGGGAAGAGAATAAAAATTTCCAATCTTTGCAATCGATTTTAGAATCGATGAGCAAAGCGGGTTTGCTTCGCACTTCTCGCTTGTTCGCCGTTGGCGGCGGCGTTATCGGCGATATCGGCGGCTTGGCGGCGGCGTTGTATATGCGCGGTATTTCCTGCGTGCAAATCCCCACCACGCTTTTGGCGCAGGTGGACAGTAGCGTGGGCGGCAAAACGGCGGTGGATTTAGGCGGCGTGAAAAATATTGTCGGAGCGTTTTATCAGCCTTGCGAAGTGCTTGTCAATCCTGCGTTTTTGCAAACGCTTCCGCAAAGGGAGATTAAATGCGGTATCGGCGAGATAGTGAAATACGCCGCGTTAAACGGGGAAATTTTCGACGCGCTTTGTAAGCAAGATACGTTGGACGAGCCGCAGTTTTTGACGTCGTTGATTGAAAAATGTATCCGCCATAAAGCACAGGTGGTGCAGGCGGACGAAAAGGAAAGCGGCGAACGCCGTAGCTTGAACGTAGGGCATACGACGGGACACGCTATCGAGCTGTCTACGGGGCTTTCCCACGGGGAAGGCGTGCTGTACGGTATGTTTATGGAAACGCAAACGGCGATGGAAAAAGGTGTTTGCGAAAAAGAATACGGGGAGAAATTGCAGCAAATCGTAAGAAAAGCGCTTGCGCTGACTCCTATGTCCGCGCCTGACTTTTCAGGGATAGCGAAAGACGCGGAAAAAGCCAAATCGGACAAGAAGAATACGGGCAATAATCAAATTACGATGTCGGTGGCGAAAGCCAAAGGCGTTTGGACGACGCTTTCGCTGCCTTTTGAAAAATACGTACAAGCGCTTGAAAACGCGGTAAACAGTTTGTAATACGAGAGAAGGAAAAGATATGTTGTTTATACAGTCGAAAGAAAACTTTGAAGGGGAGTTTGAACTCCCCGGCGATAAATCGGTTACCCATCGCGCGGTAATGCTTAACGGCGGCGCGTACGGCGAGGCGGTGATTACCAATGCCCTTATGGGCGAAGATTGCGTTTCCACTTGCCGTTGTATGCGTGCGCTTGGCGCGCAAATCGACATTGACGGCACGACGCTCCGCATCAAGGGTACGCCCAATTTCCGTCGCGGTATGCGTCTTGATTGCGGCAACTCGGGTACGACGATACGCCTTTTGACGGGTTTTGCGGCGGGAAAGGGAATCGACGCTACGCTCGTTGGAGACGCGTCGTTGTCGGCAAGACCGATGAACCGCGTAGCGCAGCCGCTTTCCTTGCTCGGCGCAGATATCCGCACGACGGACGGACACGCGCCCGTGGAAATTTATCCCGCGCCCTTGCACGGCGCGGACGTAGAACTTCAAATCGCTTCGGCGCAGGTCAAGAGCGCGGTGCTTCTCGCAGGTGTTTCCGCCGACGGCGTAACGAGCGTTACCGAACCTGTAAAATCCCGCGACCATACCGAGCGTATGCTTGCGGCAATGGGCGCAAAGATATGCGTAAACGGCAATACAGTAACGGTGGAGAGAAGCGAACTTTCTTGTGTAGACGTAAGCGTACCGTCCGATATTTCGTCGGCTGCATATTTTATGGCGCTCGGCGCGTTAAAAGGAAAAACGCTTTGTAAAAACGTAGGCATCAATTCTACGCGTACGGGTATTTTAACGGCGTTCGATAAATTGGGCGTTAAGTATACGCTTTTGAATAAACGGATTTCGGGCGGCGAAGAAACGGCGGATATCTTGGTGGAGCGTTCGCCGATGCAAGCCATTTCTTTGACGGCAAAAGACGTGCCTGCGATGATAGACGAATTACCGCTCGTGGCGCTGATGTGCGCGTATGCGGACGGAGAAAGCCGTATTACGGGTGCGAAAGAATTGCGTGTAAAAGAAAGCGACAGAATCCGTACGACGGCGGAACTTATTAAAAACATCGGCGGCGATTGCGAAGAACTTCCCGACGGATTTATTATCCGCGGTAAGAAGAAGCTTATTGGCGGCAACGTAGACAGTTATCTCGACCACCGTATTGCAATGACGGCGGCGGTTGGCTTGATAGCCAGCGAAAACGGCGGCGGTATCGCTCGACCCGAGTGTTGCGCGATATCCTTTCCCGATTTCTTTGAGAAACTCGGCGTACGGCTTTGAAAGGACGGAATATCATGCACGAAAAAAAGACGCTTCGGCTCGGACTTATCGGCAAAGACGTGTCCAAATCGAACAGCGAAAGAATCCACAAATTTATTTTAGGCGAAATGGGTATTTCTTGCGAGTACGAGAATTTTTCCGTTTCTTCCGAAAACTTCGATAACGCAATGCGCCGCTTAATAGGCGATTTCGACGGCTTTAACGTTACGATTCCCTATAAACGGGACGTGTTCGAATATTTGAACGGAATCGAAGGGGACGCAATGGCTTGCGGCGCGGTAAATACGGTCATCAACGCTACGGGTACGGGCTATAACACGGACGGCGTAGGTTTCGTATTGATGATAGAAAGCGCGGGGATAAACGCGAAGGGTAAAAAGGTGCTCGTGCTTGGCGCAGGCGGTTCGGGACGGAGTACGGCTGTGGCACTCAAAAATGCGGGCGCAACGGTGTCTATGTACCGTAGAAATCGGGCGGAATTGGAAGAAACGTGCAATCAACTCGGCGTTACGGCGGCGGAAACCCCCGAAATGGGCGGGTTCGAAATAGTGATTAACTGCACGGGAATAGGTATGCACGATACGGAAGGAAAATCCCCCGTCAGCGTGTCGGCGTTCCAAGGCGCGGAAGCTGCGGTGGATTTGATTTATACGCCGCAAAAATCGGAGTTTTTGCGGCTGGCGGAAACGCAAGGCTTGACGATATGTAACGGCGCGGCAATGCTCTTTTACCAAGCGTACTATGCCGATTGCTTGTATTTGGATAAAACGCCGATACGAAGCGAAGCGGAAACTCTTTATAAAAAATACGTACGAAAGTACGGCGAATAAAAACAAAAGAAAGTTTTTCGGAGACAAGTTATGAAATTTTTGATTATCAACGGAGTAAATCTCAATCTTACGGGTAAGCGCGAAAAGGGCGTTTACGGTACGGCAACGCTCGAACAGCTTAACGAGCAAATTGCCAACTATTGTCAAAAGAACGGCGACGAAGCGGCGTTCTATCAAAGCAATATCGAAGGCGAGCTCGTAAACAAATTGCACGAAGCCAACGCAAACAAAGCGTTTGACGGCATTTTACTCAACGCAGGCGCGTTCACGCATTACAGCTACGCTATCCGCGACGCGATAGCGGCGATTGACGTACCCGTTGCGGAAGTGCACATTTCCAACGTGCATGCGCGCGAAGAATTCCGTAACGTCAGCGTTATATCGGAGGTTTGCAAAGGCGCGGTATGCGGTTTTGGCGTGGGCAGCTATTTGGCGGCGATTGTGGGTTTGAAAACGGTTATCGGGTAACAACGTATGAATCTCGTATTATGCGGAATGATGGGGGCGGGAAAGACGACGGTAGGCAAAGCGCTTGCGAAACAATCCAAGCGCAAATGCTTGGATACGGACGCCGTCATCACAAAAAAACACGGTGATATCAAGAATATTTTTGCCAGCTGCGGCGAAGCCCATTTCCGCGGTTTGGAAACGGCAACCGTTCGCGATTTGACGAAAAAGGATAAGATGGTCGTTTCCGTAGGCGGCGGTTTGGTGTTACGAAAGGAAAACGTCGACCTGTTGAAAGAAAACGGAAAAATCGTGTATTTGCGCGCCAAAAAGGAAACGCTCGTGCGCCGTTTGCAATCGGATAAATCCCGTCCGTTGTTGCAGGGCGAAGATTTGGAAAAACGCGTTGAGAACTTGATACAAGAACGCGCGGAAACGTATGAACGGGTAGCGGATTATATCATAGACGTGGACGGCAAAACGCCTGAAACGATAGCCAAGGAAATTCTCGTGTTAACGGAATCGAAATAAAAGGATAAAAATATGAAAACGGTATTAGTTACGGGCGGTGTGCGCGGTATCGGTTTGGCGATAGCAAAGGAGTATCAAAGAAAGGGTTGTCGCGTTTGCGTTACGTATTCCAAGGATGAAGAAAACGCAAGTCTTGCGAAAGGACAAGGGTTGGAAGTGTATCGCGCGGACGTGGCAAACGAGGAAGAAATCGTCGCGCTGTTTGAAAAAATCGGCGCGGTGGACGTGCTCGTCAATAACGCGGGCGTAGCGCTGTTGAAACAAATTCAAGACGTTTCGTACGCGGAATATCAGCGCGTATTCGCCGTAAATATGGGAGGCGCGTTTTTGTGTAGCCGTGAAGCGGCGAAAGGTATGATAGCAAAAAAACGCGGTTTAATCGTCAATATTTCTTCCGTTTGGGGGGAAGTTGGCGGCAGCTGTGAAAGCGTGTATTCGGCGTCCAAAGCGGCTTTAATCGGCTTTACCAAAGCGCTCGCCAAAGAGCTTGGCTATTCGGGAATTCGCGTAAACGCGGTTTCCCCGGGGGTAATCGATACGCAAATGAACGCGCATTTTACCCAATCGGAGCTGGACGCCATGAAAGAAGAAATCCCGATGGGGCGTATCGGCAGCGTGCAAGACGTAGTAAAAGCCGTACTCTTTTTAGACGAAAACGAGTACGTCACAGGGGTAGACGTACCCGTCAACGGCGGTTTTTCCGTCGTCTAACGTTTTTGGAAATAGCTTTCTAAAATTTCTTCAATGAACGTATCCGCAATTCCCGAGGTCGGGGATTGCGGTTTTTTTTCTTCCTTTTCGTCTTTTCCGTTTTGTTTGCACGGCTCTTCCTTTTTCGTGTCGCAAGGCGGCTTTTCCTGCGCGCCTTGGAAAGCCCCGAACGTTTGCGTGAACTTGGACAAGTCGTTCAAGAAAGAGAGTAGATGTTCGGAATCTTTCAGTTTGCTCATAAGCGGTTTTACGCTTTCGGAAAAATCAGGGTTTTGAGAGAGATAATATAAAAGAATCAAAATACAAATTTCCATACGGTATTATATGCTGTTGGCACGAAAAACGGATAATAGGAATACTATATAGCAGTAAAATTGCGGAGGTAGAAACTATGAGAAGTTTTAAAGACTACGAAACGGGAGAACAGGACGCTCCCACGTCGGAACAAACGGCAACAGCGGAAGAATTGACGAGAAAAATCGCTTCGGCGTATCACGGGAAAAGTAACGCCGATATGCTGCGCAGTATTTTGGCAGAAGCGGAAAAAAGCAAGCGGGCAGGTACGCTTTCAAATGAAGAAATTGAAAGTTTTTATCAAACGTTTTCTCCGATGTTGGACGCTTCGCAACGCAAACGCTTGCGCGCGGTAGTAGAGCGTTTGAAAAAAATTTAATGCCTTTCCAATTTATAAAGCGCGGCAATCAATTCATCGATTTCCCGTTCGCTGTTGAAATGGGAAAGGGACACTCGAACGAGTCCGCCGTCCAGCGAACCCAATGCTTCGTGCATCAGCGGCGCGCAATGTAGACCGCCGCGCAATGCAATATCATATACAGAAGAGAGCGCGCTCGCAATAAATTCCGATTGTAAGAATTCGTGCTTAAAAGCGACGATTCCGCACGGGTTTGGCAAAGAATACGATTGGTAAAAGGAAAGCGGTTTTAAGCGTTCTAAAAGGTATTGCGTCAAATACGACAAACGGTTTTGGATTTCCGTTAAATGCGTTTGCGTGTACCGTATACCTTCCAATAAGGAAACGATAGCGGGGAAAGCGAGCGTTCCCGCTTCCAAGCCGTCGGGATAAAAATCGGGCATATCCAAAGAAACGCTCATAGAGCCCGTTCCGCCGTATAAAAAGGGGCGCGGTTCTACCCGCTCGGAAAAGAGCAACGCGCCGCTGCCTTGTAGCGCGTGTAAGCCTTTGTGTCCTGCAAGAGTTAATAAATCGATGCCCGATTCCCGCATACTTATGGGGAAGTGTCCCGCGCCCTGCGCGCCGTCGCATAAAAGCAATATGTGTTTGGGTAAAGCGGCTTTTACGGCGGTAAGGTCGGGAATAAGCCCGTTGACGTTGGAAGCGGTGGTAACGGCGACGAGTCTTGTTTTCGGTTTTAATAAATAGCGTAACGCTTGTATATCGAGCGTTGCGTTTTCTTTGTCGCCGACAAGCGGACAAACGTCGTAAGAGATAACGCCGTCGTTTTTGAGCTTTTCCAAAGGCCGTAATACGGAATTGTGTTCGGCGCAGCTAACAATCACGTGGTCGCCCTTTTTTAATACGCCGAAAAGAGCGATATTCAACGCTTCCGTACAGTTTTTCGTAAAGATTACCCGCTCAAAGCCGTAGCCGTTAAAGGAGTCGCTTAATTCGTTTCGGCAATCTTGTACGAGCTTTGCGCAAGCGACGGAAAGTTTATGTCCGCTTCTTCCGGGATTTGCGCAAATTTTCATAGCGGCGGAAACGGCGGAGAGTACGGAGTCGGGCTTTTTACCGCCTGTGGCGGCGTTGTCGAAATAAATCATAATGCACCTCTTGTTTGACTGTATTCATAAAATATAGTATTCCGAAAAAAAGGAGCGTATGACATATGATACTGTTGGCGGTGTTCCGTTCGCGGGCGCAGAGCCTGGACTACGGACAAAGACTGAATAATTACGGCGTAGCGGCAACGACGATTCCCACGCCCAAGGAAGCGAAAATCGGTTGCGGACTTTGCGTGCGCTTTGACGCAAGATATTACGCGAAAGCGCAAGCGATTTTGAAAATGGGCGGGTATTCGACGTTTAAGGGTTTTTATCAATTGGATTTTGTTAACGGAAAGACGACGGTTTTTCCGTATAGGTAAAAGATATTAAAAAATCGGGGTATGTTGCAATGACAAACCTTGATTTTTTTTGGAAAAGCATTGACAAGGATATAAAAAAATGGTAAAATAAATTTGCGACATAATTAAATAAGAACTTTTCAAGAGAACTATACTTCTAATGGTAGGAGTGTATCTTTTTCGCGTTACAATTTTCTTGAAAAGTTGTTGTAAATTTAATTGTGTCGCAGCAAAGCGAAAGGAACATTTTTACGGATGTCGTTCGTTTTTGCGGGCGACATTTTTATTTTTTACAAAGGAACAAAAGGAAAATTGGTATGAAAAAAGAGTTTTCGTCGCAAGGCATAAAATACGCGTATAACGAGCTTGGGCAGTGCTACTTGGTGGTGGGGGTAGAAGAAGGTATGGGAGAGACGTTGTGTATTCCAACCGAATATAACGGAGAATCGGTTACGCAAGTAGGTGATTTTGCGTTTCAAAATTGTAAAAAAATCACGGGTATCACGCTTTCGGAAAATACGGTTTTTATAGGCGAAGCGGCGTTTAATTTTTGCGAAAACTTACGGGAAATACATATCCCCGACGGAGTGGTTTGTATTGCGAAACACACGTTTTACGGTTGTAAAAATTTAACGGGCGTAAAAATGGGCGAGGCCGTTCGTCACATTGAAGACGGTGCGTTCGGTATGTGCGCGGCGTTATCCGATTTTTTATTTCCGTCCGCGCTTTTGCGTATCGGCGTTCGCGCGTTCGACGGTTGCGTGCGTTTGGAAAAAGCGCAAATGCCTCCGCTTGTGAAGATGATAGAAGACGGCGCGTTTTACGGTTGTGAAAATCTTACGTCGGTCACGTTCAACGACGGTATCACGTCGATAGGGAAATTCGCATTTGGCGATTGCGTACGTTTGCAAACGCTTACGTATGAAGGTACGGTTTCAAAATGGCGCGCCGTCCAAAAAGGTTTTGGTTGGAACCGCGGTATCAAAGCGGAAAAAATAATTTGCAGCGACGGAGAGATAAAGCTGTAAAAATATTGCCAAACGCGGAAAAATATGGTATAATGGCGGTATGAATAAATCGGAAAAAGGTATCGCTCTTGCCGAGCTGGAAAAACTGTATAAAGGCGCAAAACCCGCGTTAAAATATACTTCTCCGTACGAACTTTTGGTGGCGGTAGTCCTTTCCGCGCAATGCACGGACGAACGGGTAAATAAGGTAACGGCGGTGTTGTTTGAAAAATATAACACGCCGCAAAAAATGCTTACGCTAACGCAAACGCAGCTGGAAAAATATATTTTCTCCTGTGGATTTTACCGTATGAAAGCGGAGCATATTTTATCCGCGTCGCGGGATATTTTGGATAAATATAACGGCGAAGTACCCGATACCATTGAAGAACTTACGTCGCTTGCGGGCGTGGGCAAAAAGACGGCAAACGTCGTGTATTCGGTGGCGTTCGGCGGCGACGCTATCGCCGTGGATACGCACGTGTTCCGCGTGAGCAACCGTTTGGGGCTTGCCAAGGGCAATACGCCGCTCAAAGTAGAGTCGGGTTTGGAAAAGGCAATACCAAAGCAGGATTGGTCGGAGGCGCATCATTGGCTCATTTGGCACGGACGGAAAGTATGCCACTCCCGAAAGCCCGATTGCGAAAATTGTACGCTTGCGTCCGTGTGCGATTACGCCAAAAAGACAAGAAAAGAATAAAAAGGAATAATTCCCCCTTGAATTACGCAAACTTTGTGTAAAGCAAGGGGGATTTTTTTATGCGAGAATCGGAAATGCAGCAGTCCGAAAGGGAAGTGGAAAAACGGGCGATAGAACGAATATTGTCGGTGATAAACGTTGCGGAGAAAAAAGCGCGTATTTATTCGCGACTTTTAACGGAGGTTTCTTTCGCCAAAGCAATGGAAAAACTTGCGTGTAGACACGAAGAACAAAAAGCGGCGTTGCAAAAGTTGATAGGGAAAGGCGAAAAAGCGGATAAGAAACAAAAAGGTACGGGTATGGACGGGGAGAACGGATAATGAAGTTAGAAAAAAGAGAGATAACGTTAAATGAAAAAGACAGTTTGCAAGACGCGCTTTTAATGCAAAAAACGCTGCTTCGAACGTACGTTTTGGCATTGGAAAACGCGGAAAAGCAGGTAACGAGAAAAGAACTGCTGCGCTTGATGGGAGAAACAGGGGAAGATTTATATTTTATCCGCGATTTAATGGATGAAGCGGAAAGACAATCCGATTAAAGTTTTCTCAAAGATAAAGGAAGGCGAAAAAGCCTTCTTTTTTCACGTGAAAATTCTTGACAAAATTTATTTTATAGGTGTATAATGGAAGAAAATCAACACAAGGAAGTACTTTTTATGGCAAAACATCGTATTAAAAACTTTTTTGGCGAGTTTAAGAAGTTTATTACGCGCGGCAACGTATTGGATATGGCTGTCGGCGTTATCGTAGGCGGCGCGTTTACGGGTATTGTGAACGGATTGAGTAATTATATTCTCAAACCGATTATCAACTGGATTATTGCGCTCGTCATCGGGGATAACGGTTTGGAAAACGCGGTTACGTTCTTGGGAAATCCCGCATACGCGGCGGACGGTACCATCGACCTTGCAAATTCCATTTATATCGATTGGGGCGCGTTTATCAGCGCAATTATCAATTTCCTTTTGATTGCTTTCGTGTTATTTATGATTGTGCGTATGATGAACAATATTGCAAAAGCAAGAGAAGAAGCGTTCGGCACGACGGCAAAAGAGAGAAAGAAAGCAATCAAAACAATCCGTAAAGCAGAAAAAGTTTCCTATCGCGAAGCGGAAGCCCTTTACGAAAAGCAAATAGCGGAAGAAAAGGCGGCGCAAGAAGCAGCTGCGGCGGAAGCTGCTGCAAAGGCGGCGGAAGAAGCGGCAAAAGCGGAAGAAAAAGCAATGGCAAACACCAAACTTTTGGAAGAAATCCGCGACTTGTTGAAGCAAAAATAAGCGCAAGCCAAACGAAATCGTTTGACATTATCCTTTAAAAAGGATATAATAAGAAAAAAGAAAATCAAAGGCGATGAAAAAGCAGGCGTTTTTCGTATCGTTTTCAAAAGAGACCGCGCTCGTAGGCTGAAAGGCGTGGGAAAACGGAAAGATTGCCAATTCACTTTGGAGCCGTTCTTTTGAGCCTGGCATCAGGGGTAGGGAGAACCGCAAAGGCGCGGCGTAACGGCGCAAATAAGGCGCGGTTTACTCGCGCGAACGCAGGTGGTACAGCGGATAGTATTCGCCCTGCACGCTTTCTAGGCGTGCAGGGCGTTTTTTATAACGGAAAAACATAACGTAAGGAGTATACAATGAAAGAAAAAATCGAAGCGTTGCGGACGGAAATCGAAGCCGCAATGGAACAAATGCAAACGGGCAGGGCGTTATACGAACTCAAAGTCCGTTTCCAAACGGCGCTTAAAGGGATTATGAGCGGTATGAAGGACTTGGCAAAGGAAGACAGACCGGCGTTCGGTAAAATCGTCAACGAATTCAAACAGGGTATGGAAGAGCAGTTCGAAGCGCGCGCGCTCGTCGTCCGTAAAATGGAAATGGAAGAAAAGTACGCGAAAGAGCGTATCGATATCACAATGCCGGGTAAGGCGTATAAAGCAGGCGCTTTGCATCCTATTACGCTTGTAAAAAACGAACTTATCGATATTTTCGCGGGTATGGGTTTTAAGGTGTTCGAGGGACCTGAAATCGAAACGGATTATTACAATTTCACGGCGCTCAATACCCCGAAAGACCACCCTGCAAGGGATATGCAGGATACCTTCTATCTTGCCGAAAACTTATTGCTCCGTACGCAAACGTCGGCGGGGCAAATCCGCGTAATGGAAAAGGAAACGCCGCCGATTAAAATTTTATCGCCGGGCAGAGTATTCCGTTCGGACGACGACGCAACGCACTCGCCGATGTTTCACCAGATGGAAGGACTTGTCGTAGATAAGGGTATTACCCTTTGCGATTTACAGGGTATGCTCGCGGAGTTTGCGAAAAAGATGTTCACCGCTTCGACGAAAGTCCGTTTGCGCCCGTCCTATTTTCCGTTTACCGAACCGAGCGTAGAAGTTGATTTAAGCTGTTCAGAGTGCGGCGGTAAGGGTTGTCGCCTTTGTAAGGGTACGGGTTGGATAGAAGTGCTCGGCGCAGGTATGGTAAATAGACGCGTACTCGAAAACTGTAACGTAGACCCCGACGAATATACGGGTTTTGCGTTCGGTATGGGTATTGAACGTATTGCAATGCTCAAATACGGTATCAACAATATCAAGACGTTGTTTGAAAACGATACGCGCTTCTTGGAACAATTCGAGAATTAAGGAGACAATACAATGAAAGCACCTTTCAGTTGGTTAAAAGATTACGTAGATATAGATATGACCGCGCAAGAGCTGGCGGAAAAGCTCTTTTCCTGCGGTTTTGAAGTAGAAGAACTTTCCTATCTCGGCGAAAAAATCAGCCGCGTAGTGGTAGGCGAAGTGAAATCTCTCACGCCCCATCCCGATAGCGACCACATGCAAATTTGCGTGGTGGACTGCGGCGAAGAATACGGTAGGGAATTGCAAATCGTTACGGGCGCGCCCAACGTATACGTGGGTATGAAAACGCCTTGCGCGCTCGACGGCTCGACGGTAGTGGAAAGCAACCCTGCCGTACTTGAAAAGAACCCCGACGCGGTTAAAAAGATTAAAAAAGGCAAATTGCGCGGCGTAGAATCGTTCGGTATGCTTTGTTCGGGGGAAGAGCTGGGTATCAACGACGATTTCTATCCGGGCGCGGAAGTAAACGGGCTTTTGGATTTGGATAAAGATACGCCCGTAGGCGAAGATATTAAAAAGATTGTCGGCTTGGACGATTGGATTTTCGATATTTCGATTACGGCAAACCGTCCCGATTGTCAATGTATCGTGGGTATCGCGCGCGAAGTGGCGGCGGTAATTCAAAAACCGTTCAAAGAACCCGATTATTCGTATATGGAAAGCAAGACGAACGCAAAGAGTATCGACGTAGAAGTACATGCGCCCGACTTGTGCCCCAGATACGTAGGGCACTATGTAGAGAACGTACAAGGCGGCGTATCGCCCGCTTGGATGCGTAAGCGTTTGGCGCTTTCGGGTATCCGTTCCATTTCGCCCATCGTCGATATTACCAATT
The DNA here is from genome assembly GCA_017473605.1 of Clostridia bacterium. GTDB lineage: Bacteria > Bacillota > Clostridia > Christensenellales > Borkfalkiaceae > Scatosoma. The sequence goes on along the minus strand of JAFUKM010000010.1, from coordinate 61,470 downwards.
TCGTACTCTTGGAAATGGGACAACCCATGCACGCGTTCGACGCGGAAGATTTGGGAGATAGAAAAATCGTTGTTCGCCGCGCGGAAAAGGGCGAAAAAATCGTTACGCTCGACGAAAAGGAATTTACGCTGAATAGCGATAACCTTGTAATTTGCGACGGCAAGAAGCCCGTTGCGCTTGCGGGGATTATGGGCGGCTTGAATAGCGGTATCAAAGATACGACGAAAAACGTATTTTTCGAATCGGCGAAATTTGCTCGTGATAACGTGCGTAAAACTTCGCGCGCTTTGGGGCAATCTTCCGACTCTTCGTCCAGATTTGAAAAGGGCGTAGACGCGTATACCAACGGTTTCGGTATGGCAAGAGCGTTGCATTTGATTGAAGAATTAAACTGCGGTACGGTAACGGATATGCGCCGCGATATTTGCGCGGCAAATCTTACGCCTCGCCAAATGACGGCGAGCGTCGCGAAGATTAACGCGCTTTTGGGGATAGTCGTACCCAACGAAGAAATTATCAATATTTTGACGAGATTGAATTTTAAGCCCGTTTTGGACGGAGATACGCTGATGGTGGAAATACCGGGCTATCGCGACGATATCGACGGGTATCCCGACTTGGCGGAAGAAATTATCCGTATGTACGGTTACGAGCATATCACGCCTACGTTCTTGGATAAAGCGCAGGTTACGGGCGGCGGCTTGACGGACGAGCAAAAACGGGAATTGCATTTGAAAAATCTTTTGCGAACGCAAGGCTTTTCGGAAGCGTATAACTATTCCTTCTACTCGCCCAAGGATTTCGATTTGATGAAATTGCCCCAAGACGCGGTAGAAAGAAACGCCGTGAAAATTCTCAATCCCATCAGCGAAGAGCTCTCTCTTATGCGCACCTTCCTTGCGCCGTCTATGCTCGGTAACGCCGTACGCAATATCCGTCGCGGCAACGACGAAGGCAGACAGTTCGAAGTGGCAAATACGTACGCGCCGAAAAACACTGCGGCAAGCGAACAACCCGAAGAAAATAAGCACCTTGTGCTTGGCATTTGGGGGGGTAAAAACGATTTCTTCGATATGAAAGGCGCGATAGAACGTATCGCGGAAGTATTCCATGTGGCATTTACGTACGAGCGCGCGGAAAAATCGTATTTGCATCCCGGCGTATCGGCAAACGTACTCATGGACGGAAAAGCCGTGGGTTGCTTCGGCGAACTCGACCCCGAAATTTCCAATACGCTCGGCTTGGATAAAAAGGTATACCTTGGCGAATTGGATTTGTCGGCGTTAAAGGCGGTTATGGACGATAACGTACGTTATAAAAACTTACCGAGATTCCCTGCGGTAAAACGCGACCTTGCCTTGATTGCGGACGAAGCACTCACTTGCGGACAAATCGAAGAAGTTTTGTTGCACTCTTGTAAGTACGTTACGGAAGCTAAACTTTTCGACGTGTATCGCGGTGGTCAAGTTCCCGAAGGGAAGAAGAGTATGGCGTTCACGCTTACCTTTACGCCCGATAACCAAACGGAAAAGGCGTTCACGCCCGAAACGCTCGATAACTTCGTAAAGAAGATTTTGGGCAATCTCAAATTCAAGCTCGGTATAGAGCTTCGTTAAACGGTGAAAACGTGAAACGAACAGGAAAAATTCAAACGCTCGGTTTTTTCAACGTGGATAAGCCGAGCGGCATCACGTCGGGAACGGTAGTGAATAAATGCAAATGGCTGACGGGTACGCCTTGCGGACATATGGGTACGCTCGACCCGCTCGCAAGTGGCGTTTTGCCCGTAGGTATAGGTAACGCCGCCCGTTTGTTCGATTATTTTTTGGAAAAGGAAAAGGAATATATCGCCGAATTTACGTTCGGCGTAACGTCCGATACGCTCGATAGCACGGGGGAGCTTGTTTACGGCGGAGATATTCCCACGGCGGAAGAGATTGCAAACGTATTGCCGACCTTTTTCGGGGATATTATGCAAGTGCCGCCCAAATACAGCGCAAAAAACGTCAACGGCAAACGCGGCTATGATTTGGCGCGCGCAGGGGTTGATTTTGAATTACCCGCAAAACAGGTGCGTATATACGGTATAGAAGTGCTGGAACAAATTTCGGGTACTGCTTTCCGTATCAAGATAAATTGCGGCGGCGGCACATATATCCGTTCGCTTGCAAGGGATATTGCCAAAAAGTTGGGCACAAACGCTGTAATGAGCGCGTTACGCCGTACAAAAAGCGGTGTTTTCGAGATAGCGCAAACGATACCCTTTTCCCTTTTGGAACAGGATTTGCCCGTGGAAGAATTGGAACAATATATAATTCCCACGGAAAAGACGTTGCCGTATCCCACGCTTTGTATGCAAGGCAAAGAAGCGATACGTTTCTTCAATGGCATAGCGGTGGAAACGGACGAGAAAGACGGATTGTATAAAATCTATAAGGAAGACGCTTTTTACGGGCTTGCGGAAGTGCGTAACGGCAAAGCGAAAGCAAAGACGAAATTATGTTAAACACCTTGTGGCTCAACGGACAATCGAATACAAAAAACGGTTGCGTAATGCTGCTGGGCGGCTTCGACGGTTTGCACGCAGGGCATAAGACGCTTGTGGGGCGCGCGAAACAGTACGCTTTGCCGATAGGAGCGATGACGATTCTCGGCGGTAAAAACGGCGATAGTCTTTTTACGGTGGAAGAGCGTTTGGAAATGTTCTCGTCCGTCGGCGTGGCTTTCGTTTTTGAACTGCCTTTTTCGGAAATCAAGGATTATTCTCCCGAAACGTTCGCAAACTTATTGGAAGAGAGGTTTTCGCCCAAAGCGTTTGTTTGCGGGGACGATTTCCGTTTCGGTAAAATGGCGGCAGGTACGCCCGAAACGCTAAAATGCGCCACCCAAGTACCCGTTGAAATTGTAGAGTTGTTGCAAAAAGACGGCGAAAAAATCAGTTCGACAACGGTAAAAGCGCGCTTGGAGCAAGGGGATATAGAAAAGGCGAACGAACTGCTCGGCGAAAGGTTTTTCTTAATCGGCGAAGTGGTAAAAGACAGGCAAATAGGAAAAAAGCTCGGTTTCCCCACGGCGAATATCGTGTATCCGAGCGGTAAATTTCCGCTGAAAAATGGTGTATACGAAACGCGTGCGACGATAGACGGGAAAAGGTATAAAGGCATCACCAATTACGGCGCAAGACCTACCTTTGGCGATGAAACGGTACTCACGGAAACGCATTTTGACGGATTTGCGGGCGATTTGTACGGAAAGAAAATAAAGCTCGAATTCGTACGCTTTATGCGCGATATTACGAAATTCGACGGCGCGGAAGCGTTAAAAACGCAACTGCAAAAGGACTTGAAGGAGATACGGAACAATGATTAAATTCGGACCGAGCGGGAATTCGGAAAGTTTTTACGCCGAAGGTTACGCGCATACCGAACAAGCGGCGAAATTCGTAAAGGAAAGGGACTTGGATTGCTTTGAATACTCTTTCGGACGCGGCGTGCGTATAACGGAAGGCAAGGCGATATCCATCGGCGAAGCGTTTGCGCAAGAGAACGTGGAAATATCCGTACACGCGCCGTATTTTATCAACTTTGCCAATCCCGACGACGAAATGGCGGCAAAATCTTACGGATACGTGTTGGATAGCGCGCGCGCCTGTAAGCTTATGGGCGGAAAGCGTATCGTTTTTCACCCTGCCGCGCAGGGCAAAGCCACGCGATTTGAGGCGGTGGAAAAGACGGAAGAGCGTTTGAAAATATTGGCGGAATATATCGCGCTCAACGGTTTTGAAGATATGATGTTTTGTCCGGAAACGATGGGGAAATTGGCGCAAATCGGCACGGTGGAAGAGATTACTCAATTTTGTAAAATCGCGCCTTTTTATACCCCGTGTGTGGATTTTGGCCATATCAACGCAAGGGAACAAGGCTCGCTCAAAACGGTAGAGGATTATAAACAGCGTTTGGAGTATATGATTTCCGAACTCGGTTTCGAGCGGATGAAGCATTTTCACGTGCATTTTTCCAAGATTATGTATTCAGCCAAAGGCGAAGTAAAACATCTCACGTTTGCCGACGAGATTTACGGTCCCGAATTTTTACCGCTTGCCGTAGCGTTAAAGACGCTCGAATTAGAGCCGTATATCGTGAGCGAATCGGACGGTAAACAAGCGGAAGAAGCGGCGGAAATGAAGCGTATTTATCAAACTTTATAACAAAAAACGAAAAATCATAGCGTAAACATAAGGGAAATTTCGTTTATTTATCGCCGTACACTTGACGAACGCGGAAAATTTTGCTAAAATAGAAAGCGAGAGGACGCTATGATACAAACAAACGGCAAAAAGATATTCGAGAGTTTACAAGGTAACGCCGACGCGTTATACGTAAATTGCGGTTGTTTAATGCGTTACGCGACGGGTTTTGCGCCCGAAGACGGCGCCGTCGTCGTGGATAAAGACGGCGTAACGCTGTACACCGACTCCCGTTATATCGAAGCCGCAGAAAAGCTGTTTGCGGGCACGGAAGTGACGCCCACGCTTTGGTCGGGGAAGACGAAAGCGGATATCCTTAAAAAGTATAAAACGGTTGCGGTTTCCTTTCAAGAAACTTCCCATGCGGAATTTTTACAGCTAAAAGAAATCGGCGTAGAATTACAAAATGCAGACGAACCGTTGTCTGCGCTTATGGAAAAGAAGAACGAGTGGGAGCTTTCGCGCATTGAAAAGGCTTGCGAGATAGCGGAGGACGCCTTTTTAATGCTGTTGCCCCAAATCAAAGAAGGGATGACGGAAACGGAAGTGGCGGCGCTGCTCGAATACAATATGCGCAAACTCGGCGCGCAAGGTCTTGCCTTTGAAACGATAATGGCGTTCGGCGCGCACGCCGCAGTACCCCATCACGAAACGGGGGACGCGAAACTTCGCTTCGGCGACGAGATTTTGATAGACTTTGGTTGCAAGGTGGACGGTTACTGTTCGGATATCACGCGTACGTTCCTGTTCGGCGACGATAATAAACACGAAGAATTCAAGAAAGCCTACGCGCACGTTTTGCGCGCACACGAGCTTGCAAAAGAAAAAATCACGTCGGGCATGACGGGCAAACAAGCGGACGCGGTGGCGAGAGAATATTTAAAAGAACACGGTTACGGGGAATTGTTTACGCACTCGTTGGGGCACGGTATCGGTTTGAACGTGCACGAAAAGCCGGCGGTTAGCCCCAGAAGCGAAAAAGTATTGGAAGACACGATGGTGTTCTCGGACGAGCCGGGCGTGTATAAAGCAGGCGAATACGGAATCCGTATAGAAGACACCGTCACGCTTAAAGAAGGAAAAGTGAAGAGTTTTATGTCCAAAACGGATAAAACCCTTATCATTTTATAAAAAGAAAAATTATATAAGCATATAAGGAGAAAAATTGTATGGCACAAATTTTGGCAGGCGATATTCGTAAGGGCGTTACCTTTGAATACAAGAGCGGCGTTTACACCGTTACCGACTTCCAGCACGTAAAACCCGGTAAGGGCGCGGCGTTCGTAAGAGCGACGCTTAAAAACGTAGTTACGGGACAAGTATTGTCCAACGAAACGTTTAACCCTACGACGAAGCTTGAATCGGCGCAAGTAGAAACGAAGAAGATGACGTATTCCTACTACGACGGAGAATTCTACGTATTTATGGACGAAGAATACAACCAAGAAATGCTTTCTTACGACCAAGTAGAAGAAGCGCTCAAATATATCAAAGAAAACGATATGGTTACGGTGAAATTCCTTTACGGTAAAGCGTTCTCCGTAGAACCCGAAAACTTCGTAGAACTCAAAGTTATCGAGGCGGAACCGGGCGTAAAGGGCAACACGGCTACCAACGTTATGAAGAATGCGAAGGTGGAAACGGGCGCAACGATTCAAGTGCCTATGTTCGTAGAAGAAGGCGAAACGATTCGTATCGATACGAGAACGGGCGAATACATGAGCCGCGTTTAATCTTTCATAAAGATAAAAACTTACGAAATGCAGGATATTGCTATCCTGCATTTCGTTGTACTTTTTTCACGGAGTAAATATGAGAGCAGTCGTACAAAGAGTAAAGCATACAACGTTAAAAGTAGACGGGGAGTTGATTTCTCAAATCCCTTTCGGTTTGACGGTATTTTTGGGCGTTAAAACGGGGGATACGGAAAAGGAAGCGGCGTATTTAATGAAAAAGATATCCGCGCTTCGTATTTTTGAAGACGGAAACGGTAAAATGAATTTATCGGTTCAAGACGTGGGCGGTGAAGTTTTGCTCGTGTCGCAGTTCACACTGTATGGCGACGCGTCGCACGGGAACAGACCGAGTTTTACGCTCGCCGAACGTCCTGAAAAAGCCGAGCTTTTGTACGAATACGCTGTAAAAGAACTCTCGTCTTACGGTATAACTGTCAAAAAAGGCGTATTCGGCGCGGATATGAAAATCGAGCAATATAACGACGGACCTGTAACGATTTTGCTCGAAAATTGACGAAAAAGCTTTTATTTTCAAGGACTCTACTGTCGGTAGAGTCCTTTTTTTGCGCGTAGAATTTCCGTTTTCGTGTGTAGAAAAGCGAAGAAGGGGAATAGGTTTTCTTTTTTGGAAAATTGCGGTAAACTAAAAATAACGACGGACAATCGTGTGTCCGACGGAATAAAAACGCAAAATAAAGGAAAAGAAAATAATATGAAAAATAATGAAAAGAACACGGTTGCAATTCCTATATTTTTTGCGGCGGACGAAAACTATATGCCTTTTTTGGGTATAACGCTAACTTCGTTGATTGCAAACGCCGATAAAAACCGCTTATACAGCGTGCACGTTTTGTATACGGGCGAGTTGGGGGAAAACGCGCAAAAAATTGCGGAAATGCAAACGGAAAACGTACAAGTGGAGTTTTTTGACGTGTCCGAACAAATTAAGAAAATCCAAACGATGATACATTGTCGGGACTATTACACGAGCGCCATTTATTTCCGTTTGTTTATTCCCCAGCTCTTTCCGCAGTACGAAAAGGCGGTATATCTCGATTGCGATACCGTACTTTTAACGGACGTGGCAAAATTGTACGATATACCGCTCGGCGCAAATTATATCGGCGCGGTGGCAGACCCAATCGTTTCCGCAACGCCTGCGTTTGCCGCATACACCAAACGGGCGCTGGGTATAGAAGCGAAAAAATACTTTAACTCTGGCGTCATAGTTATGCAGTTAAACTTGCTTCGAGAAATAGATTTTTGCTATTTGTTTACGCGCGTTTTGCGCAGTTACGATTTCGTCGTCGCGCCCGACCAAGACTGTTTGAATTTGATTTGTAAAGACAGAGTGCATTATTTCGGGCAAGAGTGGAATACGATGCCGCTTACGGGCAAAAAGCTACGCGCCCCCAAGCTGATTCATTATAATTTGTCGATGAAGCCTTGGCACTATGAAAACGTATTATACGGCGAATATTTTTGGGAAACAGCAAGAAAAACGCCTTTTTACGAAACCGTATTGGCAAAAAAGAAAGCCTTTACCGTTAAAGATATGGCTCGCGATAAGGCAAGTGGGGAAAAATTGCTCGCTTTGGCGCTTGCCGAAGCGGAGAACCCTCGCAATTACAACTGCACGGTGGGCAGACGGTTAAGAGAATATCAAATGGAGCAAAAGGTAGGGGGTATGTATGGATTTATCGAATATTTCAGCGGAAAAAAGAGCCCTGTTAAAGCGGATTGAAGAAGCGGAACAACGAGGCGATTTTAACGCGAGCGTCGAGGAAGATTTACCCGCGAAAGAACTGTTGCCAAAAAGCGTGGATTACCTTTGCAAAAAGCGGACGAGTAGGTTAAAACGACGGATAGCCAACAAAATAGCGGATAAATATTTTTTGGGGTTAATCAAAAAAGACGTTTTGGTGATAGACGGCGTTTTGGGGCAAGAACATTTATCCGCCTTGCAAAACGGAGCGATTATCACGTGCAATCATTTTTCTCCGATGGATAATTATATCGTCTTTCATTGTATTCGGGATTTTTTGCCGAGAATATATTTATACAAGGTTATCCGCGAGGGAAATTATACCAATTTTAAGGGATTGTACGGCTTCTTTTTCCGTCATTGCAATACGCTGCCGTTATCGCGAAACCGCCGTACGATGGTGGATTTTATGAAAGCGGTTCAAACGCTGTTAAAGCGTGGGGAGAGTATTCTCGTCTATCCCGAACAGGAGATGTGGTGGAATTACAAAAAGCCCCGTCCGTTTAAGGTGGGCGCGTTCAAGCTTGCATATCGGGCAAACGTACCCGTTTTGCCGATATTTATTACGATGCAAGACGACGAAAGGCGGACAGATAACGACGGGTATCCCGTGCAAAGACATACGGTGCATATTTTGCCGCCCGTGTATCCCGATATAACGCTTGGGGAAAAAACGGGCGCGGAAAAGATGATGGAAGCAACGTTTGCGTTGTATGAGAATAAATACGAGCAGGAATACGGAATACCTTTAACGTATTCGGATTCGAAAAAATAACAAAAAGGGAGTTTTCGTTTGAGCGCAAAGCTCCCTTTTTTGTTGAAAAAATGAAAATTTAAGAAAAAAACGAAAAATATTCTATTTTTTTCATAGAAAAAAAGGAAATCAAACTTTTTTGTCGAATATATAATATGAAAAAGAAAAGGTGGAAAATATGGACGAAAAGGTATACGAAACGGTACGGGAACGAATTTGCGCGCAGGAAGAACGGTTTTTATCGCCGTACGCGCAAAAATCGGCAGAAACGAAAGGCAGGGAAAAGCAAGAAACGCGCTGTGACTTCCGCACCGATTTTCAACGGGATAGAGACCGTATTATTTACAGCAATTCGTTTAAGCGCTTGAAGAATAAAACGCAAGTATTTTTCGCGCCCGAAGGGGACCATTACATTACCCGCTTAACGCATACGCTCGACGTTTCGCAAATCGCCCGTTCGATTGCCCGCTCGCTTGCGCTCAACGAGGATTTGGCGGAAGCGATAGCGCTTGGACACGATTTGGGGCATACGCCGTTCGGTCACGTAGGCGAGAGAGTGCTCGCCAAACTCGCCACGGACGGGTTTTATCATAACGAACAATCTGTCCGCGTCGTGCAATGTATTGAAAAGCAAGGCAAGGGCTTGAACCTAACGGTAGAAGTTTTGGACGGAATTTTACAGCATAAGAGTTCGGGCAAACCGTCCACGCTCGAAGGGCAGGCGGTTTCCTTGGCGGATAGAATCGCGTATATCAATCACGACATCGAAGACGCGATTCGCGCAGGGATATTGCAGCCGCAAGATTTGCCCAAAGCGGCGGTAGAGATTCTTGGCGACGCTACGAAAACGCGCATCAATACGGCAATCAGCGATATATACGCGACGTCTTACGGCAAGCCGTACGTGCGGATGTCGGAAGAGAAGATGGCGGCGATAAACGAATTGCGTTCGTTTATGTTCGAACGGGTTTACGAACTTGCCAACGTTTCCATACAAGAACGTTCGGAGCGTATGCTTACGCAAATGTTCGATTATTTTATCAAACACGTGGAAAAATTACCGCAATCGTATTTGCGTCTTTTGGAAAAGGACGGTAAAGAACGGGTGGTATGCGATTATTTATCGGGTATGACGGATAGATACGCAATCAGCGTATTCGAACAACTGTTCATCCCGTCGACGTTTTCATTAGGGGGTATCGTTACGTGAGCAAAGGGTTTGACCCTCGCTTTATGCAGGAACTCAAACAAAAGAACGATATAGTCGAAGTGATTAGCGGCTACGTCGCGCTCGATAGAAAGGGCGGCACGCATTGGGCGTGTTGTCCGTTTCATCACGAACGCACGCCTTCTTTCGCCGTCAATCAGGCAGAACAGTTTTATCACTGTTTCGGTTGCGGCGTGTCGGGCGACGTCGTCCGTTTCGTGCAGGAGATAGAATCCACCGATTTTATGGGCGCGGTACGGATTTTGGCGTCACGCGCAAAGATGACCGTTCCCGAAACCAACTTCGATACGGAAAAAGCAATGGAGATGAAAAAGAAGCGGGACACGATGGCGGCGATAATGCTCGATTGCGCGAGATTTTATTTGAGTAATTTATACAGTGGCGATTCCCGTGCGCAAGCGCATTTGCAGTATATAGCGAACCGCAAACTTTCGCCTACGACGGTCAAAAAATTCGGTTTGGGCGCGTCGCTCGATTTCTTTTCGCTTCCCGATTATTTGGCAGGTAAAGGGTATTCGCGGCAGGATTTAATCGATAGCGGCGCTTTGGGCGAAACGAAAAACGGTAAACTCGTAGACTTTGAAGCGGGACGTTTGATTTTTCCCATTATTAACGCTTTTGACGAGGTAGTGGCGTTCGGGGGGAGATTGCTTGAAAAATCCGATTTTGCAAAATATAAAAATACGCGTGAAACGTTGCTGTTCAATAAACGCAAAACGCTGTACAATATCAATTTGTTGAAAAAACTCAAACGGAAACAGCCTATCAAAGAAGTGATTATGGTAGAAGGGTATATGGATACGATATCGCTCTACCAAGCGGGGTTTGAAAACGTAGTGGCTTCTATGGGTACTTCGCTTACTACCGAGCAGGCAAGGCTTGTGAAACGGTATTCGGACAACGTGCTGATAAGTTACGACGGGGACTTCGCAGGGCAGAACGCCGATTTGCGCGGCTTGGAAATTTTGAAAGACGAAGCGCTTAACGTGCGGGTAGTGCCTATGCCCGACGGACTCGACCCCGACGACGTGGTAAAGCAGGGCGCGGCGGCGTATCAAAAATGCTTGGACGCGGCGTTGCCGCTCGTCGATTATAAAATTCACTCGTTGGAAAGAAAATACGATATTTCCAAGACGGAAGAAAAACGGCGGTTTATTGCGGAAGCGTTGCAAGTGGTTGCGGCGGTGGAAAGCGAAGCGGTAAAAGAAGACTTGCTAAAAAAACTTCGGGAAAAAACGGGCGTCTCCTATCACGCGCTGGAACGGGATTTGCAAAGCGGAAGCAAGCAGCTGGAAATCGCTTTGCCCAAAGAAAAGATATCCGAAACCGATTCGGGCGCGGACAAGCTGACGAAAGCGATTCGGTTTATCTTGGCGGCAAAACTGTTTTCCGAGCCGTACGCAAAAGAGTACGACGTGCAAAAACTGCCCCTTTCGGACGAAACGCATATCATCGTCGCGCAGTATATTGTGCAACGGGAACAAAAGGGCGAACGTATCCGTCCAAGCGAGCTGTTCGAACTGCTCGAAGAAGACAGCGCGGAGCTTAATCAAATCCTTGATTTGAATTACGAAGACAAGCTGTCGGGGGACGTGGCGAAACGGTTTTTCGAAGACAGCGTGAAATCGGTAGAACGCGTGGGGATAGAACGGGATATAGCGGCGCTCAACGCGAAATACGCGACGGAAACGGACGAGGAAAGAAGGAAGGAAATCGCGCAAAAGCTTTCCGAAAAGATGAAACAGCGTAACCAATTAAAAAGAAAATAAAAAGGAAAAAAACGGGCAACCGTTTTGATATAAACGGAGGATAAAAGGGTGAATATATCCGAACAACAACTTGGCGAAATCGTAGAAAACATTATTGCCGCATACGGTAAAAAAGGAAACATTACCACCAATCAGCTTTGCGATATTACGGAAAAACACGACGTCAACCCTTCGCAAATCGATTTTATCTATAAATCGCTCAGCGAGGCTGGGATTCAAATCGTGGACGAAGATAAACGTGACCAAGAACTTTTCGAACAGGCGCTTTCCGATATCGGCTTGGACGACCCTGTCAAAATGTATCTGAAAGACATTGGCAGAGTGCCGCTTCTTTCAGCGGAAGAAGAAGTGGATTTGGCAAAGCGTATGCAGGAAAACGACGAAGCGGCGAAAAAACGCCTTTCGGAAGCAAACCTGCGTTTGGTCGTATCTATTGCGAAGCGGTACGTGGGACGCGGTATGCTCTTCTTAGATTTGATTCAAGAAGGAAATTTGGGGCTTATGAAAGCGGTGGAGAAATTCGATTACCAAAAAGGCTTCAAATTCTCTACGTATGCAACGTGGTGGATTCGTCAATCGATTACGCGCGCAATCGCCGACCAAGCGCGTACGATTCGTATTCCCGTGCATATGGTGGAAACGATAAATAAATTGACGAGAGTACAAAGACTGCTGCTTCAAGAATTGGGCAGAGAGCCAACGCCTGCGGAAATCGCGGAAAAGATGGGCGTAACGGAAGACCGCGTACACGAGATTATCAAAATTGCGCAAGACCCCGTATCTTTGGAAACGCCTATCGGCGAAGAAGAAGACAGCCATCTTGGCGATTTCATCGAAGATGAAAAGACGACGACGCCCAGCGATTCGGTAGCGTTTACGATGCTCAAAGAACAGCTCTTGAACGTGCTCGATACGCTTACGCCGAGAGAACAAAAGGTGTTGCGTTTGCGTTACGGTATCGACGACGGAAAATCGAGAACGCTCGAAGAAGTGGGAAAAGTGTTTAACGTTACCCGTGAACGTATCCGTCAAATCGAAGCGAAAGCACTTCGAAAGCTCCGTCATCCTTCGCGCAGTAAAAAGTTGAAAGATTATTTGGAATAATGGGATACGGCAAACGGATTGATACGCTTTGCTCGCACCTTGAAAAAACGGCGTCTTTTGTGGACGTAGGCTGCGACCACGGCTATTGTAGCGAGTACGTGCTAAAAAACGGTTTGTGTGAGAACGTTATTTTCTCGGACGTAAGCCGCGGCAGCTTGGCAAAGGCGGAAAAACTGCTTGCGCCGTACGTTTTGCAAGGCAAGGCGAAAGGGGTGCTGGGCGACGGTTTTTTGGGCGTACCGAAGAGCACGGAAACGGTGCTTATCGCCGGTATGGGCGGTAGCGAAATCGTCAGTATTCTATCGGATAAAAAATACGGGTTTCTTCCTGAAAGATTCGTATTCCAACCGATGCACGATAGCGAAAAATTGCGAAGGTATCTCGTAGAAAACGGCGGTATTTTGGAAAGGGATTACACGTTTGCGGACGGCAAATTTTACGACGTAATCGTAGGTCGTGGCGCGACGTTTGGCGAAGCCCAGACGTACACGGACGCGGAATACGAATTTGGCAAAGAGAATTTATCGGCGATGGGCGAAGCGTTCGTCGCGCGTACGGAAAAGCAAATAACGAATATCGAAAAGTATCTTTTACAGCCGTCGTTGCAGGAAGAGAGCCGCGCGCAGCTTAAAGAGAGAAAACGAAGATTGCAAGGGGTTTTGTCAGGTGAAATTAAGTGAAATTTACGCTGTGGCGGATACGGTTGCGCCCAAGCGTTTGAGCGACGAATATTGCGAAAGATACGGCGCGTACGATAATAGCGGCGTGCTTGTCGACTGCGGCGAAGAAATCCACGGCGTATTGTTTTCTTTGGATTTATCTTCGGCGGCAATCGATAGGGCGATAGAAGAAAATTGTAAGTTAATCATTACACATCATCCTGCCATTTACGGCAAAATCGGCAATATCGGCGTGGGCGATACGCTCGGCGAAAAATTGGTTCGCTGTATTCGAAACGGTATATCGGTTATCGCTATGCATTTGAATCTCGATTGCGCAAAAGGCGGCGTGGACGAGTGCTTAAAAGAAGGCGTTTGCCTTGCGACAGGCTCGCAAGAAGCAACGGACGAAACGGTTATGCATCCTTTGCAAACGGGCGGTTACGGTAGAGCGTATACCGTGAAAAAAATTTCGTTGGCGAAATTGCAAAAGGCGATGGAAAAGGAATTTACCACCAAGCGTATTCTCTGCTACGGGGATATGGAAAAAGAGATTTCCCGCGTGGCGAGTTGCTGCGGCGCAGGCGTGGACGAAGAAACGATAGCGTTTGCCAAGGCGCAGGGCGCAGACGTGTTGATTTCGTCCGATTTCAAGCATCATTTGCTTGCGCTTGCGTTAGAGAACGGACTTGCGGTGATGATATTGCAGCATTACGCGTCGGAAAATTACGGTTTTGAAAAATATTATGAAAAAATCCGTCGACAGCTCGATATCCCGTGTAGTTATTACACGGATTCAATACTGCTTTGACGGGAGGAGTTATATATGTCACAATTAAAAGCTATTTTGAATTATCAAACGATGGACGCGAAACTTTACGAGTTAGAGAAAGTATTGGCGGAAAGCGAAGAGAGAAAGACGTACGTAAAGCTGCAAAAGTTTTTGAAAGGCGCTCCGGAAAGACTCGATTCGTTGGAAGTGAAAGCGCAGGCGTTGCGCGCGGAAGCGGACGCATTGGCGGCGCAATACGCGCAAGCAGAAGCGACGCTGGGCGAATTTGATAATTTGGAAGAAATGATTAAAGGCGGCGCAGACATCGGCTTCTATAAGAAAGAAGCGCAAAAAGTCGTTGACCGCTTGAAGAAAATCCGCGCGGACATCAACGCGTTGACGGCAAATATCAAAGCAACGGACGAAGAATACCAAAAGCTGAAAAAGCAAGTTATTTCCGCGCAAAAGCAATACGAAGACGCGGCGAATAAGTATAAAGAATTAAAGGAATCCAAGGCGGGGGAACGCGGTGAAATCGAAAAGGAATTGAAAGCTATCAGCAAAGAAATTCCTGCGGAAATGCTCGCCAAATACCAAACGAAGCGAAAGGAAAAGATGTTTCCGATTGTGGGCGCGCTCAACTTCGGCAGGTGTTGGTTTTGCGGTATGGAACCTCCCATTGCCGCGCAAAGCAGGCTGAGCGCAGGAATAGAGTGCGATAACTGTCATCGCGTTATTTATAAAGAAGATTAAAAAATCACCGCAAGTTTGGCTTATGCAACGCATAAGATAGAAAATGCGGAAAGTGATAGCGAAGATTGATTTAGAGAATATCCGATATAACGCAAAGGCGTTTTTAAAGCGCACGGGCAAACCGATTTGCGCGGTGGTAAAGGCAAATGCGTACGGTCATGGCGCGGAAGAAGTCGTCAACGCCTTGGAAGATACGGCGGATTGTTTTGCCGTATCGCTTTTAGACGAGGCGCTTGCAATTCGCGTGGCGGCTTGCGGAAAAGACGTACTTATTTTAACGCCGCCAAACGGCGAAAACGAAATCGTTTCGGCGGCAAAAAACGGCTTTATTCTTACCGTAGGCGATTATTCTACGGCGAAGCTTGTGGCGGCGATAAGCCAAAGACAAGACTTGCCTATAAGAGTGCATTTGAAAGCGAATACGGGAATGAACCGATACGGTATGGACTTGAAAACGCTGAAAGCCGCCTGTGCTTTCTTGTCGGGCTATAAAAGCGTTTGCGTGGAAGGGCTGTATTCGCATATCTACGAGTATTCCTTGGCGACGGCAGAGCGACAACGGTTGTCGTTTTTGCATATGCAAGCGGTTGCGCGGGGGTATTTTCCCAAACTCACCTGTCATTTAAGCGCCACATACGGGGCTATGCTCGGAAAAGAGTTTGTCTTTGATATGACGCGGATAGGTATCGGTTTGTACGGTTATATGCCCGACGGCGCGAACGATATACCCTATTTTACTTTACGCAAAGCGATGTCTGTATGGGCGGAAGTTTCTGCAATAGGACAATACCGAACGGGTGGAATCGGTTACGGCAAAGCGGCTGCGGAAGAAAACGCGTCGCTCAGCGTAATAAGATTCGGGTATGCCGACGGTTATTTAAGGCGTCGTGAGAACGGCGTTTGCGGTTGGGAATATAACGCGAACAATCTTTGTATGGACGCTTGTATACGGCTGAAAAAAGGGCGAAAAGGACAATGGCTGCCCGTAATGACGGACGCCGCGGAAACGGCAAGGCTTACGGGAACGATATCTTACGAAGTGCTTTGCGCGGCAACGCGTCGCGCGGAAATGGTATATGACGATGTTACGTTTTGCGGAAGAACAAGAACCAAAAAGTATTGAAGAACGGAAAAAACAGCTCCATATCCGTATGAAGCAGCGCCGAGCAAATAACGAGAACCGCGACGTGAAAGAAACGTTGCTCATCGAGAATACGCTTGCGACGTTGGAACGGTATCAAGGCGGGGAAAAAACCGTGTTTTGTTATCTTTCCTATTCTTCCGAAGCGCCTACGGACGGGCTGATAGAAGCATTGCTCGAACGGGGGTATAAGATATATTGTCCGAGAGTAGTCGGCAAGGAAATGCAAGCGGTGGAATACGGGGAAGATTTTACCGTTTCATCGTTAAGGATTCGCGAGCCGGTGGGAGAGCCGTTTAACGGAAAAGTACGTTTTGCCATCGTACCGTTTTTGGCGGTGGACAAACAGGGGAATCGGCTCGGTTACGGCGGCGGATATTACGATAGATATTTTGAAAAAAATCCCGACACGTTGCGGATAGCGTACGGTTTTGATTTTCAAATCCAAAACGAAGTTCCGACGGCGGAAACGGATAAAAAGATGGACTGCATAGTAACGGACAAGCAAGCGCTGTTCATCAATAACTGAAAAACAAAAGAAATAAAACGGAGAACAACTATGGCTGAATTAAAAAAGACTTTCAAAAAAATCGGCAGACAAATTTGGGAACTGTTCAAAGGCTCGTTGCCGGGCGGATTGATGTACGCTTGCGCAGGCGCAGTGCTTGTTATCCTTACGTTAAAGGGCGAGATTTCCGAATTGCAATGGAACGGTGCGAAAATCGCTTGGACGGTGGTATGTATCGTGGTAGCGTCGGCGTATGCGGGGATTATGGCGTATGCGCACGGCGGTAACGCTTATGAAATGTTGGTTACGGGCAATATGAAGCGTTTATCCGCTTCGGAAAGCGGCGGTTATAAAATTTCCAAACACGTATACGCCAAAGAGTACCGCGTTTGGAAAGGGTTTGTAATGGGCGCGTTTATGGGTATTGTGCCGTTGCTTTCGGGGATTATTTTCGGCGCAAAGCAGAGCGGTATCGACGCAATGCTTGCGGATTTGATGTTGAGCGCAGAATCTTCCAACGCTATCAGCAGCGGTTTCGGTATCGTGATGTTGATTATTCTGTTCTTGTCCGGCTGGTCGATATTGCCTTTCTTTATCCCCAATGCGGCGATTGTTGCGGCAGGCGGCACGGGTATGAGCTATTATTTGAGCTGTTTGTTTGCGTTGATTCCCGTCGTAATCGTAGGCGTGATGTATATCGCAGGCGCGTACGGCAAGAGAGCGAAAGCGATTCGTGAACAAGAGATAGCGGACAGAGCCGCGGCTGCGGAAGCGAATAGAGAAAAAAAGGTAAATTACGGCGGCTTGCCCGGTACGAAGCCTAAAAAACGCAAATAATCGGCAGGGCGTACGATGAGAATAGTCGGCGGTAAATTTAGAAGCAGAGTGTTGGCGGAATTTTCGGGCAACGAGGTTCGTCCGACGTCCGACAGAGCGAAAGAAGCGCTGTTTAATATCCTTGCATTTAAAACGCAAGGCGCGCGCGTGTTGGATTTGTTTGCAGGTAGCGGTTCGCTTGGTTTGGAATCGATTTCCCGCGGAGCGAAAGAAGCGGTGTTTAACGACGTGGCAAAAGACAGCGTTGCGATTGTCAAAAAAAATTTGCAAACGCTCAATATCCCGCTTGGGGCACAAGCCACGGTGTATAATTACGATTACGCCACTTGTTTGGATATCGTAAAAGGGAAATTCGATATGATATTTATCGACCCGCCGTATAAATTGGATTTTGGCAAAACCGCTTTGGAAAAGATATCGAAAAACGGACTTTTGTCGGAAAACGGCGTTGCGGTATACGAACGGGATATTCCCTTCGTTGGCGAAATAGACGGTTTGGAGAAGTACGATGAACGCAAGTACGGAAAGGCGTATTTGACCTTTTTCCGTAAGAAAACAATCGATAGGTGATTTGATGACGATGGGCTTGCGCGCTTGGAGACGAGTAAAAAACATTTTACGTTTTTTATTGTGTTTACTATCGGTTGGATATGGGATGATTGTCGCTTTGCATATTCCACAAATGATAGAGTTTCATTTATTATTAAAAACTCTCTTTTTTGCAGGTGGTTTATGCGTTTCGGTTTTGATAATTCTGACGATTATATCATTTATTACGCGTATCCTGAAAAAGGAATTGGCAGGCATTGATTTATTGTCGTGGATTTTTAATCTTATAGGAACTCTTTTGCTCTTTCTTGCAACGGAACGCTGGGTTTTCCTAATTATCGGAATAATTATCGCATTGTTGCAAATTGTCGTATTATTGGATTTTGAAAAAATATTTTAAGGAAGAACAATGAAAGAAAAAACAAAAAAATGCGTATTCGCAGGGACGTTCGACCCACCTACGCTCGGGCATAAAGCGACGGTAGAAGATTGTTTGCGGCTTTTTGACGAAGTGGTCGTTGCCTTGCTTGTCAATCCGCAAAAACAGCCGTGTTTTACGATGGAACAGCGCATAGAGATGTGGAAGCTGATGTTTCCAAACGATAGCCGTATCCGTATCGTAACCTTTGACGGTACGGTAACGGAGCTTTTGAAAAGAGAAGGGACGCCCTTTTACGCGCGTGGGATTCGAAACGGCGTGGATTTGGATTTTGAAAACGCCAATTATTACGCGAGTAAGAAATTGGATAAAGATTTCGTGGCGGTGTATTTGCCCTGTCGGCAAGAACTTTTACACGTCAGCTCGTCAATGGTGCGTAACAGTTTGCGTTTTGATACGCCGATTGACGAATACGTAACGGAAGAAGTGAAAAACTATATTGAAAAAATAAAAAGAGAAACCAAAGAGAATTAAGGAGAAAGGTTATGTTGGAAAAGCAGTATTTTATTCCCGAGCCGGAAGAGTTCATTGCGGAATCGCCCATGACGGCAACGCATAAAAAAATCAAAAAAGAACGCGACGAAGAAATTCGTGCGGTCATTTCGGGCAAAAGCGATAAAATGCTCGTCATCGTGGGGCCTTGTTCCGCGCACGAGCCTGCGCCTACGCTTGAATATATTTCACGATTAGGCAAATTGAACGAAAAAGTAAAAGATAAACTCGTTATCGTTCCGCGTGTATACACGAACAAACCGCGTACGAAAGGCGTAGGATATAAGGGGATGTTTTTACAGCCCGACCCCGAGGGCGCGGCGGATATCGCAAGGGGGATTCGCAGTATTCGCGCCTTGCACCTTGCGGCGATTAACGAATCGGGCTTGACTTCGGCAGACGAAATGTTGTATCCCGAAAACACGCCGTACGTAGAAGATTTGCTTTCCTATCACGCCGTTGGCGCGCGCAGCGTGGAAGACCAGCTTCATAGACAGGTGGCAAGCGGTATCGATTGCCCCGTGGGGTTGAAAAATCCGATGAGCGGCAATATTATTGCGCTTGTCAATTCCATTTTCGCGGCGCAAAGTCCGCAAATTTTCAAATACCGTAACTATCAAGTGAGTTCTTCTGGTAATCCGTACGCGCATGCGATTTTGCGCGGCGGCGTAGACGGTTCGGGTGCGGACGTACCCAATTTCCACTACGAAACAGTAATGCAACTTGCCCAAATGTACGACGGCTTGCAAAATCCCGCCATCGTTATTGATTGCAATCACTCCAATTCGGGTAAGAAATTCTATCAACAAATCCGTATCGCGCAAGAAGTAATGCAAAACCGTCGCTTTGACGCAGATTTTAAGAAAATCGTCAAAGGATTTATGATTGAAAGCTTCTTGGTGGAAGGAACGCAAAAGCACGACGAAGTTTTCGGTAAATCGATTACCGACCCTTGTCTTGGTTGGGAAGATACGGAAAGACTCCTTTGCAATATAGCGGAACAAGTATAAAGAATTTTACAATCGGAGAAAGATATTTATGAAAATAGCATTTTTAGGACCGGAAGGCAGTTATTCGCATTTGGCGGCGCAATCCTTTCTTGCAAGCGAATCTACGGGGGAATATAAGGTAAACGATTGGGATGAGTGTATTCCTTTTCGCAATTTTCCCGAAGTATTTGAAGCCGTAATCGCAGGCAGAGTAGACGCGGCGGCGATTCCCATTGAAAACAGTTTGCAGGGCGGTATTTTGCAAAATCTCGACTTGTTGCAAGACTCGAAAGATTTGTATGCCGTAAAAGAAACGGTGCTTCGCGTGGACCATAGACTGATTTACAAACAGGGCGTAAAGCTTTCGGATATCGGTAGAGTGTATTCTCACCGTCAAGCACTCGACCAATGCGCGGCGTTTTTAACAAGAGAAATACCTTTTGCTTCGCTTCGCGACGTAGAATCGACGGCGTTCGGCGTTTCGAGAGCGCTTGAAGACGAGTCGGGTAAGAGCGCGGCGATAGCAGGCGCGCACGCGGCGAATCTTCGCGGCGGGTTCGTAATGAGTGAAGAAAGTATTGCGGACGAGAAAAACAATTATACGCATTTCTTGCTGATTAAAAAGGGGGAAGCCGCTTTGCCGAAAGAAAGCGCACGCGTGTTTTTCTCCACCGTTTGTCCGCATAGACCGGGGAGTCTTTTGGAACTCTTGCAAGTCATTGCGAAATACGGCATCAACATGACGAAGATTGAAAGCCGTCCCGTAAAAGACCGTCCGGGGGATTACCGTTTCTTTATCGAAGCGGATTGCAGTATCGGGGAAACGCAGGTAAAGGATATGCTTGCGGCGATAAAAGAGCATACGTTAGAGTGTAAATTGCTCGGCGCATACAGTCATAATTAATAGACGGAGAGCGTATGGAAAAAAAGGGGAAAACGTTGGGGTTTGCGCTTGGCGCAGGCGGCGCTTGCGGCGTGGCGCACGTCGGATTTTTGCGCGCAATGGAAGAAGCGGGGATTTACCCCGATTATATTGCGGGATGTTCGATGGGCTCTATCGTGGGCGCGGCGTATGCTTGGGGGATGTCGGTTGACGATATTCAAAAGGCGGTGTATAAATTGCGTATGCGCCATCTTATCCGTCCAACGTTTTTTCGCGGCGGACTGTTTTCGTCCAAAAAAATGCAAAAGATTTTGCGACGGTATATGGGTGAGCCGACTTTTTCCGATTTGAAAATTCCCTTCCGCTGTATCGCGGTGGATTTATTGTCGCAACAGTCGGTAACGCTTACGGAAGGGAGCGTTGTCGAGAGTATTTGCGCGTCGTCTTGTATTCCTATGGTATTCCGTCCCGTAAAACGGGAAGGACAGTTGCTGGTGGACGGCGGCGTATTGACGCGCGTGCCGTATAAGGAAGTAAAAGAAATGGGTGCGGACGTCGTGGTGGCGGTAGACGTTTTGGGTTGGCGACCCTGTCGGAAAAACAATCCTTCCACGGTGGGCGTATTGCTTGGAATTATGGATATTACGGACAATATCCGTACGCAAGGCAATAAAGAAAAAGATAAAGATAGCTACGACGTTTGGGTAGAACCGCAGTTGAGCGAAATGAGTCAGTACGCTTTTAAAAATTTCGAGCTTGCGTACGAGCGCGGTTACGAAGCGGGAAAAGCGAGCGTCGAACAGATTAAAAAAGCGTTGCAGTCATAGGAAAGATAAGGGCAGGTATGGATTTATTTGATTTTAACAACAATGAGGAAACGGCTAGACCTTTGGCGGAGCGTATGCGCGCCAATTCTTTGGACGAGTTTATCGGGCAAAAGCACATTGTTGCGGAAGGCTCGCTTCTTCGTCGCGCAATAGCGACGGACAGGCTGGGGAGCTGTATTTTTTGGGGACCGCCCGGTTGCGGTAAGACGACGCTCGCCAATATTATTGCGCTTCGAACGAACGGGGAGTTTATCAAGCTCAACGCCGTCAACGCAGGCGTGGCGGACGTAAAAAAGGCGGTGGAAACGGCAAGGGACAACCTTAAAATGTTCAATAAACGCACCTATCTTTTGTTGGACGAGTGCCACCGTTTCAGTAAAACGCAAAGCGATTCTTTGCTTCCTGCTATCGAGCAGGGCACGATTATCTTTATCGGCTCGACGACGGAAAATCCGTACGCGGCGATGACGCCTGCTATTGTTTCCCGTTGCCGCGTGTTCGAGTTCAAGCATTTGACGAACGACGATATCATAGGCGCGCTGAAAAACGCGCTCAAAAACCGTCATAAAGGACTTGGCAAAAAGAATATTCTTGCAGACGAAGACGCGCTTTTGCACATTGCGCGCACGGCGGCTGGGGATTTGCGCACGGCGTATAACGCGTTGGAGCTTGCCGCGCTCACCAGCGAGCCGAATCAGGACGGACAGGTACATATTACGCTTTCCGACGCGGAACAATCGATTCAAAGAAAGGCGCTTTCGTATAATGAAGACAGCTATTACGATTTTCTTTCGGCATTTTGTAAATCGCTCCGCGGAAGCGACGCCAACGCCGCCTTGTATTACGCAATGCGTTTGATTGAAGGCGGTTGCGACCCTATGCTCGTGGTAAGACGGCTCGTGGTGCACTCGGCAGAAGACGTAGGTATGGCGGACCCGCGAGCGTTACAAATCGCCACGTCGGCAATGTACGCATTGGAAAAGATAGGCTATCCCGAAGCTATGATACCGCTTTCCGAAGCGATTATCTACGTTTGCGAAGCGGAAAAGAGCAATTCGGTGGTGGAAGCGATGAACGCGGCGAAAGCGGACGCGAGACAGGTACGCGACGACGCTGTTCCGCCCTATTTGAAAGACAATTCTTACGGCAGTAAAGAAGATAAAGCAAACAGTAAAAATTATAAATATCCGCATCTTTACGGCGGTTACGTAGAGCAGCAGTATTTGCCTGATTCGCTCAAAGATAAAGTGTATTATACGCCGAGCGAAAACGGATACGAAAAAGAAGTTGCGGAAATTCGCAAACGCAAAGGCAAGAAAAAGTAAAGGGGAACGCGTATGAAATGTTTATATTGCGATTGCACGGACAGTAAGGTAATCGATTCCCGCTCCGCCGACGACGACAGAACGATTCGCCGCCGCAGAGAGTGCACGGGTTGCGGAAGAAGATTTACGACGTATGAAACAATCGAAGTTACGCCTATTTTGGTGGTAAAAAACAACGGCACCAGACAATCGTATAACGCCGAAAAGGTGCGTAACGGTATTATTAAATCGTGTGAAAAACGTCCTGTGCCGATGTCGGTTATCGACGAAATGGTCGCGGATATTTCCAAACAGGTGTATAACAGTATGGAAAGCGAAATTACGACGAAGGTTATCGGGGAAATGGTAATGGAGCGTTTGAAAAAGGTGGATGAAGTAGCGTACGTGCGTTACGCTTCCGTGTACCGTTCGTTTAAAGACTTGTCGTCGTTTATGTCCGAACTCAAACAAATGATGAAAGCGGATAAAAAGGAAAAAAATGGGAATTAGCACAAGACTCGTATCCGTCGGTAACGTAAAGATAGGCGGCGGAGAGCGGATAAAAATTCAATCGATGACGACGACGAAAACGTCGGACGTGGATAAGACGGTGGCGCAAATAGCCGATTTGGAAAGGTCGGGTTGCGATATTGTCCGCGTGGCGATTCTCGACGAGGCGGACGCGCTCGCCGTGCGCGCGGTTACGGAAAAAATAGCGTTGCCGCTTGTGGCGGATATCCATTTCTCGCCAAAGCTCGCCGTTATGGCGATAGAAAACGGCGCGGCAAAGGTGCGTATCAATCCCGGTAACATCGGCGGCGAACAAGAAATTAAACGGGTTGCCGATTGCATTAAAGCGCACAAAATCCCCGTACGCGTCGGCGCAAATACGGGAAGCATAGAAAAGAATTTTTTGGAAAAGTACGGCAAAACCGAATATTCGCTTGTAGAAAGCGCGTTGTATAACGTAGGTGTGTTGGAAAAGTTCGGCGTGGAGGATATCGTGATTTCCGTCAAAGCGTCGTCCGTGCCCTTGACGGTAAAAGCGTATAGATTATTGGCGCAAAAAACCGATTATCCCCTGCACGTAGGCGTTACGGAAGCGGGTACGACGGAAATGGGCGTGGTAAAAAGCGCCGTAGGAATCGGCAGTTTGCTGCTGGACGGTATCGGCGATACGATACGGGTATCGCTCACCGACGCCCCCGTAAAAGAGATTTACGCGGCGAAAAACGTGCTTCGCGCGTGCGGTTTGGACGAAGCCTACGTGGAAGTGGTTTCTTGCCCTACGTGCGGTAGATGCGCATGGGAGAGTATGTCGCTTGCGGAAAAAGTAACGGAGTTTGTACGCCCGTATCAAATGAAAGCGAAAATAGCGGTTATGGGCTGCGTTGTCAATGGTCCGGGCGAAGCGAAAGACGCCGACTTGGGAATAGCGGGCGGCAACGGGTATTGTCTAATTTTTAAGAAAGGCGAGCCGTATAAAAAGGTGGCGAGTGATTGCGCCGAAGAAGAATTTTTTAAGGAAATAAGGTTGCTGCTGAAATGAACAAAGTGCAGGAATATTTAACGGAGATACGACAATCGAACGGGTTGAAAAACGCGATTTTGTACGGGATAACCGTATCCAAAAAGGACAAAAGCGCGGAATTTTCTCTCGTAACGGATAAGGCGTATACCGAGCAGGAATCACATCTTGCGGAAATTATTACGCAAAAATATTTACCCGACGGCTTTAAGGCAAAAATAAAAATCATCAAACGCACGCCCGATAAAGAAACGGTACGGGCGAAGATATACGATTACGTGTGTATGAAATTCCCTGCCGCCGCGGCGTTTTTAAGCGAAGAGCATATCGGCGTGGAAATGCTTGCTTCGGGCGCGCATTTCTATTTCGACATCGCTTCGGGCGAACAAACGCTGTTCACTTCGTCGAACATTTTGGATACGGTCAGCGCGTATTTGCAAAGCGTGTATTGCGGCAGCTTTTACGGCAACGTGCGTATCGTGGAAAAGGAAATGCCGAAAGAAGAACTGCTCGATGAAATCCCCGAAACGGAAGAAGCGGACGTTGTGGAAATTCGCCGTTTTCCGATTATGGAATTTGCCAAACTCGACGGCGTAGACGAAATTCCGAAAACGGCGGTGTATATCGCCGATTATTTGAAAGCGGACGGACCGTTCAGCGTTTGCGGAACGATTACGTATATCGAAGAAAAATTTTATACGAAACACAACGAAAAGACGGGCGAAGACGTGGAAAAATCCCGTTTTTCCGTGTCGATTTCCGACGGAACGGGCGGACTTCGCACTACGTATTTCCCTAAAAAAGCGACCTTGGAAAAAGTACGTTCGCTGAAAGTAGGCGATAAAATCGTAATCTACGGTGAAAATGAAGAATATAACGGGCATATCGGCTTTAAGGCGAATAAAATCAATTACGGTATGCAGCCGGAAGATTTCACGCCCGTGGCGAGAAAGAGCAAACCCGTGCCGAAATTCTATCACGCCGTTCAACCCGAACCTTACGTGGATTTCGAACAAGTGGGCTTTTTCGATAGCTTTGATAAGCCCGACGATTTGAAAAATAATACCTTCGTTGTGTTCGACTTGGAAACGACGGGCTTGAATAATAACCCCGCCATGGGGCGTATGGATAAAATTATCGAAATCGGCGCGGTAAAAATCGTGAACGGGGAGCTTGCGGAAAAATTCTCTTCGTTCGTGGCGTGTAACGAACGGCTTTCGGAAGAAATCGTAAAGCTGACGGGCA
The DNA here is from genome assembly GCA_017473605.1 of Clostridia bacterium. Classification (GTDB taxonomy): domain Bacteria; phylum Bacillota; class Clostridia; order Christensenellales; family Borkfalkiaceae; genus Scatosoma. The sequence continues at coordinate 35,942 of JAFUKM010000010.1, read as the reverse complement.
TTACCGACGCCGACCTTGTGGGCGCGCCCGAAATCGAACAGGTCGTCGCGGACTTTTTCAAGTTTGCGGACGGCGCTTATCTCGTGGGACATAATATCCCGTTCGACTACCGTTTCGTGCAGTATTACGGCGAACAAAACGGGTATATGTTCGACCATAAACAGTTTGATACGCTCACGCTTGCGCAAGAATTATTGCGCGGATTGTTGCCCAATTACAAACTCAATTCGGTAGCGGATTATTACGGGTTTACGTTCAATCACCATCGCGCGTTCGACGACGCTTGCGTAACGGCGAAGATATTTGTGGAGCTGATGAAAAAACGCGGCAAATTGCCTGTTTGAGCAAAGAAAAATAAACGAAAGCGGAACGCCTTTCTCGGCGTTCCGCTTTCGTTTATGCGTTGTCTGTTTCGCTTGAAATAAAGAGTTCGTCCATTTTTACGCGCAACGTTTTTGCAATGATAAAAAGCTCCTTATCCGTTGCGCTTCGTATTTGTCCCTCCAATTTAGAATAGCTGGTGGGGTTTACGTCTAAGCCCGCTAACTGCAAACGAGCAATGAAATCCTTTTGAGAGATTCCTTGCTCTTTCCGTAGCGCTTCTACGTTTTTTCCAATCAAATTTTTATTTCCGTATGCTTGTTTCCGCTGTTTCATTGTGCATCTTTAAGATATAATAAATTCTTTTTTGGAATTATAACACAAAAAACACTTGACATAATTCCGTTTTGGAATTATAATAAAATTACAAAATATATTTTTTGTGATATGGAGGCGTTTTTTATGAGAAAAATGAAGAAAATTTTATTATGCGGTTCGCTTGTGCTAGTGGCGGGCTTGTGCGTGGGCGGCTTCGCTTCTTGCGGCAGTGGCGGAGAGAGTGAAACACCTGAAAACGAGCTTGTATGGGATTTCGAGGATTGTGGAGATTACGTCGCGCTGCACGGAGTGTATTATATGTACGGGACTCCGGAAGTGGAGGAGGAATTGGAGATTCCCTCGGAGTGGAACGGATTGCCCGTCAAGCAAATCGGCTCGGGGACTGGCTCGATTATAAGCAGCGCTTCGTTTACGAAAGTCGTAATTCCCAACACCGTGGAAACGGTTGCCGCCAACGCATTTATGCACGTGGATGAAGAAATTGTTTTCGGTGGCTCGGAAAAAACAATTGGCGAAGGGGCGTTTAAGCAGTATCAAGGCGACTCCATTGTGATTCCCGATTCGGTAGAAACGCTAGGGGACGCGGTGTTTAACGGCGGGGAAATGAAAAATATTGTGCTCGGCGACGGCGTATCGTCGATAGGCGAAGACGCGTTTGAGGGGTGTACACAGTTGTTGAGTATCACCATCGGGGAATCGGTACGGGAAGCGTTATCGCTCCGTGATAGCAACAAACTGGTGGAAATCTACAATAAATCTTCGCATTTCACGCTGACGGTGGGTGAATACGGCACGATGGCAGCCAACGTACGTGAGGTTTGCACGGAAAATTATCAGACGAAGATTTCCAAGAAAGGCGATTTTTATATGTACTCGGACAAGGACGCGGGGTTGGAATTGTTGGTTGCTTATTACGGCATGGAGAAAGACGTCGTTTTGCCTGCCGAAACGACGGAAATCAATAGATACGCTTTCCGCGACTTGCTTTACGGTCAACATATTACCAACGTTACCATTGGCGATAACGTAAAACGGATTGGAGAGCAAGCCTTTGGTTATATGAGAACGCTTACACACGTAACGGTTGGCAAATCGGTGGAAGGTATTGGAAAGGACGCTTTCGTGGGGAATATGAAGCTGGTCGAGATATATAACCGTTCGGATATGGAAATTATTCGAGGCGTGGATAGCGACTTAAACGGACATATTGCACAGTATGCCCGCAACGTGTACGGTGAAGGCGAACAAAGCCGTATTCAAGTGATTGATGATTGGCAATATTACGTGGAAGGGGACGCCAAGGTCTTATTGGACTATGTTGGGGCGGATGATATAGGCGATTTCGTCGTTGGAAGCGACGTGGTGGAAATTGCGCCGTATGCATTGTTCAATCGGGAGCTTGCCAGCCTTTTCGTTCCGAAAACGGTTACGTCGTTCGGTAGAAACGCCGTAATGAATAGCACGCAATACGTCTATTTTGAAAGCAACGAAACGACTCGTGACGACAGTTTAGATTATAAGTATTATTTTTACAGTGAAGAACAACCCACGGGCGAGGGGCAATTCTGGCATTACGTAAACGGTGTGCCGACAGTTTGGGAATAATATCAATAAGAAAAAAGCAGAGCTTCGGCTCTGCTTTTCGTATGCTCGTACGGACCGAGTTTTTTCTTGAAAATTCTTGAATACGCTTGCAAAACGGGCGTGCTGATGGTATAATAGAATACGTAATAGTTCCACGGAAAGAAACGGGGCTTTGTTCCCCCGCTTTCACGATTCGCGGGAAATAAGAGAAAAGGAGCGATTTATGCGTTACGACGAAGTTTACGGATTGCTTGCAAAACAGTTCTCTACGCCGCAAGAGGTAATGACGGAAATTATCAACTTGCGCGCGATTCTCAATTTGCCCAAAGGTACAGAGCACTTTTTGAGCGATTTGCACGGGGAATCGGAAACGTTTTTACATATTTTGCGCAACGCTTCGGGCGTTATCCGCACGAAAATCGATTTGGCGCTTGGGGATACGCTTTCGCAAGACGAAAAAAATGAACTCGCAACACTGATATATTATCCTGAAAAGACTTTGGAAAAGGTCAAGGGCACGTACGGCGCGGCGCGTTTTTATGAAGTAACGCTGTATCGCTTGATTGAAGTGTGTAAACTCGTGGCGGCGAAATACACCCGTTCGAAAGTGCGTAAATCGTTGCCAAGGGACTATCAATATATCATAGACGAACTTATCAATATGCCCTATCACAGTATCACGAAATCGGAATACTATTCCAATATCATTTCGGGTATTATCGAGCTTGGCAACGCCGATAAATTTATCGGCGCAATGTGTTCGCTTATCCAGCGGCTCGCGGTAGACCATTTGCATATCGTAGGCGATATTTACGATAGGGGTAACGGCGCAGATAAAATTTTGGATAAACTCAAACAATACCACTCGCTCGATATTGAGTGGGGCAATCACGACGTGCTTTGGATGGGCGCGCACTTTGGCAACGAAGCGTGCGTTTGCAACCTTATCCGTATCAACTGCGCGTACAGAAACTTGCAAGTTATTGAAAATTACGGTATCAACCTGCGCCCTTTAATGGCGTTTGCGCTGGAAGAATACGCGGACGATAAATGCGAAGCGTTCCGCATTTCCGACGTATACGGACAAGAAAGCGATTTCGAGAAAAACGAACTGCTTGCTAAGATGACGAAAGCAATAACGGTAATGCAGTTGAAAATAGAAAACGCGCTTATCAAACGGCACGGCGAGTTCGATATGGACGACAGAATTTTGTACCCGTCTTCTACGCTCACAAAAAAGGAGCGCGCGCTTATCGAGCTTTTGACAACCGAGTTTAAAACGAATAAACGCTTGAAAGAACACGTGCAATTCCTGTTGAAGAAAGGGAGTATGTACAAGACGTTTAACGGCAACTTGCTTATGCACGGTTGCGTACCTACCGAGCCGAACGGGGAATTTTCGTCCGTTACCGTCGGGGATAAACAATATAAGGGCAAGGATTTGTACGATAGATTGGATACGCTCGTCCGCGCGGCGGCGACGGGGGATAGATACTCTATCGACTTTATGTGGTATCTTTGGTGCGGTAAAAAATCTCCGCTGTACGGCAGAGATAAAATGTGCGTGTATAAAAAATATTTCTTGGGCGAAACGGAGATAGAAAATAAAGATTCGTATTACGAGTTTGTAAAAAGAGAAGATTTTTGTTTAAAAGTGCTTGCCGAATTCGGTTTGCAAGGCAAATATTCGGTTATCGTCAACGGACACATGCCCGTACGGGTAAAGGACGGGGAAACGCCCGAAAGCGGAAATTGTCGCCATATCACGATAGACGGCGGATTGTCCAAAGCTTATCACGAAAAAACGGGTATCGGCGGATATACGCTGATTTGCAATTCCGAAGGCGTGCACCTTGTTTGCCACTCGCCCAAGTTCTCGCAAGCGGAAGTCTTGGAAAGCTATGCCGATTTGAAAAGTACCGTTCGCACGCTGTTTACGTTTGATAAACGAATTTTGGTAAAGCAAACGGATAAAGGAATTGCAATGCAAAAGCAAATCGAAGTATTGAAATCCATGTTGAAAGATTATTATAAGGTATAAGGGATTTTACATAAGAAACGGAGAGTCGATTGGCTCTCCGTTTTTTCGTATCAGTATTTTTTCAGTTCGTCTAATTGCGTTTGGATATTCTCGATGATACGTATGCGTTTTTCGTTTGTGGAATAATCGTGTTGTACCCTTCCGACAAGATAATCAATGGAAACGCCGAAAAAATCGGCAAGGCGGATAAGCGCGTACGCGTCGGGCGCGGTCTTTCCCGTTTCGTAATTGGAAATCGTCCGTTGGTCAATGCCCGTTTTTTCCGCCAAATCGCTTTGCCGTAAATCCATATCTTCTCTCAAATCCCGTATCCTGTTTTGCATTTTTCAACCTACCATACTATTATTTTTCACATTTTACCATATTTTTAGTAGATGCGCCTTGACAAACCAAAAATAATCATTTATAATTGCTTTTGTACTAAAAAATTGGTAAAAGGTAACAAAAATGAAAAAAAGACGTATTTTTATTGGTATATTTTTATTGTGTATAAGCGGAATATCTTTATTTGCATGCGAAAAAGAGTGTGAACACGTGGGCGGAACGGCGGATTGTATGCATAGAGCGATTTGTGAGAATTGTGATAAGGAATACGGCGATTACCTGCATGAGTTTGACAAAGAAAAATTAGGTACTAAATATAAGGCGAGTAAAGCAACTTGTACGCAAGCTGCTACATATTATTATTCTTGTACTTGTGGGGCGAAAGGGACGGAAGTTTTTAGGTACGGGCTTCCGTTGGAACATAATTATATTCAAACGCCTAATCAAGAATATTTGAATAGTAAAGCAACTTGTACGACAAGAGCGACGTATTACGAATCATGCTTAAATTGCGGCACAAAAGGAACGGAAACTTTTGAGTATGGAGAACTGCTTCCGCATATATTTGACAAGGAAATAACGACGGTGGAATATTTTGCCGAAGAAAAAACGTGTAAAGAAAAGGCAAAATGGCATTATTCATGTGTTTGTGGAGCAAAAGGAACGGAAGTATTCGGTTATGCAGGATTAGGAACGCATGATTTAGAAAACGGTACGTGTACCGTTTGTCTTAAAACGGAATCGGTAGGATTGAAATACGAGGAAAGCGAAGATAAAACGTATTATATTATTACGGGTATAGGAACTTGTATGGACAAGGAATTAGTAATTCCTTTGCAATACAAGGGGAAAGCGGTTAAAGAAATTGCGGATAATGCTTTTTCGGGGAGTGATTTGACAAGCGTCGTGATAGGAGATAATATTACCCGTATCGGAACAAGAGCTTTTTATAATTGTGATTCTTTGTCGAGTATAGTAATAGGAAAAGGCGTAAATGAAATTCCCGATAGGGCTTTTTATGGGTGCGACAATTTAATAAGTATTGAAATTCCCGATTCGGTAACGTCCATAGGAAAATTTGCCTTTGCGTTTTGTGATAAATTGGAAATGGTGTTTATGTGGGATGGTATTCAAATAATTAACGATTTTGCGTTCAAATATTGTGGTAAATTAACGCAGATTAATATTTATCAAAGCACAACTTATATTGGATTTCGTGCGTTTCATAACAATAGCTCTTTAAGTAATATTACGTACGCTGGGGATAAGGCGGCGTGGGCTAATCTTGAAAAAGAAACGCTTTGGGCGGAGAATATTGCCACGGCGCAGGTTAACTGTTTAGACGGTAGCGCACCTTTATTTAATTGAAAAAACCTTTTGAAAAAATTGCTTAAAACGCTTGCATTTTGCGTAAGATAATGGTATAATAAGGATACTTAATAATTCAGTAATGAGTATTGAGAGTGGCAAGCGCCACTCTCAATCGCATTATATAGGGGTAAACATGAAGGTAAAACCGATTGAAGAAATTCAAAACGCCTTGCAGCCGATTGCCGACGAAATGCAAATCGAAATCGTGGAAATCGAGTTCAAGCAGGGTAAAGAGCCTGCCCTTACCGTCTATATCGATATCGACGGCGGCGTGGACTTGAATACTTGTGAAAAATTCCACCGCGCGATTGACGAGCCGCTTGACGCATTAGACCCGACCTTTGGGCAGCCGTACACGCTCAACGTATCTTCGCCGGGGCTGGACAGACCGCTCAAAACGGCGAGAGATTTTCAAAAGTGTATGGGCGAAAAGGTAGAGATTAAGTTGTTTGCTCCGCTAAAAGGGAAAAAGTTTTTCGAAGCGAAGCTCGTATCCTACGACGGGAACTGTATCGAAGTGGAAGAAGGCAAGGAAACGTTGAAGCTGGAAATTTCCAAGATTGCGAAAATTTGCAGGGCAATCGATTTCGACGGACTTTTATAATCAATCAAAAAATAAAAAATCAATATATTCTTGAAAAAAGAACAGGAGAATTACATTATGGAAAACAAGGAGTTTTTTGCGGCGCTTACCGATTTGGTAAGAGAGAAGGGGATTAGCGAAGAAGCGTTTATTGAAACGCTGCAAAATGCGCTTGCGTCGGCATACAAAAAGCAGTACGACGGCGGCGCGGACGTTACCGTCTCTTTGGACGCGGAAAAGGGTACGATTGAATTCAAAGCTACGCGTTACGTTGTAGAAGAAGTTGTTGACAAGGATAAAGAAGTATCCTTGGAAGACGCGCAGGCATTGAACCCGAATTATCAAGTGGGCGATACGATAGAACGTATCTTTATTCCCAAAGATTTCGGGCGTATCGCCGCGCAAACGGCAAGACAGGTTATCTTGCAAAAGTTGCACGAAGCGGAACGCGACAACACGCTTTCGGCGTTCTCGGATAAAGAAGGCGAGCTTATGGAAGGCGTTATCCGTAAGATTGACGAGCGTAACGTGTACGTAGAACTTGGCGAAAAGAAAATCGAAGGCGTTATGCCCCCGCAGGACAGAGTGGCTTCCGAAAGATACAATATCGGCGATAGAATTAAAGTATTCGTGAAACGCGTAAAGAGCAGCGGTAAATCGTCGCAAATCGTCGTTTCCCGCAGCGCGCCCGGGTTGGTAAAGAAACTCTTTGAAGAGCAAGTACCCGAAATCGCGCAAGGCTTGGTAGAAATCAAAGAAATCGCGCGTGAAGCAGGTCACCGCACGAAGATGGCAATCGTGTCCAACGATTCGCACGTAGACGCAGTAGGTGCGTGCGTAGGCAACCGCGGTGCAAGAGTGAACGCTGTCGTAGAAGAGCTCGGCGGCGAAAAAATCGATATTATCGTATGGAACGAAGACCCCTTGGCGTTCATTTACAAGGCGCTTTCTCCCGCGACGGTTATTTCCGTAACGGCAAAGGGCGAACGCAGCGCCATTGCTATCGTTCCCGACGACAAGCTGTCGCTTGCTATCGGTAGAGACGGTCAAAACGCGCGTTTGGCGGCTCGCCTTACCGGTTGGAAGATTGACGTAAAGAGCGCGTCTTCGCCCGAAGCGGCAGAGCTTTTGGCGCAGATGGAAAGCGAAGAGGCGGAAGAAGAATAAGAAAACGGAGCGCAATTATGGCAAAAACGAAGTCCGTACCTATGAGAATGTGTATTGCTTGCCGTCAAATGAAGCCGAAAAAGGAAATGACGAGAGTGGTAAAAACTGCCGACGGAGATATTTCCGCCGACCCCACAGGCAAAGCGGCGGGCAGAGGCGCGTATATTTGTAACGACGAAGCGTGTCTGAAAAAATTAAACGATAAAAAGCTTTTGCACAAAGCTTTTTCTACGGACGTATCCCAAGCGGTGTATCAAGGCGTGGAGGAAAAGATTGCCCGTGAAAAGTAAGATAGAAACGTATCTCGGCTTTTGTATCCGCGCAAGAAAAATCGCGTTTGGCGTAGACGACGTGGCACAGCAAAAAAAGGCTTTTCTCTTGCTTGCCGACGGCGCATTGGGCGAGAGTTCGTTTAAAGAAATGAAAAAAGCGTGGGAACGCTTGCGTTGCCCAATGCTCGTCGTAGAGAACGACGTATTGGGCGCGCTTTTACACAAAGTAGGAGTAAAAGCGGTAGCGATTAAAGACAAAAATCTCGCTTTGGCAATACTTTCCGTTGCCGAAAGCGAGCCTCAATTCAAATTATATTCGGGAGGAACCAACTGAACTTATGGCAAAAAAATACGAAAACGTGGAGAACGTATTGAAATTATTGGAAGACGATAGCCTTGGCGGCGTGTTGAAGCGTCTTTCGTCCACGGAAAAAAGTCTTTCGGAAATATTGAAAAAATTAACCGTATTGGAAGCTGAAAAAGCGGAACGCGAAGCGGCGGAAGCAGCGGAAGCGGCTGCAAGAGCGGAAGCGGAAGCGCGCGCCGCGGCAGAAGAAGCCGCGCGTATCGCGGCGGAAGAAGCGGCGAAACAGGTTGTTTCCGAACCCGAAACGGTAGAAGAAAAACCGAAAAAGAAAACGGAGAAGAAAGCAGAACCCGTAGCGGAAGAAACAGCTCCCGTAGAAGCAGCAACGCCTGCGGAAACGCCGAAAGCGGAAGAAAAACCCGAAGTAAAGACGTTTGCGCCCAAAGCGCCTGCCGCGCCGCGCGCGCCCCGTTATTTCCGTAACGGTCAAGTGCAAGGCGAATACGTGGCGAAGCCGGGCACGGAGAATAATAACGCGTACGGCTCGACGTACCGTCCCGCCCGTCCGCAAGGGGATAGACCGATGCGTCCGACGAGTGGAGCGCCTACTCGCGCGCCGCAAAGCGCAAGACCGTCGGTAAATATCAGCGCTCCCGTCAGCGCGCCTGCTATGCCGAGTAGGGATAATAAGTCTTTTTCGGCTGCGGCAAAGAAAAAGACGTTCGAAAAGACGTATACGGAAAAGAAAACCCTTTCCAAGCGCGCGCTTGCAAAGCAACAGGGTATGACGGTGGAAGATTTTGACGAAGATAAGTCCGGTTATAGAAAAGTCCGTTCGCCCAAGAAGCAAAAGCGTCAAGAAATTCAAACGATTAAAATCGACCACGCTGTGGTAACGACGCAGGATATTCCTTTGAAGGTATTGTCCGAAAAGCTCGGCGTATCGGCGGTAGAAATCACGAAACGCTTGTTTAAGGCAGGTATTATGAAAGGCATTAACGATTCCATCGATTACGAAAACGCAGCGCTTTTGGCGGCGGATATGGAAATCGACTTGGAATACAAACCCGAAAAGACGGCGGAAGAAGTGCTTATGGATACGACGGCGGTAGAAGACGAAAGCAAGCTTATTACCCGCGCGCCCGTCGTTACGGTTATGGGGCACGTAGACCACGGTAAAACGTCGCTTCTCGATAAAATCCGCGCGACGTCGGTTACCAGCGGTGAAGCAGGCGGTATTACGCAAAGCATCGGCGCGTACACGGTTACGGCAAAAGGTAAGCAAATCACGTTTATCGATACGCCCGGGCACGCGGCGTTCACGGCGATGCGTGCGCGCGGCGCGCAGGTTACGGACGTCGTAATTCTCGTGGTTGCGGCAGACGACGGTATTATGCCCCAAACAGTGGAGGCTATCAACCACGCCAAGGCGGCAAACGTACCTATCATCGTTGCAATGAACAAGATGGATAAGTACGAAGTAAATCCCGATAGAGTAAAACAAGAACTCATCGAACACGAACTTGTACCCGAAGAATGGGGCGGCGATACGATGGTGATTCCCGTGTCCGCAAAGACGGGTATGGGTATCGACGAGCTGTTGGAATCGGTCAATCTCGTTGCGGAAATGCAAGAGCTTAAAGCGAACCCCGACAGACCTGCCAAAGGTACGATTATTGAAGCAAAGCTGGATAAAGGCAAAGGTCCCGTTGCCAGCATTATCGTGCAAACGGGTACGCTTAAAACGGGCGACAATATCCTTTCGGGTACGACGATGGGTAGAGTCCGCGCTATGTTTGACGATAAGGGCAGAGCTGTAAAATCGGCAGGTCCGTCCATGGCGGTATCCATTTTAGGTATGGAAGAAGTACCTAACGCAGGCGACAGCATTATGGTTGTAGACCAAGCGCTGATGAAGCAAGTGCAAGAAGAAAGAAAGAACAAGCAACGCGAAAGCATGATTAAAGAACAAAGCCGCGTAACGCTCGACGACGTATTCGCGCAGGTAGAAGAAGGGAAGATGAAGAATCTTAACCTTATCGTAAAAGGCGACGTACAAGGCAGCGTAGAAGCGGTGAAACAGTCGCTTGAAAAGCTTACGAACGAAGAGGTCCGCGTAAAGGTTATCCACGCGGCGGCAGGCGCTATCAATGAAGGCGACGTAATGCTCGCAGACAGCGCGAACGCGATTATTATCGGCTTTAACGTGCGTCCCGATACCAAGGCGAAGAAGCTTGCGGAAACGTCGAAAGTGGACGTAAGAAGCTACCGTATTATTTACGAGCTTTTGGACGATATGGAAGCGGCGCTTAAAGGTATGCTTGCGCCCAAACTCAAAGAAACGCTCACGGGTAAATGCGAAGTGCGTCAAACGTTCAATATTACGGGCGTGGGAACGATTGCAGGTTGCTACGTTATCGACGGTAAGATTGTTCGCGGCGGTAAGCTCCGTATCTATCGCGAAGATATTATGATTTGCGAAGGCGGCGTGAAACAGCTCAAACGCTTTAAAGACGACGTGAAAGAAGTTAATTACGGTTACGAGTGCGGTTGCGCCATCGACGGATTTAATGAAATCCGTATCGGGGATATTATCGAGTGTTACGTTACGGAGGAAATCAAAGCGTAATGAAAGTATCGAGAACGTCGAGATTAAACGGCGAATACCAAAAAGAAATCAGCGAAATTTTACGTAAGGTAAAGGACCGTAAACCGGATTTAAAAGGACTTATTTCGGTTACGGAAGTGGACGTTGCACCCGATTTGAAAACGGCGTACGTCTACGTGAGCATTTACGGCACGAACGAAACGGAAACCAAGCGCTCTTTTGCGCTTTTGCAAGAAAGCGCCGGATTTATCCGTCGCGAGCTTGCAGGGGTGATGCGTATGCGTACCGTACCCGCGCTCACGTTCCGTATGGACGGCAGTATGACGTACGGCGCGAAGATGGACGAGCTGTTTAAGAAGATTACCTACTCTACGCCCGAAACGGACGAGAAAGAGTAAAGAAAATGCGCACCGTGCCATAGCCACGTTGCGTTTTTCATTGAGAATAAGGATACACTTATGGAAACGTTACAACAAATAGCAAACAGATTGAAAAAGGCGAAACAGGTGGCGATATTTGCGCATATGCGTCCCGACGGCGATGCGCTCGGCAGCGCGCTTTCGCTTTCTTGCGCACTCGATTTTTTGGGGATAGCCAACGAAGTATGCATAGAAACGGATTTGCCGTCCAACCTGCTTTTTATCAACGGTTTGGATAAAGTAAAGAAGAAACCCGAAAAGGAATACGATTTACTCGTAACGCTCGATTGCAGCGACGAACAGCGTTTGGGCGCGCTTGCGGACGAGTTTACGAAAGCAAAGCGAAAAATTGACACGGTAAACGTAGACCATCATATTTCCAATACCAAATACGCAAAATTCAATTACGTAAGAGAATGCGCGGCGAACTGTATGAACGTTGCGCTTCTCATCGAATACCTGGGTGCGCCGATTGATAAGACGACGGCGGAATATTTGCTGATAGGGCTGCTCACCGATTCGGGGAACTTTTCTCACGACGACGTCCACGAAGAGACGCTTTTGCTCGCGGCAAAATTGGTGGCAGCGGGCGCGGATATCCGTTATTACAATTACAATCTTTTCAAAAAGCAACCCAAAGCGCGCGCGGCGTTGTATGCCATGACGATGAGCGGTATGCGCTTCTTCTTCAACGATAGATTTGCTTTGATTACGATTACGCGCGAGTCGATGAAAAAATGTGGCGCGGATAACGGTATGACGGAAGGCTTTGTCGATTTCCCCTTGAACGTGGATACGGTGGAAGTGGCGGCGTCGGTAATGGAAGTGAACTACCGTCAGTATAAAATTTCCTTGCGCTCGAAAACGTATGCGGACGTCAATAAGATAGCCGCAACGTTTGGCGGCGGCGGACACGTTCGCGCGGCGGGATGTATGCTCTTTGGCGATTTAGAAGACGTCGTCGATAGGCTCTCGTATGCCGTGTCGCAATATTTGGAAGATTAAAGAAAAAGTTTTGGCGAAAAGCCGAAACTTTTTTTACTTTGTAAAAAAATCGCTGGAAAGATTCGTTTGCAATGTTGATTTTTTTTGCAATTAGGTGTATAATAAAAGGGAATAATGCGTTATTATGCGTAATTGCTCTTTAAGCTATACGCATAGGGTGGATATATGGCACAAAAAGCAAAAAAATGGGAAGAGTGGTTACAGCTTCGCGGGGATATGGCGAAGTACGTTTCGTATGCGGATTATTTTACGCAAAGAAAATTGTTTCCGACGTTGCAAATTTGCAACGGGGCGGACGAGGCGGTACAAAATCTTACGTTGACGTTGGAAAACGAAAACGGAATGCTGTTACCCTACGAAAAGACGTTTGAAGAAATTCCATTTGAAAGCGTCGTTAACGTGGAAACGGAGAACGTGCTTTCGCCGTTGTATTTTTCGAGCATAGAAGAAATCAAGCAAGAAAAAATCACGGCGACGCTTAAAAAGGATAAAAAAGTGGTTGCCACGGCGGAGTGGACGATTTCGACGCTTCCGTTCGATTATTGGCAAGGTACGGACGGGGATATCGAGCTTTTGGCTTCGTTCGTGCGTCCGCGTCTTGGCGACTGCGCAAAAATCCGCGCGGACGCTATGGAACAAATGCGGAAGTGGAACGTCGATTTTGAAACGGGCGGATACGTTGGTAACGACAAAAACGCGGTAAGACGTATGGTAGCTGCGGTATACGCGTCTATACGCCGTCTTTCGATTACGCGAAAACAAGCGGATATTGCTATGCCCGTAGAAGCAGGCGCGGGCGTAAAAATTTTATCTGAAAAAAAGGCGAGCGCGTTAGAGCTTGCGCTGTTTACCTGCGCTTGCTTGGAACATTTGGGTTTACACCCCTTGCTTGTGTTGGGCGATAAAGAAATTACGTGCGGCGTATGGCTGTACGACAGTTGTTTTATGGACACGGTTTCCGACGATACCGTAAGATTAAACGCTTACGTATCGGACGGTATTAACAACGTCAGTTGTTTTGACGTGGAAGACTTGTTTGCGGATAAAAACGCGGCGTATACCACGTCGGAATCGCATTTCAGACAAAAGCTTGCGGACGGACGGTATTTCGAGCGGTATGTGGATATTCGTCGTTGCCGAATATCGAACGTTTTGCCGTTGCCAATGCGTGCAAGAACGTTGAAAGGGTACGAGCTGCTTTCCGAAACGGCGGCTTCTCCCGATGCTTTGCCCACCGATTTAACGTATACGCAAAGCTTGAAACTTACCAAAGACCAAACAAAGGACAAGCAGTGGGAACGCCGTTTGCTCGATTTGTCAATGAAAAACACGCTCCTTAATTTTTCGCCCACCAAAGGCGTGGCGCATCTTTGCGCCGCCGATTTGGACGAGTTTTTGGACTCGCTTTCCCAAAACGGCGACACACTCCTGGCGGGGGCAACGCGCGAAGGCGCGGAAATCGCAAAAAAGGGTGTGAAATTCGGCGTATCCAAAGAAATCGGGAAATTGCGCGAGCTTATCTCTATCGAAACGAAATCGGGGATTTTAAGAAGCTACGCGGACGATAGTACGTTGACGGAGACCGTCGGTAGATTGATGCGTAAAAATAAGGAGGCATACGAAGAATCCGGCACGAAAATTTTGTATATTGCGCTCGGATTTTTGCGTTGGTATGCCCGTGAAGACGGAGCGGAACATTACGCGCCGCTCGTTTTGCAACCGGTTACGCTGAAAAAGAGCAAGGGCGGCGCAGGCTACGCGGTATCGCTTGACGGGGACGAAGTATCCGTCAACTCTACGTTGCTCGAATATTTGAAACAGGAATACAATATCGATATGCGCGGCTTGGAAGGAGCTACGCACGGACTGAAAATTTCCGAAATCCTTGCGATGGTGCGTATGGAAACGATGAATATGCGCAAGTGGGAAGTGTACGACGACGCTTACCTTGCGGCGTTTTCCTTTGCGAGATATCAAATGTGGTACGACCTTCGTCAAAATATAGGCGAGTTTTCCAAAAACGAACTCGTATCCGCATTTTTGAAAAACGCCGTAACTTTCGGCGGTGGGGACGAACGCTTAAAGGAAGACGAGGCAAAACCGGAAGCGACGCTTACGCCGCTACCTGCCGATTCTTCCCAATGGGAAGCGATTGCCCTTTCTCAAACGGGTAAGAGCTTCGTTTTGCACGGTCCTCCGGGAACGGGTAAATCGCAAACGATTACCAACATTATCGCCAACGCCTTAAACGACGGAAAGCGGGTTCTTTTCGTTGCGGAGAAGCAAGCGGCGCTGTCCGTCGTCAAAAAGCGTTTGGATAGTCTTGGTTTGGGCGATTTTTGTTTGGAGTTGCACTCAAACAAAACGAATAAATCGGACGTATTGCAAAAACTCACGTCTACCCTTTCTTTGGCGGGGGAAACGGAAAAGGTACGTCTTTCGGAAAAATCCCGCTCGATAGCACAACTCCGTGAAGATTTGTCCGCGCCGCTTATTGCGTTGCATAAAAAGCGCCGTTTGGGTTTATCGATATACGAGGCGCTTTTGGTGTGTTTGAAAAATAAATCCGCGCCTGATATTATGAATATCGAGAGTAGTTTTTACGACGGCTTAACCAAGGAAAAAATCGACGCATACGAGCGTATGATGATAGAAGCGGCGGCAGCCGCGAAAGAGTGCGGCGGCGTGCATAATTCGCCCTTTGCGAACGTTTATTTAACCGAGTATACGCCCGTCGTACGCGACCACGTATATTGCGCCAGCGAAGTGGTGATTGCGGAAATCAAGCACTTAAAAAACTACGTGGCGTTGTTTTTGGAATTATACCGTCAAAACGTCAGTACGATGACGCGCAAAAAATTGGACGCGCTTTATGAAATCGCAAAGCGTTTGCAAAGCGGCGGCTTTAATAAATATTTCAAAACGGACGAAGAAGAATTTTTCACGTTCTTTAACGCCAACCGCCGTTTGGACGCGTGTTTGGAAAAATATTTTAAGCGTTATAAAAAACTCGTAGATATATCGGGCGAATATAAACAGCTTGGAAAATGGTTGGACGAAGGCAAAGGCGACTACGAAAACGATAGGACGGTACGGGCTATCGTGAAAAAGCTTTCGAAAGCGGCGATTGCGGAAAGCGCGGGGGAAGAACTTGTAAGCGATTTGGAAACGTTGTATGCGATTCACGAAGCGATGTGGCGTATCCGCAGCTCCACCAATCTTTCGCAATATTTCACTTTTGCGTTCGGCAGAGTGGATTTTTTCGACGCGCGTAAAAATTTCTTAAAAGATTTGTACGCTTTGCACGAAGCTTGTGCCACCGTGTTTATGGATTACAACCCCGACAGCTTTAACAGTATGTGTATTCGCGCGGCAAGCGGTTATTCCGCCCCCGTGCTGGACGGGCTTATCTATTCGATTGACAGTTTCCGCAAAGCGGAAGAGAGTTTCCTTGCGGCGACAAATGGCAGTAAATCGAAAATCCCCGAAGAAGACGTTTTGGAATACTACACGTCCAAGGCGGGTTCGTTGATTGAAAATATCGATATGTTGGCGCCTTGGTGTATGTATAAAAAGACGGCGAGCGCGTTGGACGAAGCGGGGCTTACGTTCATTACCGACGCGCTGGAAAGCGGTTTTGTTACGGGCGAAAATATCGTAGACAGTTTCGAAAAGAATATTTACAAAAACTTCTTACAAACGAATATTCCGCTCGACCCCGTATTGGCGCAGTTCTCCGCTGCGGTTTGCGAAGAAAAAGCGGAAAGCTTACGTCTTACGATGGAAGAATTCTCGCGTATGACAAAAGAAGCGATTCGCGCCAAGCTCATTTCCCGATTGCCTACGCAGTCGACGGAAGGCAGTTTGAGTATCGAAGTGGCGAATTTCAACCGTTTGGCGAAATCCAATTTGCGCGGTATGGGGCTTCGGAAATTGTTTGAAGAAATCCCCGAGTTGCTCGGCGCGGTTGCGCCCTGTATGTTGATGAGTCCGATTACCGTATCACAGTATTTGCAACCGCAAAACGGGTTGTTCGATTTGGTAATATTCGACGAAGCCTCGCAAATCCCGACGGCGGAAGCGATTTGTTCGTTGGCGCGTGGTAAAGCGGCAATCGTAGTGGGCGACCCTCGCCAACTTCCCCCGACGAGTTTCTTCCAAACGACGTACGTGGACGAAGACAATTTGGAAAATGAAGATATGGAAAGCGTGTTGGACGATTGCTTGGCAATCAATATGCCGCAACGCCATTTGACGTGGCACTATCGCAGTAAACACGAAAGCTTGATAGCGTTCTCCAACGTAATGTATTATGAAAACAGGCTGTGTACCTTCCCTTCGCCCGACGCGTTAAGCAGCAAGGTACGGTTCGAGTTCGTGGAGGACGGTACGTACGATAGGGGCTTTACGAAGAAAAATAAAGCGGAAGGCGACGCGCTTGTCGAAGAAGTCGTCCGTCGTTTGAGCGATACGAAATTGCAAAAATCGAGTATCGGTATCGTTACGTTCAGCAGTGTACAAAAGGACTATATTGAACGGAAGCTTGCGTCCGTAATCGCGGAAAAGCGGTTGGAAAGAGAAGCATACGACAGAGAAGAACCGCTGTTCGTGAAAAATCTTGAAAACGTACA
This sequence comes from Clostridia bacterium, assembly GCA_017473605.1. Taxonomy (GTDB): domain Bacteria; phylum Bacillota; class Clostridia; order Christensenellales; family Borkfalkiaceae; genus Scatosoma. The sequence goes on along the minus strand of JAFUKM010000010.1, from coordinate 18,970 downwards.
GGGGGACGAACGCGACGTCATTTTGTTCTCCGTTTGCTACGGTCCGGACAGATTGGGAAGAATATCCTTAAATTTCGGTCCTTTAAACCAAGCGGGCGGCTGGCGAAGATTAAACGTCGCCGTATCCCGCGCAAGGGAGGAGATGGTGGTATTTTCATCGATGACGGGTGCAATGATAGACTTGTCAAAAACCAACTCCAAGGGCGTTGCGGGCTTAAAAGCGTTCCTTGATTTTGCGGAAAAAGGCAGGACGAATTTGGCGATTTCTTCCGCCGATTTGACAGGACAAAAAACGGGCATCGGTAAATATATTGCAAAAGAACTCTCATCTTACGGATACGAGTGCCGTTACGACGTGGGTGCGTCTGGATTCAAAATCGACGCGGCGGTTGTAGACCCGAAAAATAGACAGCGTTTTATCTTGGCGATTATGTGCGATACGCCCAACCGTTTCTCTGTTAAAGATAGAAACGTATTGCAAATTCAAACGCTGAAACGCAATAATTGGAACGTAATGCGCGTATTCACCGTCAACTATTACAATAATCCCAAGCGTGAAATCAAAAAGATAAAAGACGTTTTGGATAAATTGACGGGAGCGGATAAAAAAGGCGGGACGGAGCTTAACCGCGCGAAAAAAGCATATAAAGCGGCGGTGCTCGAACAAAAAACGGAAAATGCGAATTACGTAACGTCGGGCGAGAACGATAAGGAAATCATCGCTCGATTGAAGGCGGTGGTTGCGGCGGAAGAACCGATTTCTTACGAGTTCTTGGTACGCCGTACGTTGACGAGCTTGGGGATTTATAAATACGGGTCGAAAGTGGACGCGCGTATGCAGGCGTTGATTGCGCTTTGCGGGTTCAAATACGAACGAGTACTCGGCGCGGATTTTTACAGAAAAACGGACAAATGCGTAGGGTTTGAACGCTATCGCGTGGAAACGGGCGAGCCGCTCCGCAAATACGAATACGATTATACGCCGTACGAAATAGTGGCGATTGTCCGCAGTGCGTTGGAAGATAAAGTAGCGTTGTATATGGACGAAATCGCAGTTATTGCGGCGAACGTGTTACGGATAAGCAAGCCGAGCGAAAAGTTTGCGGCGTATGTAAACGACTGTGTAAGTTTAGGCGAAGAAAAGGGCGTATTCGTACGTTCCGTTTCGGATAGAATTTCTTTGGCGTAAGCCTTATTCACAAAAGAAGAAATGCAAAGTAGTCAGGCGCAAAACGAAAGGGAAAACGGGGGAAAGCGAATTATCAATTTCCGTACCCTTTTGTTTTGCGCTCTCTTTTTATGTTTCGGGATAATTTTCGCGTATTTGCACGTGATTTACGGGCTGTCCCTTTGGTATGCGTGCATACTGTTGCCGATAACGGGCGTTATATGTGTGCTCGCTTTTACACTTGCGCAATGGAAACGAATATTGGTATCTTTGGCGTTGCTCGCGCTTTCTTTTATACTCGGCGCGGTTTGTTTTTCTGCGCAAATCAACGATTTTCAATCGGGCGGCTCGTACGACGGAGAACGTACCGTTGGCGGCAGAGTGATTGCCAAAGAAACGGACGGAGAAACGTACGCGCTTACGTTGGATTCGTTATCCGTGGACGGAAATCAAGAAGACGGAAAACTCACGGCGTACTTACCTGCTTCTTGCTATGAAGAAACCAGCCTTTCGGACGAAGTGCTGTTGTTTGGAGATTTGCGGACGAAAACGCAAACGTTCGGGGACTACGGCTTTCGCGCGTATGCCGTGGAAGAAAATATGAGATACGTAATGTACGTAGAAGAAACGGCAGTTGTCGGAAAGGACTTTCATTTGTTTTTAGCGACACGGGGGATTTTGGAAGACAGAGTGTGCGCAGGTATGGACGAAACGCCAGCCGCCGTTACGGTAGCAACGCTTATCGGCAATACGAGCGGCATAGAAGAGGGCTTGTTGGATAATGTCCGTCGAGGCGGTATTGCGCATATTTTTGCCGTTTCGGGGTTACACGTCGGCGCGTTGTATGCGTTTTGTCTTTGGTTAATCGGAAAGACGGGTTTGAAACGTACAGCAAAAACCATACGTTTTGTTATCGTGTTTGCCGTGCTTTTATTATACGGCGGTATTTGCGGATATTCCGCTTCCGTCGTTCGCGCCACGGTAATGTGCTTATTGTTGTACTTTTCAAAACTCGCAGGTTTAGGTAACGATAATTTGGAAACGATTTCCGCCGCGGCGATTATCGTATTGTTGATATCTCCCGTATCGTTGTTTACCGTCGGCTTTCAACTCTCGTTCGCCGCTTGTTACGGCATTGCATTGCTTGCGCGCCCGATATCCAAGGGATTGTACCGCTTGGGAGATTTTATCCGTTACAACGTGTTGCGTAAGGAACGTAAACCGTTCGTGTTGGAAGAAGATACGCACCCGTTGAATACGTGGCAACGTATCGTCCGCGCCACCGTTTCTTTTGCGTCGGTTACGCTCGCCGCGCAAATTGCCACGACGCCTATACAAATTTGCTCGTTCGGATATCTGTCCGTTTGGTCGTTATTGTTAAACTGCATATTCGTGCCTATCGTCAGCGCCTTGTTTTCCGTATTGCTTGCATTTGTGGTTGTCGCTAGTATATTGCCGTCGTTTTGCGGGGCTTTCGTTTTATTTATTCCGAACGCCGTTTGGTCGGCAATGCTCTTGGTTTTTGAAAACGTAACGTTTTCCACCGTTTCGCTTGCGGTTTCGCCCGTCGCCGTTTGTACGTATTATGCTTCGGCAACGCTTTGTTGCGGTAAATGGAATTTGCCTAAAAAGGCGATAGCGGCGTTATCTTTGGCGTTCGCGCTGGTTTGTACGGTTTCGCTTGTTTTTACCAACGTATAACAGCGTGTAAGTTCTTGCTTTTTTATCGAAAAGGTGCTATAATATAGAGTAAGAAAATAAAAAAGGAGTACGTAGGGGATTGAAGTACGTCGATTTCAAAAAATTTACGGACGAACGGGGGGCGCAGCCCATCTACCTGTTTGAAGGCGACGACGCGTATTTTAGAGAGAAAGGCGAAGCGATGCTCAAATCTACGTACGTACAAGAACCCACGTTAGATTTTGCGGCTTTCGACGGCGCGTCGCTCAAAGGCGACGGTATCAAACAACTTGCGGACGCTTGGAACAGTTTTCCGTTTATCAGCGAAAGGCGTATGGTACGCGTAAACGAATTTTATCCGACGGAAAAGGATTACGAAGCGTATTTGAAAACGTTGTTTGAAAATCCGCCGCAAGGCGGTATGCTCGTTATCGTCAATAGCTCGAAAGCCAAAACGGGACACGCGGTTTTGTCCAAAAAACCGAACGTTACGCACGTAGATTGCGGCAGGGCGGACGAAGAAACTGTGCAAAAATGGATTCGGATTACCTGTAAACGGGCAGGGGTGTTCGCAGACGGCGCAACCTGCGCCAAAATATCGGCGTATTGCGTGCAGGATATGTCGCGCGTAGCGGGCGAAACGGAAAAGCTGATTTGTTATTGTCAAGCGACGAATACGCAGTATTTGACGGACGAAATCGTGGATTTGCTGGTATATCCCGACGCGGAATATAAAATTTACGAGCTGGCAAACACCATATACCGAAAGAATCTCGGCGCTTATACGCGTATCGCAAACGAATTGATGACGAAGGGCTTTAACGAGCTGGCGTTGCTTTCGTCGCTTGCTTCGTATTTTCGAAATCTATACGAAGTATCGATATTGAAAGGCGGGGATAAAGAAGTGGCGGCGACGCTGGGCATTAAGGAATACGCAGCGAAGAAAAAGCGTGAAGAAGCGGCGAAATTCGGAGACGGATTGCTTCGGATATACAACGACGTATATACGGCGATATCGGACGCAAAATGCGGAAAAATCACCTTTCCTTCGGCGTGGAAAACGGTAACGACGCGTTTATTTTTCGGGAATTGAGAAAAAGAACGTGAAAAATATATAAATTCGCTTTATTTTTCAACGAATATTTTATATAATAATATCGGTGGAACGTTTTTCCTAAGGAAAAACAAAAGAACACTTTTCAAAGGAGAACACTATGGGAGTACGCCTTTTATCCACGGCAGAACGCCTTTCCGGATTTGCGGAAGGCTTTGTGGAATTTTTTAATAATTTCAAAGTAATGTATGCCGTAGAAATATTTTTCTTTTTCTTGGCGATTTACTTCGTGTCGAAGATTTTACGGGAAAACGACGCAACCCGATTGATGCTCGGGTATTGGATAATTTTACTCTTCGTCGGCGCTATGACGTTGTTTGCGGATAACGTTTTGGGAGAAGAGCTGATAGACGGAACGTTTTATTTGGCGTTCGTCGTGCTCGTTTCTGCGTTTATGCTGATTTTGTTCAACGTAGAAGTGAAAAAGGCGCTTTGGGACGTACACACGGCGAAAGTAAGCCACTCTGAAAAATCGAGCGGCAGTAACGCGGAAATCCGTTCGCATGCGGATACGGAACGTTGCATTACCAACGTCATCAAAGCGTTGCAAAATATGTCGAAAAATAACGTGGGCGCGCTTATCGTGCTTTCCAAGGGCAGTTTGCCTAAGCAAGTATTGCAAAGCGGCGTGGTGATTGAAGCGGAAATTTCCACACAGCTCATTGAAGGTGTTTTCTTCCCGAAAGCGCCTTTGCACGACGGTGCGATGATTATTCACGGACATAAAATTCAGGCGGCGGGTTGTTTCTTGCCGCTTACCCAAAAAACGAGTTATCCCAAAGAATACGGAACTCGCCACAGAGCTGCCATCGGTATTACGGAAGTGGCAAACGTTATCTCGCTTGTCGTATCCGAAGAAACGGGTATCATCTCCATTGTAAAACAGGGCAACGTAACCCGTTACGCCGATTACGATATGTTGGTGGACGCATTGAAAGATTATTATTGGCAGGAAATGCCTTTGACGGATAAAAAACAACGTGGAGGGACGAGATGAAATTCGGACAGTTTTTGAAAAAATTATTCTTTTCCAAATTTTGGATTAAAGCAATTTCTTTGATTCTTGCCACGCTCGTCGTAGTATTGATAAACGTGATTTAAAGTAAAAGCGGGGAAAAGAGAAGAATAAGACGAAAAGCGAACATCGCTTTTACAAGGAGTTTTTATGGGTATCAAGGTATGTAAATTCGGCGGAACGTCTATGGCGGACGGAAACGTAATTATGACGGCGGCGAAAATCGTTGAGGCGGACAAAGAACGTAAATACGTAGTCGTATCCGCGCCGGGTAAACGTTTCGGCGGCGATATCAAAATAACCGATTTATTGTATAAATGCTCGGATGAGGCGGACGCAGGGGATAAGGAGGCGTTTGCGCAAACGTTTGGTAAAATCCGCAACCGTTTTATCAGTATTGAAACGGAAGTGGGAAAAACGTTGGGGATGAAAGAAGAGCTCGACGAAGTGGAAGGGGCGATTTGGCAGGGCGCAGGCCGCGATTATTGTGCTTCGCGCGGAGAATTCCTTGCGGCGAAAATTATGGCGGCGGTGTTGGGCGTTGCGTTTGTCGACGCCACGGAGTTCGTACGCTTTCACCAAGACGGCACGCTTTCCGAAGAAACGTTTGATTTGGCGGCAAAGGTGCTCGGTCAATACGATAGGGCGGTAATTCCCGGCTTTTACGGGCTTGGCGCAAACGGTAAGGTCAAGACGTTTTCTCGTGGCGGCGGAGATATTTCCGGCTCGATTGTGGCGCGCGGCGTAATGGCGTCGTTGTATGAAAATTGGACGGACGTCAGCGGTTTTTATGCGTGCGACCCCCGTATCGTCAATTCCCCGAAATGTATCCCCGAACTTTCCTATCAAGAACTTCGAGAGCTTTCGTATATGGGCGCAAACGTATTACATAGCGAAGCGATTTTCCCCGTAAGAAACGCAGGTATTCCTATCCGTATTTGCAATACTTTCCGTCCGACGGACGCAGGTACGTATATCGTAAAAACGTCTACGCGCGACGTGCGCGACAACGCGGTTACGGGCATTGCGGGCAAGAAAGATTTTACGGCGATTTCTTTGGAAAAATCTATGATGAATAGCGAAGTCGGTTTCGTTGGAAAAGTGCTTTCCGTTATCGGAAAACGCGGCATTTCTTTCGAACATTTGCCTTCGGGTATCGATACGATGTCGCTCGTCATCGATAACGAATATTTGAAAAACGGCGTGTTGCAAGAAGTGGTAGACGAGATGAAATCGCTCGTGCACCCCGATAAAATCTACGTACACGAAAATATTGCGCTCGTGGCGACGGTGGGACACGGTATGGCGAAGAACGTAGGTACTTCCGCTCGTTTGTTCAAAGCGCTGTCCGAAGCAGGTATTAACGTAATCATGATAGACCAAGGTTCCAGTGAAATGAACATCATCGTCGGCGTGGAAAACGAAGATTGCGGCGCTTGTATCGGCGCAATCTATAACGAGTTCTTTAATTGATAGATAGGAGAAACTTATGCAAGCGTTTACTGTGGATTTGAAGAGCGAGTACGGCTTGGCTGGCGGTAGCTTGGATTGTATGACGATAGATTCGCCTTTCGATTGGGAAACGCCCGATTGGAAACGCCCCGCGGTTATCGTAGTACCGGGCGGCGGATACGGTATGGTCAGCAAGCGGGAAGCCGACCCCGTAGCGTTGGCGTTTTTTGCGAGGGGATTTCAGGTATTTGTGCTTACGTATACGATAGGCGGCGAAAACGGCGTTTCATATCCCGAACAGCTTATCGAGCTTGGCGCGGCGGTAGACTACGTAAAGAAAAACGCAAAAACATTGTGCGTGAATAAAGACGAAATATTCGTCGTAGGTTTCTCGGCTGGCGGGCATTTGACGGGTAATCTCGCCATCGAATATGCTTCCGTTTCCGAAAAGGCGGGACAATCCATCGATTGTAAACCCACGGCGGTAGGGCTTTGCTATCCCGTAATCACTTGTAAACACGGGCATCTTGCAACGTATGAAAATTTGTTGTACGGCTATACCGACGAAGCAAAAGCAGAGCTTTTGAAAACGTTGAATTTGAACGAGGCGGTAACAAAAGCAACGCCCCCTGCATTTATTTGGGCGACGGCAAGCGACCAAGTAGTTCCTGCGGATAATGCGATTCGCTACGCGCAAGCGCTTTCGGAAAAGGGTGTGGATTTCGAATTGCACGTATATGCGGACGGCGTACACGGCTTATCCACTTGCGATGAAGAAATCAATCCCAAAGGCGCGCATTTGGCGCGTACGTCCAAATGGTTGGACGACTGCGCCGCGTTTTTCCGTAGACATACCAAAGAAAGTTTTTAAAGTAATAAAAAAAATCTCGAAACCGATGTTTCGAGATTTTTATTTTCATATCGTTTTTAAGCGAAGGTCGCGGATACGAGTTCGTAATTCAATTCACCCAATGCGAAGGGGAGGGGAACGGTATATTTCAGCATTACGTTTCTATACGTGTTGTTTTTCGCGTCCTTGGTTTCAGCAATCCAAGCCGTTTGCGCCGAACCGCTGTTTTTCGCTTCGATTTCCAACGTTACGGGTACGTATGAAATTTCTGCGGTCTTTGTTTCCCCGTTGACGGTAAGCCCTTCGAAGTCGGCAGCGGCGGAAGAACCGAACGCCGTGGAAATTACTTGCGTCGCTTGATTAAACGGCGCGTAAACTTGTACTTTGGCTGTGGAACTGGGGTTCATACAACGTAAGGCAAATAATAATAATTCGTTATCTACATACGTGTATTTGTCGGTATCTTCAATTTCAAACTCATCTGTGGAAACGGCGCCGTTTTCATTGTTGGTAATCGTCGCTTCGCCGCCCGTTGCGTCTTCGTTATAAACGGTTTTTACCGTTTGGTTGTATAAGGTATAGCAATCGTCTAACGAGTCCACGGTTGATTGAGAAGGGGAATGGCATACGATGGTCTTTTCCGAAGAAATCGGCTGTAACATATTTTTTGCCGAATAGAACGCCACCGAAGAAGTTATCGTATCGGTGAATTTTTCGGTGGATACGCCGCCGTAGGTAAACAGTACGTCGATAGAGAAATTTCTTGTCAGCGTGTAAAAATCCTCGCCTTTATTTTTCGTCAACGTCCACTCGTTTGTTCCGTTGGAATATTCCACCGTGTAACCGTTATACGACGTGTTGCCGCTGTGAGAAACTTTATAGGAAAGAGTTTCGTGTACTTCCGTAATGGGATAGTCTACGTCGTTCAAATAATAGTCCTTAAAAGAGACTTTGGTGTTTCCCGCGCAGCTGTCGCAAGCGGAGCAAGACGCCAAAAACGTCATAGCGGCTACCATAGTCAATGCCAAAAAGATTTTGCGCTTCATATTGATTTCCTTTTTTTCGCTTGTTGTCGGGCGAAAATTGTTGTCGTTTCTATTATTATACCACATAAATTTCGATTTGTAAAAACAAAATCGAGATTTCTTGAAAATTCTTGTGAAAAAAAGCTGAAATTTTACCATTGGATATGGTATAATAAAGGAGTAATGAGAAAAACGCCGCAAATTAGGCGAAAGGAGCGAAAGATGTTTACCGTTATCAAAGCGTTTACTTTATCCGAGTGCATGGAAGAAATGTCAAAATACGTTTCCGCTTTTGAAAAAACGGGAGATACGAATCTCGTATTTTGCGAAGACAGACTGACGCTGATTGCCGAACGCGCGATATTGCGCGAAAGCGGCGGTACGTTCCAAACTTCGGTAACGACCTTCGCCCGCTTTTTGCGTTCGGACGAGCGGGCTATCAGCAAACAAGGTTCGGTTATGGTAGTCGGCGACGTAATGACTCGTTTGCAACGGGAAAGCAAGTTGCAATGCTTTACCACGTCCTTTTCCGTGGGAAATAACGCAAAATGTATATACGAAACGTTGGCGCAGTTCTCCGCGTCTGAAATTACGCCCGAAGTATTACGGGAAGCGGTGGGCTTGTTACCCGACGACGCCTTAAAGAAAAAAACGGCGGATTTGGCGCTTATTTACGATGGATATTTGGCGTTTTTAAGAGAACGACGTTTGTTCGACGAAAGCCGCTATTTATCCTTGCTTCCCTCGCGGATAGCGAAAGACGACGGCTTGAAAAACGTCAACGTCTTTTTTCTGGGATATACGGCGTTCACGCCGCAAGCGCGCGAGATTGTCCGCGCGGTATGTAAATGCGCAAAAAACGTCATAGGCGTATTTTGTTGCGATAAAGAAGACTTGTACGCCAACCGCGCAGCTGAATCCTTCACGTCCGTTTGTAACGAGTTCGGAAAAACGCGTACGTTGGATTTGGGAACACCGCTTATGGGCGAAGCGGAAATTTTACGCAAAGGTCTTTTCAACCCCGATAAAAATACGGGCGAGAAGAAACGCACGGATAATATCCGCATATTCGAAGCCGCCGACAAAATTGCGGAGGCGGAATACGTGGCGGTGCAAATCCGTCGCGCAACGTCGCAGGATAACAATTTGCATTATCGCGATTTCGCCGTGCTCGTGCCCGATATTCACAGTTATACGCTGTCTTTGCACCGTGCGTTTAGCGAATACGGAATACCGTATTTTACCGACGAAAAACGCTCGTTGAAATCACATCCGCTCGCTTGTTTTTTGCTGGATTGTTTGCGTGTGGTCAAAGAACGCTTTTCGCCCGTTTCCGTGCAATCGCTTACGCAAAACGTGTTTTTCGGAGAAAGCGACGAGTACCGTAATTATTTATTGAAATTCGCCAATTACCGCGGCGGCGCAAAACGGGAAATCAAAACGGGCGATGCGGTTACGGACTTGTTCGATATTGAAGCTTTACAATCGGGAAGAGAGCGTTTACTGCGCGCGACGAAGCATGTAAAACAGCGTGCTCGCGGAAGAGAATATTGTAACGCAATTCGCGTTATTTTAGAAGAATTCGACGCAAAAAATCGGCTTGCCGAGTTAACGAAAAATTTTACGGACGTGGCGCAAAAGGCGTATTTTGCGCAAATCGAACGGGCGCTTGACGCGGTACTTTTAGAAGCGGAGCAGCTGACGGGCGACGCGGAAATGACGGTATCGGAATTTGCCGCGGTATTGCAAGACGGTTTAGACGCCACGGAAATTTCGCTGATTCCCATCAAAGCGGACGCTGTGTTCGTGGGGGATATCGCACAAAGCCGTATTGAAAAAGTGGAATTGTTGTTTGCTTTGGGGATGACGGAAGAAGTACCGTATACCGCGGGGGACACGGCGATTGTTTCGGATAAAGAGATTGAACGCTTGGCGGAAGTAAAGACGTTGTTAGAGCCGACGGTTGCGGAAGTGAACAAACGCACGCGCGAAAGCGTGGGGTTGAATTTGTGTACGTTTTTACGGGAATTACATCTTACGTATCCGCTTTCCGCCGACGGCAGCGAACCGACGGTTTCGGAAGTGTTCCGTTATATAGACGAACGTTTTTGCGGTATGGACGGTAAGGCGATAGTCCGTCGTAAAAAGCATCGTGAAGAAGATTTTGCTTATCAATGTGCGGCGGTAGCGCCGGCGATTCGGCAACTGCTTTTGGAAAAGAAAGCATACGAAGAAAAGCACGGGAAATCGACGGAAAAATACTCTTCGCTCTATACCGCGCTCGATAAACTGTCCGTAACGGAAAAAGACGATTATTTGGCGGAGCGCCAAGCAATCGCAAGCGTAACGCGCGGTGAAGAACTGTTTTTTCGCGACGGAAAAATTTCTCCCACAGCGTTGGAGGGATACTTTTCCTGTCCTTTCCGCAATTTCGTGGAACGGGGCTTAAAATTACAAAACAGAGAAGAAACCGCCGTGTTGGCAATGGACACGGGCAATTTTGTGCACGCACTTTTAGAACTTACCGCCAAAGTTGCCGCGGATATCGCTACGGAAGAAGAAATGTGCGCGTACGCAATGCGGGAAGGCGCAAAATTATTGCAAAGCCCCTTGTACGCAATGCAAGCGGATACGGCTTCGGGGACGGTATTTTCCGAAAAACTCTTAAAAGAAGGCGCGGACGTTGCCGTGGCGGCGTTCCGACAAATAAAGAATTCCGATTATATAGTAGAAGAAACGGAAATGAATATCGCTACGCCCGATTTTCACGGCAAAGTGGATAGGGTGGACGGTACCGAGAAATTCGTACGGGTTATCGATTACAAAACGGGGTCGATAGACGATAAAGCCGTTTCTTATTATACGGGCAGAAAGCTGCAAATGCAGTTGTATATGTCTGCGATAAAAGGGGAGAGAATCCCAGCGGGCGTCTTTTATTTCCCCGCGTCCGTCGACTATACGGAAACGGACGAAAAGCGTTTTCAAATGAAAGGCTTTCTCAACGGGGAAACGGAAGCGTTGCTTTGCGGCGATAAAACGCTGAAAGAAGAAGGTCAAAGCGAGTTTTTCCCCGCTTCCTTGCATAATAACGCAAGGAGTAAAAGGGTAATGGACGAGCAAACGTTTCGGGATTTTTTGGATTATTCCGTATTGGTGGCAAGACAGGGTTGCAAAGAACTGAAAGACGGCTTTATAGCGCCCACGCCGTACGCCGCCACTTGCGATTATTGTAAGTACGGCGGACTTTGCGGATTTAACCGCGAGAAAGGGGCGACGCGCGTGGAAACGGGTATAGACCCGAAAACGATAGCGGAAATCGCAAAAACGGCGAGAGAGGGGGGCGAGAACTGATATGGAAGCAAAGAAAACGGATAAGTTCACCGCCGAACAACGCCGCGCGATTGAAGCGGACGGAAAGACCATCGTTTCGGCGTCCGCAGGTAGCGGGAAAACGACGGTTATGATTGAAAAAATTATCCGTCTAATCCGTTCGGGCGGTAAGGTGAGCGAAATACTCGCCGTTACGTTCACGAAGAAAGCCGCGTCGCAAATGAAAGAAAAATTACGCAAAGCGTTGGTCGCGGCGATTAACGAAACGGACGTTTCCGCTACGCGTCGAAAGGAATTGAAAGACCAGTTGGACGAAGTATCCACCGCGGATATTTCCACGATACACTCCTTTTGCGCAAGGCTGATTCGCACGCACTTTTATAAGGCGGGCGTGGATAACGATTTCCGCGTTATCGGCGGCGACGACGCGGACGGTACGGCGTTAAAAAACGAAGCGATAGACGAGCTTTTTGAAGAAGGCTACGAAGCAAAAGACGAGGATTTTTCCCATTTATTGTCGGTATATTGGCGCAAAAAAAGCGATAATACGTTGCGTAAGAATTTGCTTACCGTCTATGATAAATTGCGTAACCGCGCGGATTATCGGGATTTTCTTTTGCATAGCGGCAACTATGACGAAGCGGTATTCGAAAAGGTTTGTGCGGATTTGCTTGCAAGATTAAAAGAAAAAGCGGCGTATTATTTGGAATACGTAGAAGACGAAACAGTGTTTTTCGAAGGCTTAAACGCTGCGCCGCAACTCGCGCTTTGTACGGATATAAAAGGGGCGCTGGAAGCGGTTTTGTCCGCTCCCGATTATTTCTCGGCGTGCGTTTTGCAAAAACCGAGTTTTACGAAAAAAAGCTCGTCTAAAAAAGACTCGCCTGAAAAGAAAGCGCATATCGAGCGGCTTGCCGCGTTAAAGGAAAAAACGGTCAAGATATACGAAGACGAGCTTGCTAAAACAGACGGGAGAGAAACGGAATTGTCAGCGTTTATCACGTCTGGGAAAACCGCGCGCGTGGTGGCGAAATATTTGTTGATTTTCGACGAAAAATATACGGCGTTGAAACGGGAAGCGGGCGTTTTGGATTATAACGATTTGGAGCATATCGCCTTGGCATTGCTATCCGATGAAGAAATCGTGAGAGAATTGCAAGACAAATACCGTTACGTGTTCGTGGACGAATATCAAGACGTCAATCCCGTACAGGAAGAACTCATCACCCGTATCGGCGGAAAAAATCTCTTCCTTGTCGGCGACGTGAAACAATCGATTTACGGCTTTCGCGGCAGTAAATCTCGATTCTTTTCGGAAAAACAAAAACAGTTTGAAAAGGGCGAAGGAAAGAGCTTATATATGAGTAGCAATTTCCGTAGTTCCGATGCGGTGCTCGACGCCGTCAACGAGCAGTTTTCTCTTGCGATGAATATGCGGACGAACGGCGTAAATTACGCGCGGGATGCTTATATGAACCGTGGGGGCAGGTATGCGTTGAACGACGGAAGAACGCAAATGCACGTCTTTGGAAAAGAAGAAAAGGAACGAGCGGAAAAACGGGGCGTGTATTCGGTGAAAGAACACGCTGACGGCAAGATGGGCGAAGAAAGCTTGCTTGCCAAGACGATTCGGCATATTATCGATTGGGAGCTTACGCAAAAATGGTATAATGCGGACACGGGAGAATATCTCCCCGTACGCTATTCGGATATCGCTATTTTGGCGAGAAAAAAGAAGGGCGAAATCGGTAAAACGGTGGCGGCGCTTGCCGCGGAAGGCATACCCGTGACGGCGTCTGCCGCCGTCAATATTTGCGACTTTGCGGAGATAAAGACGTTGATAGATATTCTGTCGCTTATCGACAACGCAAGTCAAGACGTACCCCTTTGCAGCGCGCTTCTCTCCGCTATGGGCGGATTGACGGCGGACGATTTGACGGATATCCGTTTGGCGTATCCGAAAGAACGTTTTTTCCGTAACGCTTGTTTGCGCTATGCAACGGAAAAGGCAGGGGAACTCGCGCACCGTTTGCGCCGCTTTTACGAGTATTTGCAAGAACTTCGTCGCTTGTCTTATATTATGAACGCAGGAGAGCTGCTGACGAAAATTTTAACGGAAACGCGTATGGAAGCGCGTTTGCTGACGCTGGAAAACGGTGCGTCCAGTATCAAACGGATTCATCGATTTATTGAAGAAACGAGCGTAAACGAACCGCTTTCCGTGCACGGCTTTTTGACAAGACTGCGCGATTTGGATTATAAAATCGAATATAGCGAAAACGGTGGCGAAGACTCGGTAAAAGTATTGACGATGCACGCGTCCAAGGGGTTAGAGTATCCCGTCGTCATTTTAGACGATTTGAGCGTTCGTTTCCGCGGCGCCGAACACGACGAGTTTTTGATAGAAGAAACGTACGGCATTGCGCCGCGCGCGTTCGACGAAGAAAAAATGACCAAAAAAAGTACGCTTTTGCGTCGTTTGAGTGAAATCAAACAGCAGGAAAGTTCGACGGCGGACGAGCTGAATTTGTACTACGTTGCTTTAACGAGAGCAAAATACGCATTGCATATATTATTCAGCGAACCGAGCAGTGTGCAAGACGTGCGCTATGCCCGTTCGTTTGCCGATTTCACCGATTTTTCGGTGTGGGAAAAATACATTGTAAAAGACGAAATCTTCGACGTTCCGAAAGCGGAACGACAGGCGTTTGCTTTTCATCCCAACGAAACGTTGGCAAAGGAGATTATGCAGGCGTTTACGTGGGAATATCCGCACGCGGGTTGCGAGAATTTGCCTGTTAAGAGTTCGGCGACGCAGTTGATATCCGATACCTTTTACGCCTTGGAAGAAACGGACGAAAAGACGGATGAAATCGTAGAAGAAACGGGCGGAAAAACGAGCGTGGAAGCAGGGCTTGCCTATCACGCATTTTTGGAACGCTTCGATTTTTCGTCGTTGTACGGAGAAACGGGCGCGCCCGTCTCCCGAGAAACGCTTTTTATGCTCGTGGAAAACGTTTTGCAAACGTTGAAAGAGCAAGAATCGGTGATAGGAGAATCGTTTTTAACGAAAGAGAAACTGACGGAAATCTTATCCAATCCCGTATTTTACCGTTTGCAGGGCAAACGGCTATATAAAGAACAACAGTTTTTGGTTTCGTTACCGATAAACGGTACGTACGCGCATAAAGCGTCCGCCGACGAACGGTTAAAGACTTTGGACGAAAAGCAAGAAATGCTTTTCCAAGGCGCTATCGATTTGCTTGCGGTTGGAGACAACGAAGCGTGGATTATCGATTATAAATATTCGGTAAAGGATAAGGAAGCGTTGCGTTCGCATTATAAAGAGCAGTTGGAGCTTTACCGTAAAGCAACGGCGAAAATATTAAAGCTGCCGATAGAGAATATTCGTTGTACGATAGTCAATATTTATCGCGGTTATCAAACGGATGTGGAATAAAAGGCAAAAAAGCAACCGATTCGACAAAAAAGACCAAAAAACAAATCTCCTTTTCGGGCATATTCAATGCAAAAAAGGAGATTTTTTATGTTATCCGAGTGGTTTTACTGCTTATATATATGGGCTTTTTTCGCAAACGTTACGCTTCTCGTTCTTTTTATAACGGTTACCGTGCTTTTGACGTTCGCTGCGATTGTATCGTACCGTTTGAAGAGCGCAAGCGTGTTTTTTGCATTGATTGCCATTGTGCTTGGCGGCGTTTTGCTCACGTTTGCCCGTTATCAAATATCCGTTTGGCAAACGGCGCCGTTTTTCGCGTTGTTGTTGATAACCGTCGGGGCATTATATTTGTCGTTTTTTCTTTGCGTACGCGTATGGAAACACGTGCAAAGCAAGAAAAAAGAACGGGAAATACAGGCAAGACAAATGCGTTATACGTTGCCGCAAAAAGATAATACGTTTATTCGCGCTCGGTTGAATACGGTTTTACAAGAAGAATCGCCGATAGAAGAAACGGAAAACGGCGAAGAAATCAAATTGCGTTTTGTATACGCAAGGAAATTGCTTGCAAAATTGCGAGAAACCGCGCTATCCACAGCCGAACGCTTGGAAACGGACGAGCTCGTTAAAATATTCGATTTATATCGACAAAAAGAACGGTTTATCAGCGAAGACGTGCGCTTGATTAGCGAAGCGTTTTCCAGAGTTTTAAAACTTGCGGCAAAGTACGGCGTTTAGCCGAACGGATGTTGAAAGGGCGGTAGGGATAGAGTCAGCTTGATTAACGTTTGATTTTGCACGGCGTTGCGTAACACCTGTTTGGTTACCAAGCTCTCGCTGTCGTCGGGGATGGGTTGACCGAGTGGATACGGTTGCGGTTTGCGTAAAATGACGGCGTCCGCCAAGGCTGCGATAGAGGAGAAAGGCAGACGAATATTTTTATCCGTAAATAGACGGATTGCAACGTAATTTTGCAACTCCACGTCGGACAAAAAACCGAAAGAAGCGCCCTCGGCGTTATAAACGGGTAAACCGATATATAATTTGCCGCAAGGCTTTGGAAGAACGGGGCGTAAGCGCGCAAGAAACAATGCGTCTTCCGAAAAGGACGCAAGCGAGCCAATCGGCAATACGAAATCAGCGTTGTTTGTAGCCGAAACGGTAGTATCGGAAGAGCAAAACAAGTATTTTATCATTTTGCTTTTCAAAGAAACGCCCGCGCCAAGGCATACGCCGCGCGGCGTTTTGTCGAAGATAAGCGTTTTGCCAATCAGTTGTGAAAGGAACATATACCACCTCATATTCGTATTGATACTAGAATAAAAGAATTCAAGCGTCGAAAAAAAGGCAAGAAGCACTTTTTTTTTCGAAAATTGAAAAAAGCATACGAAAACGCTTGCCAAAAGGCAAAAAGTTTGATAAAATAACGCCAGTAAAAGGGAACGTAAGTTCTTTATATAATGGGGCGTCGCCAAGCGGTAAGGCAACGGACTCTGACTCCGTCATTCGGGTGTTCGAATCACTTCGCCCCAGCCAAAACAGCCATTTTTTAGCGAAAATCGTTAAAAAATGGCTGTTTTTTTATCTTAAAAATTTACAAAAACCGTTTTATTTGCAAAAAATGGGGACTAAATGGGGACTAAAAACTACTCCCAATCGTAGGAAAATAAAGATATTGAGGCGATTTGATGGGCGTCGTTTTGTTCCAAATGCGTGTAAACGGTGGATGTAATAGAACTGTCAGGGGCGTGTCCTGCCCATAAAGAAACAAGCTCTCGCTTGATTCCACACTCTTGCGCTCGCGTGATAAACGTGTGGCGTAAATCGTGTAAATGGTGTGCAGGCAAAAAGTCTTTTATGTGTTTTGTCAGTACGCCCGGGGAAAGTGTTTTGATTTTTTCGACGTCAATAAAATTTAGGTGTTTTGCGAGCATAGGGCAGACGGGCAACCGTCTGCGTTTTTCTTTTACGCCTTTGCGTTGCTTTCCCGTAATAACGGAAACCCAACCGTTGGAAAGTTCGACGCTGGCGAGCTCCCCGCGCCTTATCCCGGTATAAAGCATAAAAACGTAGGCTTGGGCGTAAATATCGGGCGACGAGAGAAAAGCACAAACAAGCGTTTTTTCCTCTTCCCGCGTCAACGATTGCCCGTGTTCTTCTTCGTATCGGGCAAGCATAATGCGTTTCATCGGCGAGCGTTCTATAATTCCATCGTCCACGGCGTAGTCTAAAACGGCGGATAAAAATAGGGCAATCTTTTCCGCCGTTCGGTGCTTGCCCTCTTTTACGAACCCGTTTATAAAGGCTTGCATTTCAAAGGGCGTCAAGCTTTCAATCATACGCCCGTCAAAACGCGGTTTGATATACGCGTTAAAAATTTGCTCGTACATTTTGTATGTGTTTGCTTTAATATACGGCTTTTTAACCGTGTCAAGCCACTCTTGCGTGTATGGAATAAGGGCTCGCCGTGTTTTGATTAAAAAAGCGCCTTTTTCGTCGTACTCACGCAGTCGCTTAATAAATTTTTCCTTTGCGACGGCAAGGTTCTTGGCGCTGGCAGTAATACGGCATCCGTTTATTTGGATTCGTATTTCATAAGTGCCGTTTGATTTTTGGCGCACGTGCGCCGTTTGTTTATTGGTGCGAAATGTTTTTCTAAACGTTTTCGGCATTTTGGAAATTTCCTCCTCTGAAAAGATTATTGAAATTTCCGTTTGTGAACTTACCACCGCGCTCTTTGCTTCCTTTCCCGACAGCGCGCGGAGCTTGTCGGGGAATTGTAAAACGACGCCTTTTTCGTTGTGTTGCGCCGTCGGTTCTTTCCGGGTGTGTTCACTCGGAAAAGGTATCAGAGCGGGCGCAGGGGAGCTGCGCTCGTCTGAAAGGTGTTGTCGTTCGAGAATACGTCCGGCGAGAAAAAGAATTGTTTGCAAGTCTTTTTCGTCTTGTGGTGTCATAAAAAATTTTACCTCGTTTTTTGACGGTTTGCCCGTCTGAAAGCGGGGTATTTTTTACGCCTTTTTGCGTGTGCTGGGTGTCGTTCCCTCTTCCTGCTCCCGTAATAAGTCCGTGTAAGCGGCAACGCGTGCTTTGCCAACGTAGGACAAGGTGCGGTAATTTTTTAATAGCTCCGTTTCGTCCAACGGCAAAGCGGCGGGCGTGGGGGTGGTTGCGGCTTTGAAACCTAACAAATAATCAATCGAAACGTTAAAAAACCGCGCTATTTTCGCAAGCGTGTTATAGTCCGCTTGATGTTCCCCGCGTTCATACCGGGATAAAACTTGCGTACTTGTTCCGAGTTGGTCGGCAAGCTGTTGTAAAGTCATATTGGCGCTTTTGCGTAATGCTTTTAAATTCTTCATAGCTCTATTTTACGGAGTGGGGAAAAATCTTTCAACGAATTGGCGAAAAACTGTTGACATTTCACTGAAACAGTGATATTATATAATTAGTTTTTCGCTGAAACAGTGAAAAATCCCCACCGAATAGGTGAAAACCTGCGAACGTGGGGCAAGGTAAAATCCTTTTGTGAACGGGGCGGACGCGGAAAAACGCCGCCCCACCAAACGGAACTGCGCGGTAAACTGAATATCCATCGGGGGCGTTGAATCTCTCTTCTCTCCCGTAGATATAGCAAAAAAAGGAAGGTTCGCAGCGCAGGCGAATTCTTCCTTTTGTTGCTTTTATGCCTTTTTCCCTTGCAGGGCGCGCCGACGGGTGCGGAACGGGCGGACTGTTCGAAGGGCTTTTTTACCTTCTCTGCCCCCGTGGTAGCACGCGGGGGTAGTCGGAAGGGAAAACTAAAAAAGAAAAAAGGAAGGTAAAAAATGGAAATTCTTTGCGAAATCATATTGGGGTTATACGGTATGTTAAGGT
>JAFUKM010000006.1 GCA_017473605.1 Clostridia bacterium | reverse complement strand
GGGGAGCTGATGGGACCCATAGAACCGGGTTCTCTGTGAACGGGGCCGGTACCGTGCGTCATCTTCAATCTGTGTTGATTCCAACGCTTGATAACGCCCGTGAAACCGTGACCTTTCGTCACGCCGGATACGTCCACCTTGTCGCCTGCCGCAAATACGTCGGCTTTCAGCTCTGCGCCTACTGCATACGTCTCTGCGTTTGCCACTCTAATTTCCTTCAAGACTTTGTGGGGTTTTACGCCAGCTTTCTTGAACTGTCCAAGCTCGGGCTTCGTAAGCGCCTTTTCGCTCGTTTCGATAAAGCCGAGCTTCAACGCTGCATAACCGTCGTTTTCAACCGTCTTTACCTGCACTACGGGGCAAGGACCTGCCTCCACTACCGTTACGGGAATCATTTTCCCGTCTTGCGCAAAGATTTGGGTCATACCAACTTTGCGTCCGATGATTGCTTTATTCATTGATAAAGTTCACTCCTTAATTTTTTTATTTTCTCGAATACCTTTGAAAGTATTTCTCGGCAAATTTAGTTGCTCTGATTAGAGCTTAATTTTGATATCCACGCCTGCGGGCAAGTGGATGGATTCCAAAAGCTTCGCGTTGGGCGAATATACGTCGATGATTCTCTTGTACGTTCTCATTTCGAACTGTTCGCGGGAATCTTTATATTTGTGCGGGGAACGAAGAATCGTTACGATTTCTCTTTCCGTGGGAAGGGGAATAGGACCGGAGATTTTTGCTCCGCTCTTCTTCATCGTTTCTACGATGCGGCTCGCCGCTTCGTCAACGAGTTCGTGGTCGTACGCCGCCAACTTGATTCTGATTTTTTGAACTGCCATTTTTTGTTACTCCTTTTGCTGTTTATACTAACATTTTATTTCGCTGTATCAACTCATCCGTGTGTATCGAGCGCTTCCGCAAAATAAAAACACTCACTTTTGCCCGAGCGTTTCTACGCAAAGCCTCGGTTAGTCGCAGGAATCGAGTTCCCACTTTTGTCAACGGAAATTATCTGTCAAGGGGGCTTTTCCCTTGAAATTTCAGTAACTTCCCGTATCAACCCATACACCGCATATTTACACAGCCTATTTATGATATCAAACTTGTAAACCCCTTGTCAAGCGTTTGAACAAACTTTTTTCAAAATTTTTTAACTTTTTTTGGAAAATCGTCATATTTTCGCAATTCCCCTATTTTTTAGAAAGTATTGCCAGTTTTTCCTACGTTTAATCATTAAACACTTCCGCTAATTATATAACACGCCTACGCACGCGCGCGTGCGCGCGTAAAGATAAAGAAGATAACCGCCCGAGCAAATGCCCGAACGGTTATCCGTTTGGTTGGATGATGTGTTGTTATCCTATTGATTATTCTTCGGGCGTTTCTTCCGCGTAGCCTGCGTTCAATTCCGCTTGCATAGCGTTCCAATCCGTCTTTGCTTGCGCCGCAAATCCACCATACTCGGCTTCAAATGTAGCGCTCGCCTGTTCAAGCGCTTGTTTTTGCGCCGCCGATATCGCGTCCACGTGTTCGCTCGCTTTTACCGAGAACGTTTCGATAATCCCGATAACCGTATCGTAAGCCGAACGAAGACTTATCTTGGTTTCGTCTAACAGCTTATTTGCGTCCTCTCCCGCCTTCAATAGCGCGGCTTCCGATTCGTCCACCACCGTTTGAAACTGCGCGAGTTGTTCGGTAACAGCCGTCGTTACTTCCGTTTGCTCCATTTGCGCTACGTGGTTTCTGTAATTAAGGTATTCCGTCTTGGCTTCACGGAAAGATTTTAACGCTTTTTGATAAATACTGTCTTCTTTAACAAGATTGTCAAAACGGATTTGTTCGACGCTTTCAACAAGCCCCAAGTATGCGTCGTTTGCCGCCGAAATAGCCGCTTGCGCTACCGTATTCAGTTGCGATTTAAGCGTTTCAAGCTCCGCCTGCTCCATTGCAAACGCTTTTGCCTCGTAATACGCATTTTTCAATTCCTGCGAATAGAACTCCGCCGTTTCCGTTCTCGACTGCGCCAACGTTTCTACGAGTTGTTCGTATTCCATTGCCTCTATTTCCGCTTCTTCGAGATAGGGCGCGCACTCCGCGACAAGTTTTTCAAGTTCCGCTTCTGTAATCGCTTTAATCTCCGCCACTTGCGCCGTAATATTTTCTTCGGAAAAATACGTTTCCATTTGCGCCTTTACGTCGTTATACAACGCCTCCGCTTCTTCTCCCGAAACAGAGATACTCACTTCGTTGGTAACGCCCGCCGCGGTTACGTTTCCCGTAACGAGAAAACCCGTTTCTTTGGAAACCTGCACGAACAATTCCGCCGCTTCCGTCGCAGACTTGCCCTCTACGTTTTCAAATTCTTCCGCGCTAATAATAAGATTTCCTTCTTCGTTCAAAGCGTTTACGGCAAGCACTTTATCGTCAGAATCCAATACGAACTCCACTTCGGGATTCAGCGAAACGTTCATTACTTTCGCAGCTTTCGCATCCTCTTCGCTTTCCCCGCAAGAAGCCAGCGTCAACACCGACGCGCCCATCGTTAACGCGCAAATCATACCTATCGCCAATTTCATTGTTCTGCTTTTCATTTCCAAATCCTCCGATTTTTCTTTTCATTTATTAAACAAACAATTCTTTTATTTTGTTGCAAGTTTTATAAAAATTTATTCGTGTAAATTATTCCAATACGCTTCCAACGAGCCGTACTGTTCTATTAACGTATCGATATAATCGCTATACGCCTGTTGCGAAAGGGCTTCTCCCGTACCCCAAGATTCGTAATTCGGCTTAAACCTTTCCAAGCGCAAAAGCGCGTAACTTTGCACGTTTTGAACGTACTCCTCGATAGTATCGGGAATTTTACAAAGCGCTTCCCAAACGGAAGTATCCACCCCGACGTTATTCAATACGACGGTGATATCAACCAAACGCGAAAACATTTTTTCAAAAGTAAAATTTTCCAAGAGCGCAACGATTTCCGCCGTCGGAAAACCGGAATAACCGTTAGCAACCGTAAGAAGCGCCACCACGTTTTCAATCCTCGTACCGTAAGTACGTTCGTAATCGGCAAGCGCGTTATCCATTGTTTGCATTTGCGCCGCAAACGTTTCCGTAAACGTTACATTATCGTAATTTTCGCGGATATGCCAATAATCTTTTAACAAAAAGCCCGGATTATCTTCACTGCTTTCAATCGCGTTATTGTATTCAATCAAACGCAATACGTCAAGCGCTCCCTGTTCTATCTTCGCCAAGTTATCCCGCAAAAACCGCTCGTATACGCAGGCAATCCCGTCTAACGACACGATTTGCCCGTAAATTTCGTCAAACCGCTCCGTCGTTTCCCACTCGGAATATAAGCACGGCAATTCATGAATCGTCTCCGTGAGCGCTTCAAACGTTTCCACTTCGGCAAGCCCCGCCCGTTCGCAAAACGCGTCCGTCGTCAAATCTTCCGTCAGCACGGCAACCAAAACGCCTTTATCCAAAAAATAGTTTTCTATCGTTTCCCCCGTCTTTGTCAACGCTGTTTCGTCTCCGCAAGCGCTCACACGTACCGCCGTTTGCGACGACAAATCGAGATACCCTAACTTTGCCGCGTAATCAACGAATACCTGCACCGCCCTTTCTACGGATTCCCCTTGCATTTCTTCTACGCGCGCTCTATCGGACAATATCACGTCCGCGTCGGCGTTCGTCGCAACCACCGCCGTCACCTTGCCGTCCCCGTCCACGGAAAACACGGCGCGGGGATTGATTTCCACTATCAGCGCAGCCCCCGCATCCGACGTGGACAAAGCAAAAGGGAGCGCAACGCACAGCGCAATCACCGCCGCCGCACAACAAGCAACCCCCGCATAAAAGCGTTTCTTACGCAATGCAAGCCACGACTGAAAACGGCTGAAAAGGCTCTTCTTTTCCTGCTTTTGATTTGCGGTTTGGGATGAAAGAATCGGCTCGGACCGCACTTCTTCCGACAAGGCGGGAAGCATGGTTTCCAACTCATCTTTCCAACGCTTTTTCCAAGACTTCATCTTTCCTCCTCCTTTAACGCTTTGCGTAATTTTTCAATCGCCCGTTTGTATTTTGAAGTAACCGTGCCCGTCGGACAAGCGAGCAACGCCCCGATTTCTCGGTGTTTATATCCCCACAGCACGTGCAACGTCACGATGCGTTGCTCTTCTTCCGAAAGCACGCGGTTCATTGTTTGCATAACGCCCGTTTCCATTGAATACACAGGCTCTTTTGCAACCGATTCCGTGTCGTCCGTTACGGGTGCTTGTCTACGTTTTTTCAATTCGTTCAACGCATGGTTTTTGGCAATCTGCAATATCCACGCGCTCCCGTTCGTGCCCGCTTGGTAGGAAGCGATTCCACGTTTAATCTTTAAGTACACCGTCTGCATTGCGTCTTCCGCGTCGGCGTAGTTACGCAGATAGGTATATAAAAAGGAAAAAACACCTTTCCTTGTTACTATATATAGCTTCTCAAACGCAGCGTTATCGCCGCGCGCCGTTTTGGTAAGAAGCGCGTTGATTTCCGCCTTACTCATTCCAACCCTCCGATTTTTACATCGATTTTTCTTTGGCGTTTCGTTTATTAAACAACGAAAACCCGTTTTTTGTTGCGTTTTTCGCAATTTTTCCAAAACAAAAACAGCCCGCATTTTTGCAAGCCGCTTTTCTTCTTTATAAAATCTCGTTGAACACCACAACGTATTTATCGGCAAACGAACGCATTTCCGATTCGTACTCTTTTGAATACGAATCGTACACCGCTATCGTTTTCAAACCCGCTTGTTTTGCCGAGAATAACGCTTTTACGTTGTCGTCCACCATATAGCACTCACACGGTTGTTTTCCTAATCTTTTCGCCGCTTCAATAAAGATAAACGGTTCGGATTTTTTCATATTGAAATCTTCCGACGACCAAAGATTGTCAAAATACTTTTCCCAACCCAAACGCTTTACGCAGGGGTCTAAAAACTCGTGCGGACTTGCCGTTAAGATACTCAAACTCGCGCCGCGAGCCTTCAATTCCGCCACCGTTTTCTCTACTTCGGGCTTGGGCATTACGTCGTTGGCGTATACCCCTTCCAAACGTTCTACGATGGTCGCATATACTTCTTTCGGCGTCTCCTTCAAGCCGAATTCGCTTACGTAATAATCGGCAATCCCCCTATAACCGAGCGGAATAATCGTTTTGATGATATCGTCGGGATATTTCACGCCCCGTTCGTCCAAATACCCGAGCAGCACTTTCACCGCCGGCGTCATCGAATCGACGAGCGTTCCGTCAAAATCGAAAATGTATGTTTCTTTCATCTTCCGTTCCTTTTTATTTCCCTGTTTTTTCCTTATGTCTTGCCTTCGCGCGAAGTTCCGCGTCCAAAATACGCTTTCTGATACGAAGCGACTTGGGCGTTACCTCCAACAGCTCGTCGTCGGCGATAAACTCCAAACACTCTTCCAAGCTCATTTTCGACACGGGAATCAGCGTCAAAGCATCGTCGCTACTGGACGAACGGGTATTCGTCAAATGCTTCGTCTTACAAACGTTGACGTTGATATCATCCGCAAGATTGGTATACCCTACGACCATACCTGCGTATACGGGCGTACCGGGCGTAATAAACAAATTCCCCCTGCCTTGCGCGTTAAACAGACCGTAGGTTACCGCTTCTCCCGTTTCGAACGCCACGAGCGAACCGGTATTTCTGCGCTGTAAATCCCCTTTGTACGGCTCGTACGCGTAGAATATCGTGTTCATAATACCTTGTCCCTTCGTATCCGTTAAAAACTCGCTCTTATACCCGAACAAACCGCGGGAAGGCACGGTAAATTCCAAGCGCATACGGCTGCCGATAGCCGTCATTTGCAGCAGCGTACCTTTTCTATTTCCCATCGCCGCAAACACGGGTCCCGTCATATCTTCGGGAACGTCCGCCAAGAAACGTTCGATAGGCTCGTTGATAACGCCGTCGATTTCCTTATACAATACTTTGGGGGTGGATACTTGGAATTCATACCCTTCTCTTCGCATCGTTTCAATCAAGATGGAAAGGTGCATTTCCCCACGTCCGCAAACGCGGAAGCTGTCTGCGTATTCGGTATCCGAAACGCGCAAGGAAACGTCACGCAAAAGCTCTTTATACAGTCTGTCGCGAAGTTGACGGGACGTAACGAACTTTCCTTCTTTACCCGCAAACGGGCTGTCGTTGACGGAGAACGTCATCTCCACCGTCGGGTCTTCGATTTTTACGAATTGTACGGGTTCTACCTTCGTCGGCTCGCATACCGTATCCCCGATATTCAGTCCGTCAATACCCGAAAATACGACGATATCCCCTGCTTGCGCCGTCGGTACGGCAACGCGTTCCAATCCTTCGATTTGGTACAGGTTGGCGATTTTACAGTTGGTACGTACTTTATCGTCGTTATAATTGCAAATAGAAACAGGCTCGTTCGCGCGGATAACGCCGCGTTCGATTTTACCGATACCGATACGCCCCACGAACTCGTTATAGTCGATACAGGAAACGAGCAGTTGTCCAGCCCCCTCCGTATCCACTTCCATAGGCGGAATCGTTTCCAAAATAGTATCGAACAAGGGGTTGAGATTTTCTTCTTGCTTATCGGGCGAAAGGGAAGCCGTACCCTCTCTGCCGCAACAATATACGA
The DNA here is from genome assembly GCA_017473605.1 of Clostridia bacterium. Taxonomy (GTDB): domain Bacteria; phylum Bacillota; class Clostridia; order Christensenellales; family Borkfalkiaceae; genus Scatosoma. The sequence continues at coordinate 169,120 of JAFUKM010000006.1, read as the reverse complement.
TAGGGCTGTCCAGCTGTTCGTCCGTCGCGTCGAGTTCCATCATCAAAAGCTGCATTTCTTCCACGACTTCCGCAATACGCGCGTCGGGACGGTCCACTTTATTGATAACAATAATCGTCTTTAACCCCAAAGAGAGCGCTTTTTGCATAACGAAACGGGTTTGCGGCAACGGCCCTTCCGCCGAGTCCACCAAAATAAGCGCGCCGTTTACCATCTTCAAAACGCGTTCCACTTCACCCGAGAAATCGGCGTGTCCCGGCGTGTCTACAATATTGATTTTTACGCCGTTATAGTGCGCGGACGTATTTTTTGCAAGTATGGTAATGCCGCGTTCTCTTTCCAAATCTCCCGAGTCCATTACCCTGTCTTGCACCTGCTGGTTATCGCGGAATACGCCCCCTTGCGCCAACATTTCGTTGACAAGCGTCGTTTTGCCGTGGTCTACGTGCGCGATAATCGCCACGTTTCTCAAATCGTTTCTAATCATTGGTAACTCCTTTCTCCATGCAAACTTTTCAACCATACTATTTTAATACTTTTTCACGCGATTGACAAGGAAAATACGCCGCTTGCGTGAAAATATTTTCTAAATATTTTTGAAAAAGACCGAAAATTATCCGCAAACCCGTTTTTCGGGTTTGCGGATAACCGTTAAAGCGGTTTTACCGCCGTATTTTTATATCTCGTAAAGCGAATCGTGTATCCGTTATCTTCTATCGGCTCGCTCTCGTCTACGCAAACGAAATTATCGAGTTCGTCCAAATTGGGGAAAAACACTTCCGCACCGCCCACGGCATCCACTTTGGTTACCAGCGCTTCGTCGCAATACGGAAGCAGCTCTTTATACACCGCGCCGCCGCCTATCACGTAAATATCGTCCGTTTCGCCCCGTTTTTTCATCTCGGCTTTCAGCTCGTCATAGCTACGGACAAAAACGCAATCGCCTTGTACCTGCCCCCTTGAAAGCACGATATTTACCCTGTTTTTCAAGGGTTTACCGTCGGGGAAAGAACGCAAGGTATTTCCTCCCATAACGACGGTATGATTCAACGTTGTCGAACGAAAAAATTTCATATCCTTGGGCAGAGAAAACATCATATCGTTTCCTTTCCCTATCCCCCAATTTTTATCGGCGTGTACGATTGCTATTATCATTTTTATTTGTTATCTCCAATTTCCAAAGCATTTTTTCACAAGAAAACCAAACCGTTTCCTCGACAATATCTTTCGCACTTTTTACTTGCTCATCATTTGTCCAATAAATTCTTCCGTTCTCACAAAACACCGACGAATCGTAGATTAAATCAATATACTCTCCCGTACATTGCCCATACCCGACAACGAATTTATTTGAAAGCGTTGCATTTGTCAGTTTGAAACGAATAAATCCGCCCCACACTCTTAAAACAACTTCCGTTTCGAAACCGTCATCTACAATTTCCTCCACCCAACCGTCGTGAAAACTTCTCGCTACCGACATTAAGGCTTCCGCCGACTTTTCTTCCGTCACTTCCGTCCAATCAGCGGAAGTAATAGGGATAGCACGTTGCATTGCGCGACATCTTTCCATAATTTCTTCGGGAATAGGTTTTCCTTTCTTTATCTTTTTCAGTAACGTTTTGTCTTTTACAATCCAATCCACCCCACGAATTTTTTTACCCGAAAACCAACCCGTTTCTTCGTTATCTACTACAAAAACGCACGTATTACCTTTGGGATAGACATTGATGAATTGCAATTTTTTTTCATCTTCGTCAAACCCGATAATACACGTCTTTGTCCACGTACCCCCCGAACGAACCGCAAACACCGTCGTGTCATATAACGTGTTATTTTTAGTTTTAATCTTTGCTATCATACATGTCCTACTGTTATATCGCCACCGGGATTTTCTTATCGAATTTTTCGTACTCGTAATCCACAAGCTTGAAACTGTCCACCGTGAAATCGTAGAAATTCGTAACGGAAGTATCGACAATCAATTTGGGCGCTTTATGTTGGGGATTTGCCAGCACTTCTTTCACGAGCGGAATATGTCTATCGTAGATATGCGCGTCCGCAATTACGTGCACAAGCTCGCCCACTTTCAAACCGGAAACCTGCGCCATCATGTGCATCAATATTGCGTATTGCACCACGTTCCAGTTATTCGCCGTGAGCATATCGTTGGAGCGTTGATTGAGTATCCCGTTGAGCGTATCCCCCGATACGTTGAAGGTCATGGAGTACGCGCAGGGGTATAAGCCCATTTCGTGCAAGTCTTGGAAGTTATAAATATTCGTCATAATACGACGGCTTGCGGGATTGTTTTTCAAATCGAACAGCACCCTGTCCACCTGGTCGAATTCCCCTTCTTTGTACTTATGTTTTACGCCGAGCTGATAGCCGTACGCCTTGCCGATAGACCCGTTTTCATCCGCCCAGCTGTCCCAGATATGCGAGTTTAAATCGTGAATATTATTGCTCTTTTTTTGCCAAATCCACAAAAGCTCGTCCACGCACGATTTGAACGCCGTACGGCGAATCGTAAGAATCGGGAATTCTTCCTGCAAGTTATAGCGGTTGACGATACCGAATTTTTTAACGGTATGCGCCTTTACGCCGTCTTCCCAGCGGGGACGAACGTCGAGTTCCGTATCCCAATACCCGTTTTCCATAATATCCGTCATATTTTGCACAAAAATTTCGTCTGCTCTGCTCATAGCGCACCGCCTTTGGTGATTTTTCGGTTTTTATTATAACACATTTCTTTTTTTTCGTCAACGGTTCGGGCTTTTTTTGAGAAAATTTCCCTGCAAAATATAGAATATTTTTTCCGTTTGTTTTGTAAAAAGTTGACAAAAGCAAAAAAAACGGGTATTATATATACGTACGAAAAATTAAAGGTTAAGGAGAATTTGTTTCAATGAACAAGAAAACCGTAAAAGACATTGACGTTAAGGGCAAAAAAGTCCTTGTCAGATGCGACTTCAACGTACCTATGAAAGACGGCGTTATTACCGACGAAAACCGTATCATCGGCGCATTGCCCACCATTAAGTATCTTATGGAACAGGGCGCAAAAGTAGTGCTTTGCTCGCATATGGGCAAACCCCACAACGTTTTCGACGAAAAACTCGAACTCAATAAGAAGGAAAAAGCGAAGATTGCCGCTCTTCCCGAAAACGAACAAGCCGCAGCTACCGCGGAAGCTTTGGAAAAAGCGAAGAAAGACGTGAAAAAGCTCACGCTTGCTCCCGTTGCGGCAAGACTTAACGAATTGCTCGACAACAAAGTCACGTTCGCTTCCGACGTTATCGGCGACGACGCGAAAGCAAAAGTTGCCGCTTGCAAGGAAGGCTGCTGCGTACTTTTGGAAAACTTGCGTTTCCATAAGGGTGAAGAAAAGAAATTCCCCGAATTTATGCAAGCGCTCGCATCTTATTGCGAAGTATACGTCAACGACGCGTTCGGTACGGCGCACCGCTCCCACGCTTCTACCGCCGGTATTGTAGAAGAAGGCTTGGTTAAGACGGCGGCTTGCGGTTTCCTTATCGAAAAGGAACTTTCCGTGATGGCGGATACGCTTGAAAACCCCGCTCATCCCTTCGTTGCTATTCTCGGCGGCGCAAAAGTGGCGGACAAGCTCAACGTTATTTCCAACCTTTTGGAAAAATGCGATACGCTCGTTATCGGCGGCGGTATGGCGTATACGTTCATCAAAGCGCAAGGCGGTAAAATCGGTACTTCCCTTGTAGACGACGAAAAGATTGCGTATTGCAGCGAAATGCTTGAAAAAGCAAAGGCGCTTGGCAAGCAAATTCTTCTTCCCGTAGATACGGTTGCGGCAAAGGCGTTCCCCAACCCCATCGACGCGCCTATCGAAACGACGGTTGTTCCGTCCAATGCAATTCCCGACGATATGATGGGTCTTGATATCGGTCCTGAAACGAAAAAGCTTTTCGCAAGCGTTGTTGCCACCGCAAAATCGGTTATCTGGAACGGTCCTATGGGCGTATTTGAAAACCCGATTTTGGCAGAAGGCACGAAAGCGGTTGCACAATCTCTTGCCAACGCTTACGGCAACGCTACGACGATTATCGGCGGCGGCGACTCCGCGGCGGCTGTACAAGTGCTCGGTTTTGCGGATAAGATGAGCCATATCTCCACGGGTGGCGGCGCTTCCCTTGAACTTTTCGAAGGAAAAGTTCTTCCCGGTATCGCTTGCTTGAACGATAAATAAGAAATTTTTGACAAGGGCGGACGGCGTTCGCCCTTGCAATGCGTAATTATATTGAAATTTACATTAAGGAGTAATAAAATCATGAGAAAACCTATTATTGCAGGTAACTGGAAAATGAACAACACCGCTTCCCAAGGCGTAGCGCTCGTTAAAGCTATCGCTCCCCTTGTTACGGAAGCGAACTGCGACGTCGTCGTATGCGTTCCCGCTATCGATATCCCCGCCGTTAGCGAAGCTTTAAAAGGCACGAACATCAAGCTCGGCGCAGAAAACGTACACTTCGCCGAAAAAGGCGCTTACACGGGCGAAATCTCCGCGGCAATGCTTCTCGAATACGGCGTTGAATACGTTATTATCGGACACAGCGAAAGAAGACAATACTTCGCGGAAACGGACGAAACGGTAAACAAGCGTACGCTTACTGCGCTTAACGCGGGTCTTACCCCCATCGTTTGCATCGGCGAATCGCTCGAAGAAAGAGAAACGGGCAAGACGGAAGAAGTGCTTGCCACGCAAATCCACGAAGGTCTTAAAAACATTGAAGACATCACGAAAATCGTTATCGCTTACGAACCCGTTTGGGCTATCGGCACGGGCAAAACGGCTACCGCGGAGCAAGCAAACGAAACGATTGGTTTTATCCGTAAGACGATTGGCGAAATGTTCTGCCCCAACTGCGCGGCGAAACTCCGTATCCAATACGGCGGCAGTATGAACGCAGGCAACTGCAAAGAACTTATGGCTATGGAAGAAATCGACGGCGGTCTTATCGGCGGCGCGTCCTTGAAAGCGCCCGATTTCGCGGCTATCGTAAATTTCGACAAATAATAACTTATAAATAAACACAATTTAATGGGGACAGGTTTACGCCAAACGCGCACCTGCCCCCACCATTTTGAATTTTAGGAGATACAAAAAATGAAGATTCCCTATGCAATCATCATTATGGACGGTTACGGCATTAACCCCGACAAAAACGGCAACGCCATTTTTGCGGACGGCAGCAAATACGTCAACGAATTACAAAAGAAATACCACAGCGCCCAGCTTGGCGCAAGCGGTATGTCCGTAGGTCTTCCCGACGGGCAAATGGGCAATAGCGAAGTAGGACATCTCAACATCGGCGCAGGCAGAATCGTTTATCAAGATTTGACGAAAATCACAAAGGATATCCGTAACGGCGAATTCTTTAAAAACGAAGAACTGTTGAAAGCAATGCGCGCGGCGAAAGACAACGGTAAAAAATTGCACTTGTTCGGGCTTGTTTCCACGGGCGGCGTGCATAGCCATACCGAACATTTATACGCCCTTATCGAAATGGCGAAAAAGGAAGGTTTGGACAACGTTTACGTGCACGCGTTTACGGACGGGCGCGACGTCGCCCCCACTTCGGGCGCAGGCTTTTTGAAAGATTTGCAGGATAAAATGGACGAACTCTCGTTCGGTAAAATCGCTTCCGTTGCCGGCAGATATTACGCAATGGACAGAGATAATAACTGGGATAGAGAAGAAAAAGCGTACGATATGCTCACGCTCGGCACGGGCGTACAGTTTGAAGGCAGCGCGGAAGAAGCGGCGAACGCGTCTTACGGTAGCGGCGTAACCGACGAATTTATCCTGCCCACCAATTTAACGGAAAACGGTAAGCCGGTTGCGTTGATTGAAAAGGGCGATAGCATTATTTGCTTCAACTTCCGTCCCGACAGAGCAAGACAAATCTCCCGTATGTTCTCGCAAGAAAAGTTCCCCTTTACCGACGCAAAGACGGGCGCAACGCTCGGCTTTGAAAGAAAAACGGGTTTCCTTGCCCCCTGCTACGTAGGGTTTGCGGTGTATGATTCTTCGTTTGAAAACGTAGGCGTGGCTTTCCCGCCCGACGAAATCAACAACACGTTGCCGCAATATATTTCTTCGCTCGGTTTGAAACAGCTCCATATCGCGGAAACGGAAAAGTACGCGCACGTAACCTTCTTCTTCAACGCAAAATTGGAAGCGCCCGTCGAAGGCGAAACGCGTATTGTTATTCCTTCCCCGAAAGTAGCTACGTATGACTTGCAACCGGAGATGAGCGCCTATCCCGTAACGGATAAGGTACTCGAAGAACTTGATAAAGGCGTTTACGACGTCGTTATTTTGAACTTTGCGAACTGCGACATGGTCGGTCATACGGGCGTAATGGAAGCGGCTGTAAAAGCAGTGCATACGGTAGACGAGTGTGTGAAAAAGGTAACGGATAAAATCCTGTCGATGGGCGGCAGCGCGCTGGTTACGGCAGACCACGGCAACGCCGACCAAATGGTGGCGAGCGACGGCGTTTCTCCGTTCACACAGCACACCACCTTCCCCGTTCCCGTAATTCTCGTTTCCGAAGAATACAAAAACGTTCAGCTTCATCAAGACGGCGTACTTGCAGACCTTGCGCCTACGCTTCTCGATATGATGAAACTTCCTAACCCCCAAGAAATGACGGGTAAGAGCCTTATCAAATAAAAACTGCAAATGACGGCAAAAATCTCTTTTTCGCCGTCATTTTTCATAAAAGGCGCAAAAGTTTTTCGAAAAAATCCGTCAAAAACAGTTGCGATATTTACGCAAGTGTGTTATAATCAATAAGTATTTGAAGAAAAACGGAAAAAAGGATTGAAATACAATGTTGAATTTATTTAATATATTGGCCGACCAAAACGTTTTGGACGGAACCGAAGTCGCTTATAAAATCGTTGCGGGCATCTTGATTGGGCTTATGGCGCTTTGCGCAATTCTTGCTATCATCTTCGTGTTATTGCAACCGAGCAATTCGAGCGGTATCGACGCGCTCGGCGGTTCGAGCGAAACGTTTTTTGGTAAGAATAAAGGTAAATCGATTGAAGCAAAACTGAAAAAATGGACTTGGATTTGCTTAGTTCTCCTTGCAGTTTTCGCGGTGTTGTTCTACGTAGTTTTGGAACTTCCCGTATTCTTCTCCTGATAACCTGATTCACGTCGGCGGCTTTACATACAAAGCCGCCGTTTTTTTATCCCCGTTCCCCTTTACATAGTTTGGAGGTGATTGTTTTGAGCGCAAAAGAGCGCATATTAGAGCGTTTTCTCGACGGTTCGATATCCAAAAAGAACGTTGCGGAAATATGTAAAATTTTATCTATTCCCTACCGTGAAAGAACTCGGCTTCTCCCCCTTTTAGAAGAATTGTGCGAAGAAGGGAAGTTGTATAAGACGGCTAGCGGTAAATACGGCACGAGCGAACAGCTCGGACTTATAAAAGGCAAGATATCGGGCAACGAACGCGGCTTTGGCTTCCTGATGCCCGAAGATAAAGAACGTTACGAAAAGGACTTTTTTATCCCCCGCAAGTATATGCACGGCGCTTTTCACGGCGATACCGTGCTCGCCGAACAAATTTCTTGGTCGAGCGAGCAGGAAACGGAACGCAACGAAGCAAAAGTCGTCAAGGTTTTAGAGCGCGGCTATCAAACGATTGTCGGCGTATTCCGCAAAGACAAACGCGCGGGCTATCTTTATCCTGACGAAAAGAAATTTTCCGCGCCCGTCTATATCCCCCTTTCCGACTGTTACCAAATCAAAAACGGCGTAAAAGCGGTGGCGAAAATTACCGAATACCCTTTCGGCAAAGCGCCCGGCGGCAAAATCGTGGAAGTGCTTGGCGAAGAAGACGATTTTTTTGCGGAAGAACTCTCGATTATCCGTTCTTATAACTTACGGGAAGAATTCCCCGCAGGCGTGGAAAAAGAAGCGGAAAAATGCGAAAAACGCGGCATTATGCCCGCCGATTTGCAAAACCGTCGGGATTTCAGAGATAAACTTATCGTAACGATAGACGGAGAAGACACGCGCGATATCGACGATGCGATTTCCTTGGAAAAAGCGGGTGAAAATTACCTTTTGGGCGTGCATATCGCCGACGTTTCCCACTACGTAACCCAAAAAAGCGCGCTTGACAACGAGGCGTTCGAACGGGGTACGAGCGTATATTTTCCCGATTGCGTATTGCCTATGCTCCCCCGCGCCCTTTCCAACGGGATTTGTTCATTGAACGAAGGCGAGGACAGACTTACCCTTTCCTGTCTTATGACCGTGGACAAAAACGGCAAAGTGAAACAAAGCGAAATCGTCGAAGGGGTTATCCGTTCAGCGCACAAAATGACGTATACGGAAATCACGAAAATTCTCGACAACGATGAAGAAACGAAAGAAAAATACGCGGACGTTACGGACATGGTATCGCTTTTTGCGGAGCTTACCCGTATTTTGCAAGAGAAACGCAACAAAAAAGGTAGCGTTACGCTCGACGTAAAAGAAGCGAAAATCTTATTCGACAAAGACACAAACGAGATTACGATTCCCGATTACGAGCGCGCGTTTTCCTATCAAATCATCGAAGCGTTTATGGTGCTTGCCAACGAAACGGTGGCGGAATATATGCACTCGATAGAAGCGCCGTTTATCTACCGAATCCACGAAAAACCGAGCGAAGAAAAAGCCCAAACGTTCCGCGCGTTCGCGCAAGGGTTAGGCTTGACGGCGCGGTTTAACGCCGACGACGTAAAGCCGTACGATTATCAAAATCTTTTGATAAAAGCCAAGGATTTGCCGTCCTATTCGGTTCTCAACCGCGTAATGCTCCGCTCTATGCAAAAAGCGAGATATTCTCCCGAAAACGTCGGACATTTCGGGCTTGCGAGCGAGTGCTATTGCCATTTCACTTCCCCTATCCGCCGTTATCCCGACCTTTGTATACACCGTATCATCAAAGAAGTGATTAACGGAAAATACGCGGAAGCGGTGGAAAAATACAGCGGATTTGTAGAGCGCGCGGCAGACCAATCTTCGGACAGAGAACGAAAAGCCGCCGACGCCGAACGGGACGTGGACGATTTGTATAAGACAATGTTTATGAGCGAACGGATCGGCGAAGAATACGAAGCCGTGATATCGGGCGTAACTTCTTTCGGCTTGTTTGCAGAGCTGCCCAACACCATTGAAGGGTTTATCCCCATCGAGAGCTTGTACGGTACGTATAAATTCGACGCCGACAAGTTTTGTCTTATCGGAAGCGGAAAAACGTTTTCCTTGGGCGAAACGTTAAAAGTAAAAGTGGTCGACGTAGATTTCTACCGCCGCCGCACGGAATTCCGATTGCTTCAAAAAATAGAAAAACAAGTATAATATATAATAAGGAAATGCTATGAAAATCATCACGACGAACAAATCCGCTTCGTTTGAATATTTTATCGAAGAAAAATACGAAGCTGGCATACAGCTTGAAGGCAACGAAATAAAATCGTTGCGCCTTGGCAACGTCAATATGAACGACAGTTTTTGTTTTTTGCGCGAAGGCGAAGCGTGCGTGAAAAATATGCACATCGCCTTGTACGACAAATCGGACGCGTTCTCCACGAAAAACACGCGGCGGGACAGAAAACTGCTGTTACACAAAGCGGAGCTTGCGAAAATTGCAGGAAAAATCAACCGTCAAGGATATACGCTCGTTCCTTTAAAGCTGTATTTCAAAGGCTCGCTCGTCAAAATCGAAATTGCTCTTTGCAAAGGCAAACACACTTACGACAAAAAACAAGCGATTGCCGACAGGGACGTAAAACGCAGCGTAGACAGGGATATCAAAAACGCGGGATTTTAATTTCATTACCCGACTGCTTTTTAAACAGTCGGGTTTTTTTGTCCCCGCGTTATTCGCCGCACCTTTAACAATATTTTTACAAATAAAAAATATTTCTCAAACATAAATTTTGCATTTTTTCAACATTGTATTGCTATAATTCCTTTGTACAACACAGCAAGGAGCTTTTTTATGAACGCTATTGAAATCCGAAATCTATCCAAAAGTTTTCGCGGTATGTACGCGGTAAACAACTTAAATATGACCGTTCCCGTGGGCGCAATCTACGGCTTTATCGGGGAAAACGGGAGCGGCAAATCCACCACCGAAAAGCTCGTTTGCGGGCATCTCGTTCCCGACGGCGGCGAAATCAAGTTATTCGGCAAAGATTATAAAGACGCGGGCGTACGGGTTCGAGTGGGCGCGCTGATTGAAAACGCAGGCTGTTTCCCTTCGTCCAGCGTATACCAAAACCTGATGATGCAAGCCATCAATTTAGGGCTGGAAAATCCCGACGCGGAAATTGCAAGAGTGCTGAAAATCGTACGCATGGAAAATGCCGCAAAAACGAAATTCAAGCGTTGTTCGCTCGGCATGAAACAACGTATCGGTATCGCGATGGCGCTCCTTGGCGACCCCGCGCTATTGATACTCGACGAACCGATTAACGGGTTGGATACAGACGGCATGAAGATTATGCGTGAAATTCTCGTGGAAATTACAACCACTTACGGTTGCACCGTGCTTATCTCTTCGCATATTTTAGGGGAGCTTGAAAAAATCGCCACGCACTACGGCATTATCCGCCAAGGCAAAATGATACAGGAACTGACGGCGAAGGAAATGGAAGCGCGAGCGCGCGTTTTCGTATCGATAAAAACCAAAGATATGCAAGGCGCGAAAACGACGTTAAAAGCGAAATACGAAAAAGTACTTGAAGAGAACGGATATCTTCGCGTATACGACGTAAACGACGTGGAAGCTATCGTCGATTATCTGATAAAAAACGGGCACGTGGTCAACGAAATCAAGAAAAACAAAATTGGCTTGGAAGAGTATTACGTGGAACTGATGAGTAAAAAGGAGAACGAGTAATATGGAAAAATCCCGTGTGTTAAAATTTGAACCCCCTACTTTTTTCCAACGCATAAAAAGTATGTTAGGCGTTGACTTTTACCGCTTATTTCATACGCCGCTCTTCTACATTTTTCTCGGCATTGCCGCCGTTATCCCCGCCATGTTGATTGCTATGACGGGTATGACCAATCCCGACGGAACGGTAAGCGAGCCTTTATTTACCAACGTTTGGCAGGCGATTGCCACCGATACGCCTATATACGGTTTTGAAGGGATTGACAAATACGCCAATATGAATATGGTATTCATCTTCGGCGGTATTATGGTATCTATCTTTATCGGACACGACTATAAAAGCGGTTACGTAAAACAGCTATTCACCACGCACCCCAAGAAAGAAGATTATATCGTTTCCAAAACGTTGACCTGCGCCTTTGCCATGGCGTGTATGTGCGTTACTTACGTATTCGGCGCGATTATCGCGGGCGCTTTGACGCGCACTTCTTTTTCCGTAAACTTCGGCAATCTTTTGTGCGCTATACTCGGTAAAATGCTTATGAGCTTGGGCTGGGCGAGTCTTTACACGTTTTTGAATATTATTTTCAGAAAATATTTCGGTATATCCATTGCTTCGTCTTTCTTTTTCGGCACGGGCATCCTGATTATCGGTATAGGCTCTATCGTCGGCAATACGCCCCTTCTCAACGTTTTCTTATACGGTGCTTCCGTTTACGCCTGCCTGTCGGGTAATCTTTGGACGGTTCTCGTATGCCTTGCCGTATCCCTTGCTTGGACGGGTATCTATAACGTACTCGGCACGCTCATCCTTGAAAAATGCGACGTTTACTAATTAGGAGAAAAAAAATGAACGCAATAGAAATCAGAAATCTAACGAAATCTTTTGGCAGTAAACAGGCGTTAAACGGTTTGAATATGACCGTTCCCGTGGGCGCAATCTACGGCTTTATCGGAGAAAACGGGAGCGGTAAATCCACCACGGAGAAAATTATTTGCGGACTTATCCACCCCACGAACGGCGACGTCAAGCTGTTCGGCAAAGAATATACGGACGCCGACGTAAGAGCCAAAATAGGCGTGCTGATTGAATCGCCCGGTTGCTTCCGCAATTACAGCGTATGGAATAATCTTATGTTACAGGCGACGAATTTGGGAATCCCCAACGCCAAAGAAGAAGTAATAAAAGTCTTAAAACTCGTACGTATGGAAGGCGCGGCAAGCAATAAATACAAAAACTGTTCTTTGGGTATGAAGCAGCGAATAGGCATTGCAATGGCGCTCCTTGGCAACCCTGCACTACTGGTTTTAGACGAACCGATAAACGGTTTGGACGCCGACGGTATGCGCATTATGCGAGAAATTCTCTTGGACGTAGCGCGCAACGGCTGTACGGTTTTGGTTTCGTCCCATATTTTAGGCGAGCTTGAAAAAATCGCCACCCATTACGGCATCGTACGCGACGGTAAAATGATAAAAGAAATGACGGCGAAAGAACTCGACGAAAACTGCCGCACGTATGTTGCGTTACAAACGGGAAACATCTCCCTTACAAAATCCTTACTCCAAAGAAAATACGCGCGCTTGGAAGAAGATACGGAAAACCGTTTGCGCATATACGACGGAGTATCCCCCGAAGAAATCGTTACCTACTTATACCAAAACGGTATTTTAATAAGCGAAATCTCGACAAATAAAATCGGGTTGGAAGAATACTATATCGACCTGATGAACGAAAAAGGAGCAAACGTCTATGGAAAAAAATTTTGAAACCAATACTTTCGCCAAAAGAATAATAAGTATGCTAAAAGTAGACGCAAGACGATTGTTCACCACACCGCTTTTTTACGTTATGGCGGGCATTTCTCTGGTTATCCCCATTTTGATACTCGTTATGACGACGATGACGGGCGGCGGAGAAGCCGCAACGGCAGGGTTTGATAATATTTGGCAAATTTTCGGCTCGGTAAGCAATACGACGGCGGACGGCAACGGGGCGACAATGGGTATGGACCTTGTGAGTATGTGCAATATCGATATGATGTACTTTGCAATCGCCGTGCTTGTATGTATTTTCGTTGCCGACGATTTCAGAAGCGGATACGCCAAAAATCTTTTTACCGTCCGTTCGAAAAAAACCGATTACGTAATTTCCAAAACGGTTATCGGATTTATCGGCGGCGCGACAATGTTGATAACGTTTGTTATCGGCGCTCTGCTCGGCGGAAAAATCGCGGGACTCCCCTTTACAATGGAAGCTTTTAATGCGGGGAATTTCATCTGCTCTATCCTTTCCAAGATATTTTTAGTCCCGATTTTCGTATCCATTTACGTAATCGCAAGCGTAACTTGCAAAGAAAAATTATGGCTTTCCCTGCTCGTATCCTTTGGCGTAGGTATGTTCCTTTTCAATATTGCACCGATGGTAAGCCCCTTGGATTCGGGGATTTTGAATATTATATTATGTATTGCCGGCGGCGCAATGTTTGCCGTAGGACTGGGCGCAATCAGCAATCTCATATTGAAGAAAACAAATTTGGTATAAAAGCATTAACAAAACATTTACAAAACGTTTTCAAAACGCTTACAGGATATTAGCGATTTATAAACATTGACTTCGTATAATAGATACGTAAAGTGAAACAGGAGATACTATGACGACAAGAACGGACGCAGTAACCGTCAACCAAATGCAAAACCGTTATACGGCAAAAGAAAGAACGCCGTTGGAAGAATTGAGAGCGCTCGACAAAGAAGCAAGACGCCCACCGAAAATTTTTGCTTACGTATACGGCGCGGTAAGCTCGCTCGTATTAGGCTCGGGTATGTGTTTGACAATGAAGGTTGTCGGAACAAATATGGCGCTCGGTATCGGCGTGGGGCTTTTGGGTATCGCCCTTTGCATTTCCACTTACCCTATCTACAAGGTATTTTTACAAAAAAGAAAAAACAAGTATGCAAAACAGATTTTCGAACTTTCCGACAGTCTGTTAAATAAAAATAATAAGGAGAACAAAACAATGGGAGTAAAACAATTTTTTAAAGACGCATTTTCCGATATGAAGGAAAGCGCAAAGGCGCAACACGAAGTAGACAAAGCGAACCTGGAAGCGGTAAAAGCCGAATCCAAAGCAAACTTTGAAGAAAACAAATTTCACAACACCTACGCAAAAGCGAAAGCTGACGCCAAGCAAAGCTGGGACGACGCGCATATGAGCCCTGCTGAAAGAGCGGCGAAAGCACAGGAAGCGCGCGATAAACAAATTGCGGAAGCAAAGGAAAGAACGGCGGCGGCAAACGCGCGTTACGAAGCAGCGAAAAAGAACTGAATTTAACGCTGAAAGCGAGACGTATAAGCTGTCTCGCTTTTCCTCTTTCATATAAGGAGAACTATATGGGTAACAATATCTTTCAAAAAACGTATGCGCATTTGAAACGGCGCAACAAGAAAATGCTTATCAACTCTTCCGGTTCTACCCCGAACGAAAAACAGGAAAAAATTCGTTCGGGACAATCGTATTTGTACCAAACGAACGGTATGGAAAGCGAAGTAATGGAAATCGTTTTTTACAAAAAGGTAAGCGGCTCTGCGCTCAACCAAGCCTTATTGGAAACGCTCAAACGCTATCCTTATTTGAATACCAAGCTTGTAGAACTCGACGGGGATTTCTACATCGTGCAAAACGAAATGTCGATAACGGCGAGAAGGACGCAAAAACTCGCAAAGCTCGGTCATATCAGTTGCGGATATCACTTAATCGATATCACGTATTTTGACAAAACCGTATACGTGTCTTGGCACCACGCGCTCTGCGATGGTAAAGGCATTAAACCGTTTATCGAATCGCTCGTTTATTATTATTGCAAATTCAAATACCGTAGCAAAGCGAGCGCGGAAAACATACGGCTTTCCGACTCCAAACTGTTGGACGGCGAAACGACGGAGCCAAATCTTAACGGATACGATTACGATACGAACAAAGACACCGTGCAAATCTCGCGCGACGCTTACGCCATTCCCGAAAACATTATCGAAGAACACGAAGTCGATTACCGTTACGAAATAGATATTCCCGCAAACGAATTTATGAAGGTTTGCAAAGAAAATCACGCGACGCCCGTCATATTGATTTCACTTCTTACCAGCGCAGGCATTGCAACGCTCTATCCCGACTTCGATAAACCCATCAACGCCAATATTGCCGTGGATATCAGGGAAGCGCTCGACCTACCCAACACCTTCAAAAACTGCGTGCGCAGTATGCCGCTCCCTTTTGACAGAACGTTCTTAACAATGTCTTTACAAGAACAAGCCGAAAAGCAACGCGCTTTACTAAACGCACAACGGGATAGGGATAATTGTCGAAAACAGGCGAACGCTTCTCTCGGTTTATACGAAAAGCTCGATAGCCTACCCGATTATAAAGAAAAACAAAAGGTGATGGGCTTCTTCAACGGAATTCTCTTGAATACCTATATTATCAGCTATCTCGGTCAAATCGTATTAAACGAAAACGCGCAGTACGTAGATAAAATGTACTTCTATAATTCGGGTGTAGCAGGGCTGGGCATTACTATGCTTTGTTGCGGAAATAAGTTCTGTTTGAATTTCAAACAAAGCTTTCTCTCCGATAAATACGTGAAAGCGTTTTGCGACGAATTGAAACGCCTTGGCATAAATTATTCAGCAAGTCCCGCAATTCCCTTTATCACCCCCAAAGACTCTTTATTAAACAGAAATTAAACGCAAGAAAATGAAAAGAAAATACACTTTACATTCGGGAAAAAAGAAAATCGTTCGGGAATACGGATATATTCCCGGACGGTATATT
Organism: Clostridia bacterium; assembly: GCA_017473605.1. GTDB lineage: Bacteria > Bacillota > Clostridia > Christensenellales > Borkfalkiaceae > Scatosoma. The sequence continues at coordinate 153,339 of JAFUKM010000006.1, read as the reverse complement.
CTCGCCGTTTTTATCACGCTTCTCGAAGTGCTTGCAATTATCGGCGTCGTAGGCGCTTTGTGTTATTTTGTGCCCTATTTTTATTGGGCGGCATTTGCCACGGAAATATTTTGTATCGTGAAAATCATCGCTTCCAACGACAATCCCGAATATAAAATCCCGTGGCTTCTGTTTGTGCTCATTTTGCCTATCATAGGCTTTATGCTGTACTTTATCTTCTATTCAAGAAAGCTGCAAAAGAAATACGTACGGCGTTTGCAAAAATTATACGAAGAAAAATACCCCGAACGCAGCGAAACGCTTTTTTCTTCTTTACAACAAGAAAACCTGACGGCGTATAATCAAGCCAAATTATTATGCTCGTTATCGGACGCGCACCTTTTTACCGATACGAAACAAACGTATTTCCCGCTCGGCGAAGAAATGTGGCAAAGTATGCTTATCGACTTACAAAACGCCGAAAAATTCGTCTATATGGAATATTTCATTATTGAAGACGGCGTATTTTGGAATTCCGTACTGGATATTTTGAAGGAAAAGGCGCAACAAGGTTTGGACGTACGCGTCGTATTCGACGATATCGGCTGTATGAATACGTTGCCCGGCAACTACGCCAAACAGCTACAACAATACGGGATAAAAGCCACTTCCTTTTCCCGATTGAAAGGACAAGCCGATAACGAATTCAACAACCGTTCGCATAGAAAAATTACGGTTATCGACGGGAAAATCGGGTATACGGGCGGCGTCAATATCGCCGACGAATATATCAACGTAAAACAACGCTTCGGGCATTGGAAAGACGTGGGTATCCGCTTGGAAGGCGAAGCCGTGTACGCGCTCACCAAGTTATTTTTAATCGATTTCGGTATCAACGTAAAGCAATTACCCACGCCTTTGGAAAGCGATATTCTATATCCGTTCGCTAACGGTAATGCAAACGGATATTTGATTCCCTTTGGCGACGGTCCCGCCCCTATTTATAAACGCAGAGTGGCGCAAAGTCTTATCGTCGATATGCTGTCCAACGCAAAGCGATACGCATATATTGCGACGCCCTATTTAATCATTGACAACGATATGTGTTTGGCGTTGGAAAACGCGGCAATCAAAGGCGTAGACGTACGGATTATCGTACCGCATATCCCCGATAAAAAAATGGTGTTCGAAATGACGAAAACGTTTTACTCGCGGCTTGTCAAATCGGGCGTGCGTATTTATGAATACGAACCGGGATTTATCCACGCCAAATGTTATCTTGTCGACGACGAAACGGCTCTGCTCGGCACTATCAATTTGGATTACAGAAGTCTTGTACACCACTTTGAAAACGGCGTTTGGTTATACAAAACCGATTGCCTACAAGATATAAAAGCGGATATGCTGGACACGATAGAAAAAAGCATTTTAATCGCGCCCGAAAACATAAAAACAAACGTATTTCAACGATGTATACGCTCTATCGTGCGCATTTTCGCGCCGTTACTGTAAAGCGAAACCGCCCTTATGGGCGGTTTTATATATTCTTTATCGAGCCTTGTAAAAGCCCCTACGCCGCGTTTCCACCAAATGATACTCCTTTCGCGGTAAATACTCGGCGGTAACAGGACTTTGGGGCGAAGCAAAAACGATTTCTCCCGATACGTCCGCTATCATACAATATCCGTCTGCGCAGAAATAGATAGGTACGCCGTAGCAATACGCGTGGGCGCGAAGTAATACCGATTGTATACCGTCCATACGTCCGAACGGGCAAACGATAAAATCGCTTCCGCACACGGCAAGCGATTTTATCACTTCGGGAAAGCGCAAATCGTCCGACACTACTACGCCCATACGCCCTACTCCCGTTTCATATACGCGCAGCGCCGCGCCGCTGGCGTACGCGCCATCCACGGCGTTTAACATATCCGAAACGCCTATAAGCCGTCCGTTTTCCGCCACCGCCACCGATTTCCGTTTTAAGCCCTTGGTATCCGTAATACAGCCGCACGCCACGACGCTTTGCTGTGTTTTAGATAACCGCGCAACGCTTTCAAAAAAGCGCGTTTCGCCTTTGAGTTCTCTTTCGTAGCTTACTTCTTCGTCGTAAAAGCCGAACAGCGTAACGTCCGCATTTTTCTCTTCGCCTTCCGTCGCCGAAAAGGATAACGGCGTGCCCTTACCGATAAAACGTATCCGCATACTCTCTCCCCCCTTTCATCATTATATCCAAGAGCGAACGGAAAAGGTTACAAAAAAACACGCCGAAGTCAAAAGCTTCGACGCGTTTTTATCGTCTTTTTACTCTGCGCTGTATTTTTTTACGATGGCTTTCATATCATCCATACGCTTTACCATATCCTGCGCCAATACCAAATGCCGTTTTGCGCGCGCAAGATTTTGGTCGGGATAATGAATACGGAAATACTTATCCCCGTCCAAATAATCGGTAAGGAAACGTATACCGCACTCCGTCGTCATCGCCAAAGCACCCATCGCCAAAGAATCCATTTCCGCTTGCGAAATCGCACCCTTTACTTCGTGCACGAAACCACGCGTAAACGCTTCGAACTTTTCCATATCCACCGTCATCTTGGCTACGTCCGCTTCGTCTTCCTTGGGCGACGTTGCCGCCGCCACTCTGATAGCGTCGCCAAAATCAAACGCCACCAATCCCGGCATAACCGTATCCAAATCGATAACCGTCAAGCGTTCGCGCGTTTTCGCATCAAAGAGTACGTTGCTCGTTTTCGTGTCGTTATGCGTTACACGCAAGGGCAATACGCCTTGTTTTTGCAAACGGTAAGGCTCGGTAGCCTTTTCTTCCAATTCGTAATACGATTGCAACAAATCCTTCACTTCGTGCAATCTACCAGCCGCATTTTCGCTTGCCGCCGTTCGAAGCGCGTCGTAGCGACGTATCGTGTTATGGAAATGGGGAATAACGATATGTAATTTTTCAATGGGATAGTCGGCAAGATACATTTGGAATTCCCCAAAAGCCCTGCCCGATTGTTCGATAAGGAACAAATCGTCCGTATCCACGGGCGAAATCGAGCCGTCGATATACCGACAGCAACGCCAAAAACCGCCGTCCGGCAACAATGTATAATATAATCCCGTATCCGTTGTGGAATAATGCAACACGAAACGCTTTGCTGAAATACCCGTCGATTTGATTTTCGCGCGTATGTATTCGGTAACCGAAGAGATGTTTTCCATCACCGTATACGGGTCTTTGAATACATACGTGTTCACGCGTTGCAAAATATAATCTTTGATTTCTCCGTCGCGGAAATAATATACGCAGTAAGTCGTATTGATATGCCCGCTGTTAATTTGCTCGTAATAGCGATATTCTCCCTGCAAATTAAAACGACGACACACCTCTAATATTTGTTGCTGCTCTTGTTCTTTATCCACCACACACTTTCCTTTTTTTATTATTGTAAAATACCGTCATTTTCAGTATACCATATTTTCTATCGGTTGTCAAGACTGTTTTTTGTTTTTATTTTACACTTTATCTTTTTAACGGTATAACCTAATAAAAGCATAAAAACGCGTCGTTTGCCGATACTTTTATTATGAAAAAATACTTTGCTTGCCATTTTTTAGGCGTCAGCTTATTAACAACTTTATTCCTTTGTGCTTGCTCTACGCCAAGCATAGATAATACGGCGTCCGTACAACCGTCCTCTTTTGCGTTAACGCAAACCACTACGTTCGGTGAAGATTTCGATTTTCCACCTTTACCCCCGACGCATAGCGTTTCCGACGAATTTTGGGACGTTAGCGACGTAGACGTTTCGGCAATCGATGTTTCGAGAAGGCTAATTGCTTTTACCTTTGACGACGCGCCTGCTTCCACGCTTGAAAATATCCTTGCCGTCTTTGCGGGATATAACGAAGCCAATCCCGACTGCCCTGCCACCGCCACGCTCTTTTGTAACGGTAATCTCTTCGACGAAAATTCCATCGCCAACTTATCCGCAGCATTGACGCTTGGGTGGGAGCTTGGTAACCACACCTATTCCCATGCCGATATAACCACGCTATCCGAAAGCGAACTACACGCGGAAATACAACGCACGGAAACACTTTTATCCAAAGTAGACGGAAAAAACGCACACCTTTTCCGCGCGCCGTTCGGACGCATCAACGACGAAGTGAAAAAGGCGGTAAACGTGCCGATTATCGATTGGACGATTGATACGCTGGATTGGACGGGCACGAGCGTTGAACAAATATACGACGTCGTTTTCTCGCAAAAATTTTCGGGCGCTATCGTCCTTATGCACGACGGATATCCCAATACTGTCGACGCGTTAAAAAATTTGTTACCCGATTTGAAAGACGCAGGATATCAAATAACAAGCGTATCGCAAATGGCAAAAGTCCACTCTTGCCGCTTAAAAAACGGCGGCGCGTATATACGAGCAAGAAAACAGGGAAACGGGTAACCGTTTCCCTTATCTTTTATTTTTCCCAGAGCGTGATATAAAGCGTTTGCTTTGTATCTTCCGTAACCTTCACTTTTTCGGCAATCTCATAGCCGCACACGACGTATACTTCGCTTCCTTTTTCATCGGCAATCAATGGCAATCTCGTCCTTGTTTTGACGGGAACTTTTTTTTCGTTCAAATATTTTTTCAACGATTTCGTTCCGCCGCCGAATTTTTCAAGGCTATCCCCTTCTTTTCGGAAACGGAAAGTTGCGTTTTGGGGCAGCTTTTCACCGTCAATTCGCAATATTTTCCCAACGTAACCTTGCATTTTCGGCTCTTGCACGGAAATTTTCACTGCGTACATACCCCCGTCAAATCCCTCCGAAGAAAACGGGACGGACGCAGATAAAACGACTTCTTTTTCGTCTTCGAATACATAAAAAACGATACCCTTTTCTTGCTTTTCCGCCACTATCCCTTTCGGCAAAGTAAGATACGCGCCGCGCTCGCTTTCTTGTAACCTAAATACTCCGTCCAAATGCGTTTGCGTATAATCCTTATCCAATCCCAATGATTTCATAGCCATAAGGCAAGCGCGAGTAAAAAGCGGCTTTTCTTGACTGAACGCCACCGTACGCATTTTCCCGTTGTAAGACAACAGTTTTTCGCTTTGACGGTATAAAAACGCGTCGTCTTCCGCCGCGCGAATCGCAAAACGGGCGATATTTTCCGTTGCGCCCGAAACCGCTTCTTCCAACGCGGGAAATACGGTATGCCGCAACTTGTTACGCGTAAACTCCGTTTCTTCGTTGCTTTTATCCGTTCGGTAAGAAAGATTATTCTCTTTTACGTACGCGCAAATTTTCTCTTTCGACCAATCAAGAAAAGGACGGATAAAGCCCGTTCTTTGCGCATACATACCCGACGCGCCCGTAAGAGAAGCCCCCCGCGCGATGCGGAAAAGTACCGTTTCCGCTTCGTCTTGCAAATGGTGCGCTGTGGCGATATAATCGGCTTGTTCGTCTTTTAACAAACTATCGAAACACGCGTAACGGAAATTCCGCGCCGCCGTTTCCAAACTCGTTTTTTCTCTCTCTGCTTTTTCAATGCAATTTTCCCTAAAAACGTACAGCGGAATATCCCAAGCATTGCAAAGTTCCTGCACGAAACGCATATCTTCGACGCTCTCTTTTCCGCGAATTCCGTGTTCGCAATGCACGGCGGAAAGCGTAAAGCAGTATTCTTTTTCACGCGATTTCAAGTAATGCAAAAGCGCCGTCGAATCCATCCCGCCCGACGTTGCTACGCATACCCTTTTATTTTTCATTTCTCGCGCATTTTTCATACTTTCAGTATAGCACACCGATAAAAAATATGCAAGCTATTCTCGGCACAAAAAAACGGCGATAAACGCCGTTTTTTCTCTAACTTTTCCCTTGATACGCCCGAATATACATTTCTTTCATCTCTTCCACGAGCGGATAACGGGGATTTGCTCCCGTACATTGGTCGTCGAACGCGTCCTTGCTCATTTGCTCCACGCTTTCGAGAAAGTCCTTCTCCGTTCCCTTATCCCCAATGGCTTCACGGATACTCTTGGGAATACCAAGTTTATTTTTCAATTTTTCGATTTCCGCTATGAGATTTGCCAAACTCTCTTCGTCCGTCTTGCCCGAAACGCCGATACGGCTTGCAATTTCCGCATAACGTTGCAACGCTTGCGGATAGGCGTACTGCGGAAACGTACCCATTTTACGGGGCGTCTTGCTGGCGTTAAACCGTATCACTTCCACAAGCAACAACCCGTTTGCCATACCGTGCGGCAAATGCCAATACGCGCCCAATTTATGCGCCATCGAGTGGCACACGCCCAAAAACGCGTTTGCAAAAGCGATACCCGCCATCGTAGCGGCGTTAGCAACCTTTTCCCTTGCCTGTACGTCCGCTCTGCCCCGTTCGTACGCTCTCGGCAAATATTCGAACAAAAGCTTTATCGCCTCCAAGGCAAGTCCGTCCGTATAATCGGACGCCGCCACGGAAACAACCGCTTCTACGGCGTGCGAAAGCGCGTCAAAACCTGCAAGCGCCGTCAATTTCGGCGGAATATCGAGCATCAATTCCACGTCGCAAATCGCCACGTTGGGCAAAAGCTCGTAATCGGCAAGCGGATACTTTGCGCCCGTTTTTTCGTCCGTTATGACGGCAAACGGCGTTACTTCGCTGCCCGTCCCCGCCGTCGTCGGAATCGCCACGAACAACGCTTTTTCTCCCATTTTCGGGAATCCGTATACCCGTTTTCGTATATCCATAAACCGTAATGCGAGTTCCTCAAACTTCACGCTCGGATGTTCGTACATTACCCACATAATTTTTGCCGCGTCCATAGGCGAGCCGCCACCCACGGCAATGATAACGTCGGGCGCAAACGCCGTCATACGCTTTGCCCCTTCCTTTGCGCAAGCGAGCGTAGGGTCGGGCGTTACTTCAAAAAACTCCGCATGCGTTATGCCCATACCGTCCAATTCGTCCGTGATTTTTTTCGCCACACCGCTATTATACAAAAACTCGTCCGTGACGATAAATGCGCGTTTCTTTCGATATTCGTATTGAAGCTCCGCAAGCGCAGTACGCAGACAGCCGCGCTTAAAATATACCTTTTCAGGTACGCGTAGCCACAACATATTCTCTCGGCGTTCCGCTACCGTCTTAATATTCAAAAGCTCCTGTACGCCCACGTTCTCGCAAACGCTGTTTCCGCCCCAAGAGCCGCAACCGAGCGTCAACGAAGGCGTTAAACGGAAATTGTACAAATCGCCGATACCCCCTTGCGCAGCCGGAGTATTGAGCAAAATACGGCAAGTTTTCATACGCTCGCAAAAGGCGTTAAAGCGTTCGGGCGCCTGATATTCGTCCATATAGACGGATGCGGTATGTCCCAAACCGCCGCCGTGTACCAAGGCGTCCGCCTTGTCCAACGCGTCCTGAAAAGTTTCCGCTTTGTACATTGCCAAAACGGGCGAAAGTTTTTCTTTGGCGAACGGCTCGTCGTCACTCGTCGATTGTACTTCTCCTATCAAGACTTTCGTTTCCGGAGGTACCTGTATACCGCAAAGCTGCGCAATTTTCTTCGCGTCCTGTCCGACGATTGCCGCGTTTAAGCTACCTTTTCCAAACATCAACTCGCGCATTTTTTGCGTTTCTTCTTCATTTAAAAAGTACCCGCCTTGCGTTTGCAGTTCCTTTTTGAATTTTCCGTAAACGGACTTTGCAACGATAACCGCTTGTTCAGATGCACATATAACCCCGTTATCAAACGTTTTAGAGTGCAACACGGACGACACCGCGTTTCGGATATCCGCCGTTTCGTCGATAACGGCAGGCGTATTGCCTGCGCCCACGCCGATAGCCGGTTTCCCCGAAGAATACGCAGCCTTAACCATAGCAGGTCCGCCCGTTGCCAAAATAATATCCGCTTCTCTCATCAGCGTTGCGGAAGCTTCTACCGACGGATTCTCTATCCAAGCGATAATATCCTTGGGCGCGCCTGCCTCCACCGCTGCGTTCAGCACCGTTTTCGCCGCTTCCACCGTGCAATTTTTCGCCCTCGGATGAGGCGACAAAATAAGCCCGTTCCGCGTTTTTAAGCAGAGCAGGGCTTTGAATATCGCCGTGGACGTGGGGTTTGTCGTCGGCACGATTGCCGCCGCCACCCCGATAGGTTCGGCTATGCGCGTGTAACCGTTCGCTTCGTCGCGCTCGATTACGCCGCAAGTTTTTTCGTTTTTATAACGGTGATAAATATACTCCGAAGCATAGTGATTTTTCAAAACCTTGTCTTCGAATACACCCATCCCCGTTTCGCTTACGGCAAGCTCCGCCAAACGGAGTCTGTCCGCATTGGCGGCAAACGCCGCCGCCTTAAAAATAGCGTCCACCTGTTCCTGCGAATAGGCGGCAAACTCTTTTTGCGCTTCTCTTACCCGTTGTAACAACGTAGAAAGCGTCTTTTCGGTCTCTTTTTTCTCTTCCACGATTTCCCCCTTTGCGCGCCGTAACCGCGCAAAAAACGGGAAACGGAGCGCGTTTATCGTCTATCGCTCTTGTACAACTGTCCTGCCAGCATAGCCAGCGAAGCCGCCAAGTCCTCCGTTTTGATGACGATATCTTTGGGTACGCGTAAAGGCGCGGGCGCAAAATTCCAAACGGCTTTTATCCCAGCGTCCACCAAACGATTCAACACGTCTTGCGCGGCGTGCTTGGGTACGGTGATAATCCCGATTTTTACTTGGTGTTCTTGCACAAACTTTTCCAGCTCGTCCAAATGCAAAATGCGCTTCCCCGCAACGGCGCTCCCCACAAGCTGCTTATCCACGTCAAACGCGGCAAGTACGTTAAGCCCATTGCTTTTGAACCCTTCGTAACCAAGGAAGGCGCGACCAAGTCCGCCTGCGCCGACGATAACGGCGTCGGACAGGTTGTCATATCCCAAAAATTTCTCAATATCGACAATCAAACGGCTGACGGCAAAGCCCAAGCGCGGTCTACCAGATTGGGAAGAAACGAGCGCTAAATCTTTGCGTACAAGCACCGACGATACGGAAATATTTTGCGCGATAACGGTGGAAGATATGTATTTCTCCCCCTTGGAATTTTCTTCTTGTAAAAAGCGTAAATACAACGGCATACGCGCAATCGTCGCTTTTGAAATCTTACCATCTTCTCTTTCCAACGTTTTTCCTTTCATAATCCGCCTCCTATTGTTATTATATGGAATTTATCGATAAAAATCAAGCGATTTGAATAGAAAAACCCCGTTCGCTTGTACGCGAACGGGATATAAAATCAATTAGGAAACGATTGTAAGTATATCTGAAAAAGTAGAGAGTTTATAATCCGCGCGAGGGTCTTTCGCCGCCTCGCCCATACCTATCGCCTTAAAGCCGCCGGCTTTTGCCGCTTGGATACCCGCCGCCGCATCTTCTACTACGTAGCAATCTTTCTCGTCCAAGCCCAAATATTCCGCCGCCTTTAAGAACACTTCGGGGTCAGGCTTCGAATTGGTGATATTGTTCCCGTCCGAAATCGCGTCGAATTCATCAATCAGTTCCACCTGTTCCAAAATAAAACGCGCGTTTTTACTCGAAGAACCGATTGCAAGTTTTAAGCCCTTTGCTTTTAATTGCGCAAGCGTAACGCGTACCTCGTCCGCAACGTCTGTTCTTTTCAACGTTTTTAAAAGGTTACGGTATACGCCGTTTTTCTCGGTTGCCAACGACACTTTTTCTTCCTCCGTATACTTTTGGGATACGCCTTGCAAAATAATTTCCAAGCTCTCCATACGGGAAACGCCGCGAAGCAAATTATTGCGTTCTCTGTCGAACGGCGCGCCGATTTTATCCGCAACCGTTTTCCAAGCCTGATAGTGTAATTCGTCGGTGTGAATCAGCACGCCGTCTAAATCAAAAATGATACCTTTCATAGTCTTCTCCGTTTTTCGTTACCGACGCGCCGCAACAGCGACGCGTCTTGTTTCGTTTATTTTCTCTTTTTCAATACCGCTACCGCAATCATAGCCAATGCAGAAATCGCAAACGTTCCGCCGATTACGCTACCGCAACCGCTCTCTTTTTCTCCCGCGTCGTCACCGTTTTGAGATGCATCGGGCGCGGTGGGAAGATTGGGAGAAGAAGGTTCGTTCGGCGTTTCGTCGGGCGTTTCGTCGCCGCCGTCCGCATACTTGATATCCCCGTGAATTGCGTACAAATTCATTTCACCGTAGGTATTTTTATCCCAAGGCGAAACGGATATGAATACTGCCGAAGTATCCGTCAAATTCGTTGCGGCGGAAACGGCGTTTGCAGGCAAATCAAACGATACGCTTTCCATACCGTAAACGGTAATAGCGACTGCGTAGGTTTCGCCCGATTTTACGATTTTGAGTTGAACGGGACGGCTGACGACGTTGTCGTATTTCAAACAATCCGCTTCCCCTATCATTTGTTCAATCGTACCGTCTCCTATCGAAACGTTACCCGTCGTAAAATCGATTTGCAACAACAACGATTCTCCGCTCGTGTATTTATCTCTTGCAAGCGAAGAGATTACGAACCCGAGCGTTTTATTCTTGCTCGAAAAATCCAATCCGCCGAATTCAACGGTCAATCCGTCGAGCGCCAACGCTTTATTGAACCCTACCAACTGATTCTTCGTCGTATCCGTCCATTTCAAGTCAATCCCGCAAAAATCGGAATTCGTCGCCGTACCGCGCGAAGCGGAAGAAATCATATTGTAATATGCGCTCGCATCCGACGCCTTATTTTGCACGTCTTGGCTTACCGCATAGCCTTGATAGAAGCTCTTTTCAAGCGCTTTGAACTCTTCGTATTTGGTTACACGCGCTTTTCTCGTATAGCTCATCGCGTTATACTCGTTGCGAAGCGCAGCGATATCCTCAAACGAATTTGCGGTAACCGAACCGAAGCCCGTCACCTTGCTGTCAAATTCCGCCGCCAAACGGATATCCGCTTCGGTAGGGTCTTCGATAATTTTCGTCAAGGGTTCGCTTTCTTTATTCCAGCAGTCAATCGCAACCACTTCGATGGTACAAGGATGCGAGAAGTTTACGCCGCTAAACGTATACGAGAGCGTTTCGGGAATTTTACTCAAATCGGGATAATATACCCAAGGCGCAAGCGTCGTTACCGTTTTAACGGTATTACCGCCGCTGTCTTTAAGCGTTATACGGTAGCTGTATACCATACCGTCGTCCGTTGCCGTCGGGTACGTCACTTTTACGCTGTTTGCGCTTTCCGCAACCACGTCGAGTTTTTCGTTAGACGCAAACGTAGGCGCTTGATTGCTTTCACCGCGCTTATAGCTATACGGCGTCAAGTGCGAACCGTCCGCCTGGGGCGCGGGAATAATCCACTCCTCACGGATTTGTTGCTTTTTCACAAAATCGATACGCGTAATGCGTACGTTATTGTTCGCGTCGATTTGCATCAACGTGCCTTGCGAGTGCGAACGGGCGTTGGGCATAACGCCGCTTGCCGTTTCCGCAGTATCCTTGTTTGCCGCAAGGTCCGCCGCGCCGCCGGGCGTAAAGCTCGTATACGTCGTTTGCATAATCGCCAAATCGTGGTTATTTGCATAGTGCGTATGACCGCTGATATTGATAACCTGCGGATAGTCCTTCAAAATACCGTCCAATTCCAACGACGCGCCCCAAACCGCCGTAGCGTCGGCAACCGTAATGTCGCCGTATTGCGTATATATCGGATTGCCCCCAGCGTCGTCTTCCACGTTAATACTGCCGTGAATAGTATGCATTGCGGGCGAGTGACTGATAACGAAAATAGGTTCGTTCGGGCTTTCCGCTGACAGTTCCTGCAATTTCGATTGCAACCACGTTTCCGTCGTTGCCGAAAGCGTATTATAACCGGGCATGTACGTTTCAATATCTACCGTAAGGAAATGATACCCGTTTACTTCTACGTGGCGGTTACCGCTTTCTGCCGCTTCTAAATCCTTATCGAACGTATACATACCCTTTGCATTGAACGCATCGTAAAATTCGCTACGCGTCATACACCCCGTCCAATAAACGTCGTGATTGCCGTGCGCCGCCACAATGGGAATTTTCGATAAGTCGTAATGATTGGCAAGAATCTCCATGAAATAATCCGCTTCTTCTTTCGTACCGTCTTGCGTATTATCCCCTGCCGAGATGAACATATCAATTTCGTTCGTTCCTGCAAATTCCTTTAAAATACCGAGCGTATTGTTTAATTTCGTATCGTTTCCCTGATACCCGATATGCGGGTCGGTAATGGTTGCCGCTGTTAAAACGATATTGTTCTCGTCAAATGTTTGCGCCGTTGCCGCCGAAACAACGACTTCGTCTTTCGTTTGCGCCAAAGCGCCTACGCCGCCGATAACCGCCGCCGATACGAACGCCGTGGCTAACGTCGTGCCAACCGCTCTTTTCCAAATATTTTTTCTCATTATTTTTCTCCTATTTTAACGTTTGGATTCCCTTACTCTTCAATCAACGTAGACAATAAATTCATTGCGTAAATTCTCGCGATAAAATCGTTGGGATGATTTACGTTATTGCCCGTCATATCGATATACTTTTTACCGTTATCCAAAAGCGCTTGGTGCATTTCGCCGATGTCTACGCACGCAATATGCGTATTATCGTAATAATACCGCGCGATTTGTTTGTTGAGTGCCGAAAATTCCGTTTGATTTTTATATTGGTCTTTGGCTTGCGAATTGGCGAGCATTGTCCCCAAAAGAATAATATCGCAATCGGGATTTCTCTCACGGATACAGTCTATCATCTTTCGGATATTTTTTGCGTAGGTATTCAAATCCACGCCCAGCGTAGCGTCGTTCATACCGAAGCCGATAATCGCAAGGTCGGGCACGTAATCCTTCAACTCCCCTGCCATCAACGTAGGCAAGCCTGCTTGCGTGATTTGCGTACCGTTCATCCAACCTGACTTTCCTGCCGTATTAACGCCGTCCGTACTCGTCCAGCCGCCCACAGCTTTATTGGTAAGCGTTACTTTCGCACCGTAATGTCTTTCCAGCTTTTCTTCCATCAAGTTGTACCAAGGCTTCAAGTACGGTTCGATATTCAAAATAGAACTCGAATTTGCGCCCGTGGAAATGCTGTCGCCGAAAATCAAAATTTCCGTATCTTGTTTATTTTTCAACTTATTCACAACGTTAGAAAGCACGTTGCCTTGATAAGCGGGCGTAACGTCTTCCCACGTATCGCTGTGACGATACGTTACGGAAAGCTGCATTTGTACGATTTGATAGCTTTCCGTATAGGGAATTTGCCAATCCCCTTCCGTCGAAGGAATCCCCGAAGAAGTGGAAAGCCCGGGGAACGCGTCAATACCTTTCCATTGTCTGTCCGTAACGTAAGGCATCGTGGTATCCACTTCCGTCTTATTTCCGTAAATGTCCGTTTGAATCGTTCCCTTCGCCGTAATCACGCCGTTCGCATAATCAAAATCGACATCTTCTTTATACGTGACGATACCTTGGTTATTCGCGTGAAAATACTGCTTTACTTCCACGATTTCGTCCGCATTGAAAAGCAGTTTTCCCGAAGGCAAGCCCGTAATTTCACCGTTTTCGTCCGTTGGCGCGATTAACATTACCGTTTCGTCGTACATCGTATCGCTTTCCCAAAAATTTTTCACAAGATTATCTGCGCGAACCGTTGCAGCATCGGGTTGCGGCGTAACGTTTTCACCGTCATCTTCATTTTCGTCGCCAGCTGTCGAGCCGCCGTTTTCGGTATTTATGTTACCGCCGTCCGTCGAGCCGCCGTCTGTCGAGCCGCCGTCTGTCGAACCACCGCTCGTCGAACCGCCGCAAGCCGCCATAGAAGCAACGCAAAAAATAGTTGCCAACATATAAGTAATTCCCTTTAAAAATTTCATAATTCACCTCAAAGCGTTTTTTCAACTACCCTATCGCAAAGCGTAAGGGTTTCGCCGTTAAATTCTACCGTGCAAGGCGCACCGCTCAATAACCGCATCGTATATTTCATACCTTCCGCCGTCATAGCAATCGTGCGTCCGCAATAGGTAAATTTAATAGACGTCTTTTTCCAAAGCGGCATCGGATTAGGCGCAATTTTCAAGCCGTTCTCCGTCGCGCAAACACCGAATATCCCGCGAAGCACCGACAAGTATCCGCCTGCAAGACAACCGCTATGTACGCCTTGCCAACCAACGCCGTGGATATCCGCAACGTCGATTTGCAACGTCTTCATAAAGTAATTCAGGAAAGAGAGCATTCTGCCGTTATCCGCCGCCGCTATCGCGTGTACGGGGAACGTCAAAGAAGAGCTCGTTTCACACATTTGTTCGTAATAATCCCAATTCAGCGCGTAACCCTTCTTATTTAAGCCCACGTCTGCAAACGTATACAACAGCAATACGTCGGGTTGTTTGATAATTTGACTCTTATGATACAAGCCGCTCGTCTTCATTTGGAATTGCTTTAACGAAGTACCGCCTGCCTGTTCGAGCGAACGGGACAACGAGAAATAACCGTCGAATTGCGGAATCAAACCGCAATCGGTATTCGGCAAATATATTCTTGCTGCGATATCTTCAAACTTCTGCGTTTCCGCCGCCGTAAGCTCGTAAGAAAATTCTTTCGCCAAAGCAAGGAATCTTGTGAAGATAAACTGCACGCAATAATTGGTATACGCGTCGTTATCCACGTACGGGTGGTGTTCGTCCGTACCCGTTACCTGTAAAATTTCGTAACGCCCGTTGCGTTCTACCACGCGGCACGTCCAATAGCGCAAACACTCGTGCATCAGTTCGAGTCCGTAGTTTTTCAAAAACTCTTTATCTCCCGTCCAAGCGTAATAATTCAGCACGCCCATAGGGATATCGGAATTGATATGTACCTGCATAAACGGATGACGCGCATATTGCCAAACGCGTTCATCCCCGTTCACCGAAGAACAAAAGGCGAATTTCGCGCCGATTTTTCCGTCTGCGATTGCGTTCTTTTTCGATTGCTCCAACATACGGTAGCGGTACAACAGCAACTGCTTCGCCGTTTCGGGCGCCGTAGGCAGGAAGAAAGGCATTTGATGAATTTCACAATCCCACCAGACGAACTGATTGTATCTTTCGCCCGTTAAACCCTTTGCGGAAATACCGTGTACGCTGTCTTCCCTACATGCGGAAATCGCCGTATGATAAGAAGCAAAACGCAAATAACCGTCCGCTTCGTCATCCCCTTCGATTTGTACGTCCATTAAATCGAAATACGCTTTGTACGCGTCTTCGTGCAATGCGCGTTGTTTATCGAACGAGTATTCGATTTTCGCCGTTTCGTCCGCAACGAAAGCGCTCATATCCCCGTCCATATCCCTTTCGGTCGCGATAAACGAGAATTTTTCCAATACGTATTCTTTGGCCTTTTGCGCTTTACAACGCACGCCAACCACGCCGTTTTCTTCATACGTAGCCAGTTCGCCTTTCGGGAATTTGTTTTTAATCGCATATTCTGCCGCGAACTTGTATTTATTGACGGCATGGAAACGGTGAAATACGTTTCCGTCGCATACCTTTACATTATCCGTCGCCGTGATAATTTGGCCGCACGTTTTACGAAGCGTATCTACACCCGAAACGATTTCTACGCTCTCTTCGTGGTTCAGCGGCGTTACCGTTACCTTTTGGCAATACAAATGCCGATTGGCAAAAGAAGCAAAACGCACGAATTCAAGCAACGTTTGTCTGCCTTTGGAATCTTCCCAAACTACGCGACGGGTATAAACGGCGTTCGACGCGTCCAACGTTCTTTCCCAAGAAATGACTTTGCCTTCCCAAGGATAAAAACACTCGCCGCCGATAATAACGCGTACGAACAGGAAATCGTGCATATTGACGCAGCTATCCTGTTTCTCGAAGCTCTTTAACAGTTCTTCGTTAAGATAAAATTTCTTCATATACTCGTTATTGGCAAACGGTTCGCACACTTCCGTGATTTCATCGATATAACCGCGTACGAACGCGCCTTGAATACGAAGCGAACCGAATTCTTCAAAGCTGCCCCGTACCCCCATATATCCGTTTCCCGTCGTAAATAACGTAGCAAGCAGCGGTTCTTTATCTACGTCGTACGACCACTCGCAAAAGTTGCCATTTTTCAATCCAAACATAATTATTCTCCCAAATATTTGTAATAAACTCCTACGGTGTCGATTTGCACAGCCGTATTGTAAATACCGGTATTTTCAAACCCGAAATTCATTGAACCGATATAAATATCTTCCCAAGAAGTGTCGGGCAAATACCCTCTTGCTTTCGCTAATTCAAACGCATATTTCGTCGTCGCAAGCACGCTGAACGCCAACTCGCGTTTTTCTCCTACCCTTGGCATTTTCTTCTCCGCAAAAATCTTTTCGCTGGACGGTTGATAGATAAACGCTTTTGTCGAATCTTCTTTACCCAAGTCCTGCGCCGCATATTCGGGGCTTACGCCGCCGTCTTTGCGGTTATCCCAAAGATTGAGCCCGAACCAAATATACTGCCCGTAGCCTTCGCTCCCTTTCGTACGGTTTTGTAAGGTAATATACCACACGAGCTGCGCGCAATGCGCGGCGGGATTTGCCGCCGAACCCATTTTATCTTCGAATTTCGTAATGGTATAATCCATATTCATAATCAGTTCCGAAAGTTCGCTCACGTGTACAAGCTCACCCGAAAAATCCTGTGAAACCAGCGTATGCGGCCAACCTTCGCCGTCTTGTTTCGGCGCGTCAAATTCTACCTGCGCGTTCAATTCCATATATATCGAAGGATTGTCCGTTTCGATTTTCAGAACTTTCCCGGGCACGTATTTGCCGTCGACTTCCTTGCCGTACGAAATACATTCCATAAACGAACCGCCTTTTTCATAGCGACGCGTTTTGTAATTTTGCAAATCGTATTTGCTGTGCCATTGCGCAAACGTCCACGAAGGCGATTCGTAAGACCCCGTCAATTTGAACTGTTCCCGCGTATCCCCCTTTACGGACAATACGGATATCCCGTTCTTCATATACGGGTCTTTAAACAAATGCTGATACCCCCGTTCTGTATACCAAGCTACGTTTTTCACAATTTCTCCTTCTTCCGCACCGTTCTCCGTAGACGGAGTGTTCGACTCTTCCCCCGTTGAAGGGCTATTGGCGTCGTTTCCCGCAGACGGCGTTTCATACGAGCAACCGCCTACGGCAAACGCTATTCCGAAAGCCAATAGTAAGCTAACGAGTTTATTTCTCATTATTTTTGTGTTTCTCTTTTTTTCCATACCGCCAAAAAAGCTATGGCTATCAATACCGTTGCCAAAACGCTTCCAACGGAACTGCTGCAACCGCCGTCTTCTTCCGTAGGCGTTTGCGTATCGCCGCCGTCCGAATCCGTATTATCCGAATTGGTATTGTCCGAATCGGTATTGTCCGAATTGGTATTGTCCGAATCGGTATTATCGGTATCCGTTGCGGGTTTTTCAGGCAACTCGGGTTGCGCGATGTCTTCCGCCCATACCGTATCGTTGATACTTACGAGCGTAAAGCAGTTTTTATACGCCGTATAGTCTGCGAACGAACCGAACGAGAAATAGCACTCGTCCGAAATGCTTACGTTTGCAGACGCCGCTTTCGCCTCCGTTAAAACGAGTCTTGCCTCGTTTACGGTAAGGATATACGCACCTACGCCGTCTTCCGTGCCATGCACGAGCGAAATGGACAATCTGCCGCCGTCGATAGGCGTTTGGATAGAAGCGGATACCATTGCGCCGTCGTTATTGTTCACGATTTGCACGCTGGCGTTGTTCGTATAAAGCCACACAATTACGCTCATACCCGTTGCGCTTCCCTTATATGCGTCCGGCGCATTAAGGAAGTTTATACAAAGGTTATTCGCGCCCTTGGGCGAACCGGAATCGGTTAAATCCCCGTTATAATAGGATATATACGTCAAATCGAGTTCAATCTCGATTCCTTCCGCCATATTCAACGCTTTGTTATAGTTGATACGGTTGGGGAAAGCAGGCGTCATTTCGAAATAAATACCTTCGTCGTTCTTCTCCACAAGCGAAACGTTCGTTGCGGAAATTCCTGCCCATCTGTCGCCGTTCACTCTTTGTTCAAGCGCTTCGTATGCCGCGGTAATGCTATCTTTATTTTCGCACGCGTCGTTCAAAAGCGCAATGGAGATTTTATCAAATTTCGCTTTGATAACGAGATATTTGTCCAACGTGTTTACATTGTCGTCCATAAGCGTATTCACCGCGGAAATTGCCGTAGTCAAATACGTTTCAAGGGCGGTATTCAAATCGGTAACAGCCGTCGTATATCTCGTGTACAATTCGCCGTCCGCTTCTTCTATGGTTACGTTCAAACGGAGCGTTTCCAATTTTTCAAATGCGTTTTCGATATTCGAGTAAACGGTAAGGTCCGCCTTTACCGCCACCTCCAACGTAACCAAATACGCCGTTTTTACGTCCGAAGATACCGCCGCTTCCAACGTGGCAAGCGAATTGTTCGCCGCGTCGATACGCGCTTGTACGTTCGCTTTATCCGTAGCGTTCATCGCGTTTACAAGCGTTTCCGTTTCACTTCCCGCGTACGCGTTCTTCGTTGCGTTTACCGCCGCTATATCGCTGCCGATAGTAGCCGATTGAATATCAATCGCCGCAACTTCCGTCTCGTATGCAATTACCCATTGTAACGCTTTATAATAATCCGCCGAGTAATCGAGTTTTTCAATCGCCGCGTCCACTTCCGCAACCGCCGCCTCGTCCAACATCGTTTTCTTGTTGGTAAATTCCGCTTTCGCCGCGTTGCTAAGCGAAATCGCGCTGTTATAGTTGGTATTCGTCAAAGTGTCTTCGTCTGCGCCGAACGCGTCGAACGCGTTTTGCGCCGTCGTTACCTTTTCAAGCACCTGATTTTTGATAATCGTAACTACGTTGGGATTTACCGCAAGCGCTTCGTCCGCAGCCGTAATTGTAAGCATCAATTCTTCTTTTTCCCAAGCCTTTAACACATTTACCGCAGTCAAAGCGTCTTCACGAAGAAGATTCGCCGCGTTATAATCGTCTTCCGTGCTCAAACTCGCCACCGCAGCCGCGTACGCCTCTGCTTTCGTCGTTGCGGGCGCAACGCTCTCTTCTTGGTATTTTCTCGTATAATCGTCTTCCACCTTTACGTTTATACTACAAGGCGGATTACCGTTCCCTTCGCTGGGGAAACCGTAAGCAAACAAATAGGTATCTCCGTTAGCATCCAGCAAACTCGCAACACTCGTTTTCGGCAAGTAAACTTCGCTCACTCTGTCGGAAGCACTGCATCCCGCGTTATTTCCCCAAGCGGTGCCGTAAAGCATTGCGACGGATACTTGATACAGCGAGTCGTTATAGCTTTCAAACGTAACGCTATAACCCATTATATCTTCCGTATCAGATACGTGCGATGCTGCTGCGGCAAAGCCTGTTTCCTCGCAAGCCGCCGTCTCATATACGATACTTGCTTGATTATAATTGTGCGTATTGGAAATATGCAAACGGTTTTGACCGGAATAGATATTATTCCAGTTGGTAACGGTAAGCGCAGTCACGTAATCGCTTCCCGTGTCTAAGCCAAAATAGAAGCCAACAGCGTCGCCGTTGCTCGTATTCATCCAAAAGTTCACAGTCAACCCGTCGAAATGTACCTTTTCGTTTCTATACGAACGAGTACCCCAACCTTGCAGGGTATTGATTTCCGTATAACCGTCCTCTGCGTAAACATTTTTCGAGTGTGCAACCGTCGTCCATCCCGTATTCGTAGTGCCAATCAACGGATTGGCTGCAACCGCCGCCGACGAAGAAACAGGTTCTACCGCCAAAGACGCCGCCGCGCAAAGCGCAACCGCCGCCGTCAATGTTCCTATTAAAATATTCTTTTTCTTCATAATTTTTCTCCTACACTCGATTTTCACCGAGCGGATATTCGATTATTTTTTGTATTCCCCGTTTCCCTTGCGTAAGGGAAACGGGAATTTTTTGTCTATACTTTTTCGCTTTATTTTCTATTATTCTTTTCTCTTTTTCAACGCAAACATAGCGCCTGCCAAAGCAAGCCCTGCCACAACGCCTACGCCTGCAAAGCTACCGCAACCGCCCGTTTCTTCGCTGCCTGCCGTACCGTCGTCGGTGGGATTGCTGGGTTGCATGGGGTTGTTGTTACCCGTATCGTTACCGCTATCGTCAGGCGTTTCGTTGCCGCCGTCGTCGGGCGTTTCGTTGCCGCCGTCGTCAGGCGTTTCGTTACCGCCGTCGTCGGGCGTTTCGTTACCGCCGTCGTCGGGCGTTTCGTTACCGCCTTCGTCGGGCGTTTCGGGCGCGCTCGCTTCTTTCCACCCCAAATCCACGCCGTCAACGGACATAAGCGTAAGTTTGTTCGCAACCGCTCTATCGTCCATGAACGAACCCATGGAGAAATAACAGGTATCCACTACATTAACGCCGCCTTGCGTTGCGACTTCGGGTGTAAGCTCCATTTCTACGCCGTTGAAATTGATGACGTATGCGTTATATTCGCCGAATTCGCCTTCTTGCGTAATCCCGAATACCGTATCGTATTTAATGCTAAGCGTAACCTTTTGTTCGTCCATCGGCGTAGGAACGCTCATAGAAACGACTTCGTTAGCGCCTTGCACTACCGCCAACTTCGATTCGGTTGCAAACAAGAAGAGTATCAACGTAATACCGTTGCTTGCGTCTTTATAGCTATCGGCGTTGCCAAGGAAGTTAATGCAAAGGTTGTTCGCAACGCTACCCGTGTAATACGCCGCCTCGGTAATTTCGAATTCTACCGTAGCGCCCGTTTGCAAGTTCATAGGCTTGTTGTAGTTCAAACGGGTAGCGTATTCGCCTGCGTCCGTATAATAAAGACCTTTTTCCGTCCATTCTACGTCGCTCGCCGCGTACGTAGCCGTACCGTACGTATTGATGTAGTTAAACGGGTGATTTTGAATAGTCGTCTTTAACGCGTCGTATTGAGCAGTAACCGTTTCGTTCGGTTCTTCGAGCGTCGACATATCGATTGCCGCAAAGGCGGATTGTACGCCCGACCATTGGGATTTTTTCAATCCTTCTACGAGCTGGTCTTCCACTGCGGTAATTTCCGCACCCAATTCCAACGCCGTCGCCGCGTCTGCGCTGATTGCGCTAACGGATGCGCCGCCTGCAACGCAAGCTGCGAGCGCCAAACTGCCTACTGCCGTAAAAATAGTTCTTTTCTTCATCATTTTAATCTCCTTTGATTTTTTTATTTTTATTGCTTTCGCAATTTAGTACGTTTGATACATATTCAGTTTTGAAATCTTGACTTCCGCGTCATAGTTTCCGGGAAGTTCCCAACCGATATTCGTGCTGCCGATTTTCAGCATATCCGAGCTTGCCCCCGTATGCGAGCCGTTTTGTTTCGCCACTTTCAGCGCCGCTTTTATAAACGGCATAATATTTACCTTCACGGATACTTCCTTTCCAACCACTGCCGTGGGCGTGGAATTTACGTACGAATCCTCATAACCCGTAACTTGATTAAGCGAGAACATATAAATAAATGCGCTCGTGCTGTCTTCCTTGCCCCCGTCGTACGCCGCATAACCCGTAGGCGTACTGCCTTCGTGGCGGGAATCGAACATCGAGAACCCAAACCACATAGCGTGGTTATACGTCACGCTATCGGGGTTGTTATCGTACAGAGTTATAAACCATTGGAATTGCGCCGCGTTGATATCCGTATTCAACGGATAAATGCTTCTGTCCACCAACGATTCGCATTGCGTCACCTCGTAGGTTATTTCCATATACAAGGCTTCCGCGTCGGGGTCGATTGCCTGATTGATACCCTGCGACATCAAGATGTGCGGCCAATTTTCCGTCAGGTTGGTACGCTCGCGGATATTGCCGTCTTCATCGCGCGAATATTCCTCGCTCCCTTTAATCCCAAGCGTCATTTCACCCGTAGAATTGGGGTCGGTGTTCACTTGTAAATATTTCCCGCCGTCTTCATACGTCATCATATACCCGTCGCGCGTAAAGGTATAATCTTCGCGCATATCGTGCGTACAGCCCCATTGCGCCATCGACCATTTTTCGCTATCGCCTACGCCTATACACTTATCGTCGTAGGTGAGTATTCCCCAAGGCTCTTTTTTAGAAGTGTTGGAAATAAACGGCGTCACGGATATACCGTGAGAAAAGTTCAAGTCTTTTAAAAATTCTTTTACCTTGCCGTCGTTTACCTGCGCTCTTTCCACGATTGGCGCGTTGTTCAAAGGATTTTCCGTCAACTCCCCGTCCGTTGTACCGCCGCCGTTTGTCGCTCCCCCGTTCGTTATACTGCCGTCGCCCGCCGAGCCGCCACCCGTCGCACAAGAGACAAAGGACAGCGTGACAAGCATAGCCAAACAAATCGCCAAACGCTTTTTCCATTTCTGCCATAACATTTTACGCATTTGTTAATACTCCTTCTTTTTCAAAGCGACCAGCGCGCCTGCCAAAGCAAGTCCTGCCACGATACCTACGCCCGTAAAGCTACCGCACCCGCTTTCTTCTTCGTCGCCGTCGTCGGGAATTTCATTACCACCGTCGTCGGGCGTTTCGTTACCGCCGTCGTCGGGCGTTTCGTTACCACCGTCGTCGGGCGTTTCGTTACCGCCGTCGTCGGGCGTTTCGTTTTCCGACATATATTCTTCTTGCGAAACCGCCGTCGTATAAGCCGCCGTATCCACGCCGCCGCAAGCGAGCAAAATCGGTTCGGACATCACCGTATAACTTACTTCGGTAATCGCATTTTCGTATTCGTATTCAAACCAAATAATTTGTGCGCCTTCTTTGCTGCCGTTGATAGTGAGCGTTCCGTTTCTATAAGAAACCAAATTGGCATACGACACGTCGGACTGCACCAAATTTTCCGCCGTTGCAAGCGTTACGCTTGCATTTGCTACCGTTTTTCTGCCGTTTTCCGCTTTAATGCCCGTTCTTTCTCGCGTATACGCCGTTGCGGCTACCGTTTGCGTCGTCGCTTCGGTGAACGTCGTCGCCATTTCGCCGTAATCGATATCTAAGGACAGAACCTGCGACTTTGCGTAAGAGATATAGTCGCTCGTCAACGTATTCGTATAGAACATATAATTTTCAAAATCGCTGACGGTTTGGTACGTCCACGTAATAGTGGGTATACCGCGCACGGAAAGCTGACTGAGCAACATTTTTATATCGTCTTGGGGCATCTTTGCGCTATTTTGCATCCACATAACGCCACCGCCGCCCGAGTTGCCGTTTTTCCACGCATTATACGTAGCGGCGTCAAGCGTTCTATACGATTGCGTGCTGTTCGTACACACGTTGGGCAACAGTTCTTTCAGCTCTTGTAACCGCGAACCGTCCCAGTTTGCAATAACGATGATATTGTCTTCCACTCCCGCCGCCTTGATTTTTTGCACGAGAATAGGCACTACTTCCGCGTCGTCCGCTTTGAGTTCTACCAACAATTTCATATCGGGCAATTCCTTTGCAAGGTCAAAGAAGTCCTCCACCGTAGGAATAGCATACGTGCCCTTGTTATTGACTTTTATCTTATATTGACTGATTTCTTCCAACGTCATATCGACGACTTTCGCCGTACCCGTATAATCCGTCGTTCTATTCAGCGTATCGTCGTGCATAACGATGAGTTGGTCGTCTTTCGTACGCATGACGTCAAGCTCCACGTAATCCGCGCCCATTAAATAAGCGTGTTTTGCGTTCATAATCGAGTTCTCGCCATACTTATTCGAGTCCGAGCCGCGGTGCGCTGATAAATACGGCGTACGGATAAGCGTAGGCGTATCGAACGTTTCCATTACGTCGATGGGCATAGAGAAATTGTTGCTCACAATCCCGTTTACCCCTGCGTACAATGCCTTATATACGTCGTATTCCGTTTCGGGAATATCCGTCCAAACGGTAAGCCCCAAATGCTGCAACGTTTCTACCGCATCTACGGTGTATCCGCCTTCAAGAAGCGCGATAAGCGCGCGGGCTTCGTTGACCGAATTCTTTGCTTCGCATACCTTTGCGGTATCCGAACAATCCACGTTTTGCAAAATCAAGCCTGCGTTCGTTTGCGGACGCAGCTCCTTAAAATCGGAAATCAACTGTGCGTTACTGCTAAAAATCATCGAATCCACAACGCCGCGTAAATCGATAAACTCGTGCACTTTTTCCGAAGCCGCCGCCGTTTCAAAACGGAAAGCGGGAATCACTTTATTGTTACACGCGCGAACAGCTTCTGCCAATTCCGCGATTTTTTCGTTATCAGAACCCACCACTTCGCCGTTATCGTTCACCGTGAACATAGCGACGGAGGGCGATTTTTCGGTATTGAGCGCGTTCAAATCGTAGGCGCTTTCCACCTTGAATACTACCACGGGGGGCAATGCAATCCCCGTTTCGGGCATATACGTATCCGCCCAAGCACTGTAATTAAAATTATCTGCTGCCGCGCTTGCGGAAACGGCAGAAACGCCAAGAGTCGCCGTAAGCGAAACGGATAATATCAAAGCCGTAAGTTTTTTCATCTTTTCCTCCACTTTTAATGTCTATATCGCAATAATGCGCCCGATTGCCCTTCAATCGGGCGCACGACTGCTCTTTTTCCGTATGCCCTATCTTCTGTTTTTGATAGGGCATACCTTAAACTTCAATCCCGTTCAAGAAACGTTTTCGTTAGTCTTCCTTCTTCTTGAACGCTTTTACAAGACAACCTGCAACCGCTGCCGCCGCAACAACGCCTAAGCCGCCAACTACGCTACCGCAGCCGCTTTCTTCTTCGTCGCCGTCGTCGGGCGTTTCATTACCGCCGTCGTCGGGCGTTTCATTACCGCCGTCGTCGGGAGTTTCGTTACCGCCGTCGTCGGGCGTTTCGTTACCGCCGTCGTCGGGCGTTTCGTTGCCGCCGTCGTCGGGAGTTTCGTTGCCGCCGTCGTCGGGCGTTTCGTTAACCAATGCCAAAGATTCGCCGTTTACGCTCTTCAACGTGAAGCAGTTGGGACCATGCCCTCTATCCTGATTATCGTCGATATACGAACCAGCGGAGAAGTATACCGTATCAAACGGGTCAACCGTCGTCGTAACCGCGTCTGTGCCCTCGCCCGTCGTCACTTCTCTTGCGCCGTGCAAGCCGGAAACCGTACTACCGTCGTCAAGTACTGCGTCGAACGCAAGGATTTCCACTTCTGCGCCGTTTACGTTAATGATATAAGCAGGAAGCTCTTTCTGGTCGTACATAAAGAAGAAATGATTTTCTTCATACTTCACGGTGATAGTGATATCCGAACCGTTGGCAGGCGTTTGGAATTCCGCCTTCGCAAGATTTTGCGTTTCGTGTTCCTTCGTATAGATTTGGAAGTTGCTCACTCCGGGGAAGAGCCAAACCATAACGGTGATACCGTCGTCAATCGACTTATAGGAGTTGGGAGCGGTCAAGAAGTTGAACGTAAGATTGTTCGCGTCGATACTGTCGTTAAGGAAGGACGCTTCCGTCATCTCCACAACCACAGTCGCGCCGTCCGAAAGGTCGAGCGGTTTGTTGTAGTTAAACGCCGCGGGATGCTTACCGATATTTTCGAAATACAAACCTTCTTCGTTTTGTACTACTTCGAGTTTTTCATCTCTGTTGGTGTTATCTACCCAATAAAGAAGTTGCGCTTCCATTGCAAGCTTCACTTCGTCGTATTTCGCCGCGATTTCGGTGTTTTCTTCCATGAGGTAGTCCACCGTAAGTTCCGCAAATCTTGCTTTTACGGGGTTGAACGTGGAAAGCGCGGTGTATTTGGTTTCAAGAGCCGCCGTAATGCCTTCGATTTCCGCCGTTACGTATGCCTCGCAAGCCGCTTTAAGCGTTGCGTAAGCCGCTTCTTTATCCGTGTAAATTTCGCCGTCTTCTTCTACGATTTCTACGTTTACAAGCAAGTCGTTCCAAGCTTTCTTCGCTTCGTCAATGTTGCCCTTAATCGTCAAATCTTCCGCAAGCTTTTCTTCTAAAACATCGAGATAATAGTTCTTCAAAGCCGTTTCGTGGTTAGCCGAAACCGTCGCCAACGTAGCGTCAGCCGCTTCGATTCTTTCCACAAGCGCTGCCTTATCCGTATCGTTCAAAGCGTCGAACTTCGTCGCATCGTGCGCTTCTTTCGTCGCTTTTGCTTCGGCAATCGCTTCCGTCTTTTCAGCCATATCTTCGATAGCTTCGAGCGCGTTCATTTCCGCTTCGTAACCGATAACGTACAATTTCGCTTCCGCAAGCGCGATAGCGTAGTCGTTCGCTTCGTTCTTCGCAGTATAAACCGCCAATTCGTCGGGGGTAAGTACGCTTTCAAGGCTTGCGTACGCCGTTTCCGCAGCCGCTACCGCTTCTTTTGCCGAAGCAATGAGTTCCGCCGTCAACGTTTCTTCGTTTGCAAGAGCCGTTACCGCCGTATCCGCCGCAGCATACGCCGCGTCCGCAACGCTTACCACCGTTTCTTTGTTGCTGTTTGCCATAACGTTTGCCAATACTTCGTCGGCAGCCGTAATTCTCGCCGCAAGCGCCGTTGCGTCTGTTTCTTCCAGTCCGTCAAACTTATCTGCGCTGTGCGCCGCTTTCGTTTCTTGCGCCGCCGTAAGCGCCGTAGCCAATTCTTCTGCGTCTTCGATATCCGCAAGCGCGTTCATTTCCGCTTCGTAACCGATTACGTACAATTTCGCTTCTGCAAGCGCGATAGCATAATCGTTTGCCGTATCTTTCGCAGCGTATTCCGCCGCTTCGTCTTGGGTAAGAAGCCACGAAGCTTCCGTGTACGCAGCCTTCGCCGCCGCTACCGCTTCTTTTGCCGAAGCAAGCGCGTCCGCCGTCAACGTTTCTTCGTCTGCGATAACCGCCATCGCCGTTTCCGCCGTAGCGTAAGCCGTGGTCAAAGGCGTAAGCACCGCCGATTTCTTTTCTTCAAGAGCTTTGTCTACTTCCGCCAATTTTTCGTTGTACAAAGGCTCGTCGTTGTCACGGAGCGCCGCAATCGCTTCTTGCGCGGTTGCTTTCGCCGCGAGCGCCGCATTATACGTATCTACGTCCACAACCGACGCAACCGCCGTTGCATACGCTTCGATAGCGCTGTCCGCAGCCGCTTGCAACGTACCTTCCGCATACGCTTTACTGTTGTCGTCCTCGATTTCGTAAACGATAGAAGCGCTGTTGCTTATACCCCACGCTTGCACGTAGCATTCGCCGTTTTCGTCCAAAACGCTATCCGCGTAATCCTTGGAGAAGTACGCCGTAACCGCGCTCGCCTGCCCGCTGAACGCTTGACCGTCGATAAGCGTAAGCGTCATCGACCAAACGCCCGCTTCTTCCAAGTATGCAAATTCCGCGCTGACTTTCATATTCGGTACGTTCGTCGTGACAAACGTTTGGTCTGCACCTACACCGCCGAACGCTTGGTTGTTCGTAAGCGCGGTATCTGCGTAACCGATATTTGCGGAAACGGCACTATCGTGGTTTTTCGCAAGATAAATACGCGTTTGCGTACCGCTACCGTACTGACCGGGTATAACCAAAACGTTCGCCGCGTTCGCTCTATCGGGAGCGTAATCGCCCGTAGCGCTTACAAGACCGAAACCTACGCGAGAGTTCGTCGTCCAAGCCTCGCAACCGTCTGCCAAGCTCATGGTAACCTTCAAGCCGTCGAGCTTCACTTTGTTTTCGTTGGTCATAGCGCACGCCCAACCGTTTACGGAAATAGCCGAAGTTTCGGTAAGCGGGTCGTAAATCGCCGTTGCCGTTTCACGAGCAACCCATTCTGCGTCCGTACCTTTGAGCGATTCCGCAAGCGTAGCGTATTTCGCGTCCGCCGCAGCCAAACGAGCGTTATAAGCGTCAATGGTGTTGTCGCCGATATTATCGAGCACAGCCACAACAGCCTTTCTCGCCTCTACCGCCGCTTTCATCGTGGAAATATTGCTAACCTTTGCCGCCGCGGTTTCGTAAGCAGCCATTGCGCTTTCTACCGCTCTATCGTCCGCCGTTTCAAGTTGCAAGGAGAAATCAGGCGTATTTGAAAAACCCCAAGCGGAAAGATAACACGCGCCGTTCGCGTCCAAAACGGATGCATTCGTTTTCGTGCTCTTCAAGTTTGCGCCATTAAACCAAACGGTTTTGTTATCCTTTTGACCCGCTGCCGTTGCGCCCGTAATAATCTTAATCGTAACCGTCCATACGTCGTCATCGGTGTTACTTGTTTCGTCCGCACCGTTAGAAACCTTATTGAAAGTGATTGCATACTCTTGCGCACTTCCGTTATCTGCCGAAACGAAACCCGTAGCTACGCCGAAAGGATTGGTCGTCGTACCGTCTTCGTTGGTTGCAATCGACACGTTATGGTCGCTCGTGAGATAAATACGGTTTTGTCCGTTGTATTGTTTCGTTACAACCGTAAGGTTACCGGCAGTTTCCGCCGTGCCCGCGGGCGTTGCGGAATAGTTATCGGGAGCAGATACGAAACCGAAACCGAAACGTCCGCCCGTATACCCGTCCTTAAAACCGATACGTACAACCAAACCGTCCAATTTTACCTTTCTTTCCAATCCGACGCGTTGACCGTTCGCACTAAACCCGCTAAACCATGATTTGTTGGTTGCCGTATCATACCCAACGCTTACGCCATCCGAGTAATACGGTGCCCACTCTTTGTCTTCTACGATTGTGCTGACGGGTTCTTCCGTCGTGCCGCTCTCCGTTGTCGTGCCGCTTTCCGTGGTTTCTGCGTACGCGCTTACAGCGGAAACGCTAACGCCGCCGATAAGAGCGAACGCCATCAGGAAAGACAACAGCTTTGCCAATTTTTGTTTTCTCATCTTTATTCCTCCTGTTTTTTATTTTTTTGAATTTCAAGATGCTTATAATCCACCGATTTCTCGGTTATTATTTTCGTTGTAGCCACCTGCACGGCGGCTCTTCATTTCACTTCTCAAACGGGCTTTTCCGGAAGTTCAATCGGTCCATTGGGGTTTGTTTCTTCCGTACTGCCGCCGTCTTGACTGTCGTCAGTCGTTCCGCTATCGCTATCGTCGGGCGTTTCGCTACCGCTATCGTCGGGCGTTTCGTTGCCACTATCGTCGGGAGTTTCGTTGCCGCCGTCATCGGGCGTTTCGTTGCCGCCGTCATCGGGATTAACAGGCTCTTGTGTGCTCGTGCGGTCGCTATCGTCGGGCGGCGTTGCGTTACAACCGTCGCAAGCCGCGGTAAAACACAAGCACAAGGCTGTCAGCGCAATCAGAAGCCAAGTAAATCTTTTTTTCATAGCCGCCTCCGTTTAATTGAATACGCTATCGCCGAATTCGTCCTCTTCAAGCGTAGGAGAACTGATAACCACGTCCGTATACACGTTTTCGTCAAACGTGATGACTTCAATGGATACTTCCGTATATGCTTTTTTCATTGTCGTTCTCCTTTAAGCGTTCAACGAAAGCAGGTATTCTTCCGCGCTGTAACCAACCGCCCACAATGCCTTGGTCAACGCCGCGTTCGCCGTATCGTTATTCGAATCGTCCTTTTCGTTATATTTATTCGCCACGTACGAGTGTACGCTGTACGTAAGCGTAACCACCAACGTATCGCCTTTATACACCTTAAACGTTACCGTTTCGTCGTATTGCGTAGGCATAATGTCGTACAGGTACAAATAATTCGTGCTCAAAGCTTTTAAAGTCGTCAACGCCGTATTGCCGTCGGTAACTTCTTCGCCCGTTACAGCGTCGTATACCCTTCCGCCAATCGTAACCGTAGCCGTCAAGCCTGCCGCGTACGTTGCGCCGCTAACCGTTACTTCTCCCGTTTCCGCATCCGTAAGGTCTGCCACAACGAGCTTTGCGCGCATCATTACTTTATCGCGCAAGGTAAGGGTTGCGGAAGTAAACTTCACTTCGTTTTCGCCGTCGATATTCGTCATTTTTACGTTGGTTACGTTCGATACGTTTTCTACAAGCGCCGTTTCGTCTACCGTCGTCGTATACGTAGCGTTTGCAAGCGCGTCCGTTTCGTATTCCACGTACGTTTGCGCCGCCGCGCCGTAATCGAGCAAGTCTACGACAAGCTTTTCAAGCGCGGTATCGACGTCGCCGTCGACGAAGCCTTCAAGATAGCTCTTCATCGTCCAATCGCTTACCGTCGTATGCACGAGCGTTTCCCCGTTTCCGTCTTTTGCGTAGAAATCCAACGTAATTGTATCCGTCATACATTGCGGACGGAGCGCGTCGATATTAAACGCATATTTTACAAACGTTTTACTGCTCGTTTTTGTCGCTCCCGTTACAGGGTCCTCAAACGAGTATTCTTCCGTTACCCGTCCAAGCGATTTACCCGTCAATTCCACCGTTTCGCCGCCGTACGTCCACGTGCCTTCTATGCTCTCCGCTTCTATCGCCACGGGCAAATATACGTAATGGTTGACAATCAAATCGGAAGAAACGGTCATGCTCATCGTCTTGCTTACGCCGTCGGCAATCGCAGTTCTCTTTTCATCCAATGCCAAAAGCTGTACGTTATACGCTTGGCGTTGTTCGTTGGGGAGCGTCATCAGCGTATCCGCCACAACCGCTCTGTAACGCGCCAAAGTCAACGCGTCCGCGCCGTTTACAATCGCTTCTTCGTATTTTGCCAGCCACTCTTCCGCTTTCACGTTCGTAACCTTTACGTCCATAGACGACGCGGGGTTTTCACCACTCGTGAACCCTGCAAACATAACGTATACGTATCCAGCTTCGTCTACGATACCCGAAAGCGTACTTGTGGGCATATATACCGTCGTTACGCCGTTTTCCGCAGGCTGAGCGGAGTTTCTGTTCGGGCATACGATATCTATCGCATACCAATTTTCGTCATACACTCGGAAAGTTATCGTATATTCGTTGGTTTCCTCATGATTCGCTATGTAGGTATGCGTTGTAGAATTGCCAAAATGTCTTTGGCTACACACACTTTGTTCCGTCTTTCCATCCGCCGTTTTACACGCGCAAAGTCCCGTATGGATAGTTGCGTATGGTCGGTTATAAATTATCGGACTATAAGCGTCGTCGTGCGTATTGCTTATGTGCAAACGGTCTTGCGACCCGTTTTGATAAATATTCGTCCAGTTGGTTACGGCGAACGCCGCTTGCTCTATTGTCGGATAATTCGAGTTATAACCGTACCAAACGTTACCCGTATTATCGCCCGTCAAGATAAAGCCCATAGCATCGCGGACATTTACGCCCGTCCCCGTAGTAAATTTCATGGTTACCGACAAACCGTCAATCGCCATTCTTCTATTATATACGAAACGGGTTGCTTGCGCCGTATAGCCCGCAAAGCCCGCAAGCGTCGTATATTCGTCGTCCGTTTCCGAATACGTTGCCGAAAGCGTTGCGCTCTTATACGAATATCCCGAGAATACGCCGTTTGTCGCGCCTTGGTTCGCGCCTTCGTAATCGTATACCGCGTTACTGTTACGGGCGCCGTTATCCTCTACCTTTGCATACAAAGACGACGTAGACAAGCTTGCAAAATACAAACGTACTTTGCCGTTTGCGTCCACCGTATCCGCTAACGCCGATTTGGGAAGATATACGGTGGAAGTATCCGTTGTCAAATCGTAATTACAGTTTTTCTGCGGACTGGTTGCATTCGGATTACCCCACATAATACCGTGCGTCATCTTTACCGTGATAGCGTAAACGTAGTCGTTATAGCTCGTAAACGTAACGTTATACCCGATAAGCGCGCCTTCGGTATAATCCGCAACGTGCGAAGTAGCCAACTGAAAGCCTGTGGGATTGCCCGAACTATTTACACTTGTACAATCCGCGTCGGGATACACGACGGAAGCTGCGTTCGGGGCGGTATTCGTCCTATACGTGGTCAAGTGCAAACGGTTTTGGTCATACCCGGGGTATTGATAGTTGATTGCCGCAAATTGCGTCGTATTGCCCGTTTCGTTCCAGTAAGGCTTTTGCACGTCAATGCTCGGACTACCGAAATAGAATCCGAGTTGTTTCCCCGAAACCGCCGTCGAATAGAAGGATACCGACAAACCGTCGAGCGTTACAAGGTCGTTATAATACACGCGTTCGCCCTCGGCGTCCATACCGCTGATTTGCACGTATCCGTTCGCCAACGAGCTTACCGAAACGGTGTTGTCCGAGTCGATAATACCGTATCCAACGCCCGGCGCTTTATAGAATTTATATAACGGCGCGCTTTCTTTTGCCCAACAGTCGATAGCGACGACTTCAATCGCGCCCACGTCGGACGCGGTGTAAGAAACGCCGCTAAACGCATACGAAAGCGTGTCGGGTATATTAGCGAGATTCGGATAATCTATCCAAGGCGCAAGCGTCGTTACCGTACTGAGCGTAGCGCCTTTTGCGTCTTTTACCGTGATACGGTAGCTGTATACCATATCGTCGTCCGAAGCTTTGGGATAGGTAACCGTCGCCGTCGTGCCGCTCACCGATATGCTCGGCGCAGCGCCGTCCGCAAACGTAGGCGCGCTGTTCGTTTCCCCACGCGTATAGCTGTAAGGTATCAAGTGCGAGTTATCCGCCTTGGGCGCAGGAATAATAATTTGTTCGCGAATCGGTGTGTTTTTAATATTGTCAATACGCGTAATACATACGTTATTATTCACGTCCACTTCCAATACCGCGCTTTGCGAATATGTGCGCGGGTTGGGCATTGCGGATTGCGTTTCCGCCGTGTCCGTATTGGCGTCCAAATCGGCGCAACCGCCGGGCGTAAAGCTCGTATACGTCGTTTGCATAATCGAAAGCTCGTGATTGCTCGCGTAATGCGTATGTCCGCTGATATTGATTACCTGCGGATAGTTTTTCAAAATATTATCCAGCGCTACCGACGCGCCCCACTCTGCCGTGGAATCGTCTTGCGTAATATCGCCGTAACCTGCTTCCGCCAAAATACTGCCGTAAATGGTATTCATTGCGGGCGAGTGGCTGATAACAAAAATCGGTTCTCCCGGATTTTCCGCCGATATCGTTTCCAACTTCGATTGTAACCACGTTTCCGTCGTTGCCGAAAGCGTGTTTTCATTGGGCAAGTACGTTTCAATATCTACCGTAAGGAAGTGATACCCGTTTACTTCTACGTGGCGGTTACCACTTTTTGCCGCATCCAAGTCTTTATCGAACTTGTACATACCCAACGCATCGTACGTGTTGTAAAACGTCTCCCTATCCATACACCCCGACCAATAAACGTCGTGGTTGCCGTGCGCCGCGATAACGGGCGTTTTCGTAGGGTCAATGGCAATGTGGTCTCCCATTATCGAACCGCTCGTCGCCGTTTTCAGCGTTTCGATAAATTGTTGCGCTTCCGCAGCCGTGCCGTTTTGCGTGTTATCGCCCGCGGAAATGAGCGCGTCTAAATCGCAATCTTCCGCCGCTTTTCCCGCTTGTAAACCGGACGCCAAGCCGCCAATCGCTTGCATACGGCTGAGCGCCGTTTGTAATTTCTCTATGTTCGTAAAACCCGCAGCGTCTGCGGAGTTGGTGTACCCGATATGCGGGTCGGTAATAACGCCTACCGTTAAAACGATATTGCTCTTGTCAAAAGTTTGGTCTACCGTCGTGCTTGCCGAAGCATTTACCGAGTCGTCTTCCACAACGCTTACGCCACCGACGACTGCCGTTGATATCAAAGCTATGCCGAGAACGCTGACTATTGTTTTTTTCCAAAATTTTCTCATACACCCCTCCTTTATCACTTTACAAAACGTAGACTGTTCATCCTGCTAAACCCATTGCGTTTTGCTGCTTTCTTAATATTCTTCGTACATATTCAAATAGTTTATTTTCACGCTCACGTCGTAATTACCGGGGATTTCCCAACCGATATTCGTGCTGATTATTTTCAGCTTTCCTACGCTTGCGCCTTTCAGTTCGCCGTAGCCTTGTACGATATCGAGCGCTTTTTGCAGCTCGGGTATAATATCGATTTTTATACGTACCCGTTTACCGACGACGGACGTAGGAACGGACTCGATAAAATTCCCCGTATTTTTCACAAGGTCGCGAAGGGTGGGCATATAGATGAAGTAGCCCGTGCTGTCTTCTTTGCCGCCGTCGTATTCCTGATAGGGTTTCGGCGTTCCGCCTTCCGAGCGCGTATCGAACATAGAGAAACCGAACCACATATTATGCCCGAAAGAAGGGCTGTTCTCGTCGCCGTCTTGCAAAAGCAAAAACCATTGGAATTGCGCCGCGTTGATTTCGGGATTGACGGGATAATTCCGTCTGTCCACGTATGAACGGCACTCGTCTACGACGTAATCGATTTCCATATACAACCGTCTGCAATCGCGGCTGATACGCGTTTCGGGCATTTGTTCGATAAGGATATGCGGCCAATTTTCTTCCAAAGAAATACGTTCTCTATGGTTGCCTGCGCTATCTCTCGAATATTCTACGCTGCCCTTGATACCCATATCGATTTGACCTACGCAATCGGTATTTACGCGGATATACTTACCGCCGTCGTCATACGAAAACACGTTGCCTTCGCGCGTAAATTTATGTTGCGTGATGATATCTTTCAAACAGCCCCATTGAGCAAGTTTCCAATCGGGATTGCCCGCGGCTTTCATCCCGTCGTAGGTGAAATATCCTTGTCCTTTTCCTTTGGAAGAATTGGAGTGAAACCCCGTAACCGAAAAGCCTTTGGAAAAGGTTAAATCGGATAATAATTCTTTACGCGTAGCGCTAATAACGCAAGGTCGTTCCAACAATACCTGCCGTTCACTGTCGTCCGAGCCGTAATGGCCCATTTTTTCTACTCTGTGAGAATCCGTGCCGCCGCCTACGGTGTGCGCATCCACCGTAGACGCGACTTTTTTGTGTTCAAAGTTTTCCAACTTTCTAATCCTGCCTTCTTCGTGCTCTTTTAGGCTTTATCTACTTTATACAACGCCAAATTGGAAATATCCACGCCAACGTCCGCAAGGTTGGACACTTCCCAACCCAAATTGAAGCTGGTTACGGTCATGCTTTCCCAACTGGAATCCTTCAACGCTCCCTTCGATTTTGCAATAGTAAACGCGTTTTCCATATATTCCAAAAGGTCCAAACGTACGTGGTATTTCACGCCTACTTCTACCTTACCGCCCGATTCGCCGAACAGCTCTTCGCCCGTAGGCGCATAGATGAATTTACCCGTAGCGTCCGCTTTTCCGCTGTCTACCATTTGCGTACCCGGGAACTTCTCGTAACGGTTATCGTACAAGCATACGTTGAACCAGAAATAATCGCCGTACGAACTGTCGGGGTCGTTTACGCTGAATATCCATTGGAACTGCGCCGCGCCGATACTCGTATCGTAAATGGTGCTTTTCGTCAACGTAAAATCAAGCTCCATAACAAACGAGCTTACTTGCGAAAGTCTTACCGTACCCGCTTGTTGCGATAAAATCATATGTACCCAGTCTTCCCCGTCCACGCGCTTTTGAGTTTTGTTGGTGGATTGGTTGATATATTCTTTCGTGGTATTCACGTTCAGCGATACCGTACCCGTTTGCGTGTTTACGCCGATTTGTTTGCTACCCGATTGGCTGGTAAGCGTATGCGTACCGTCCGATTTCGTCTCCATAACCCCCAACGCAGGCTCGTCGCCGAAAATGCTTTCCACGCCGGGGAATAAATCGTTTTTCGAAGAATCGTAACCCGTTCTCGTCGTCGACAAATCGCCGTACTGCCCCAAACGCCAAAAATGGTCGTCTTGCGTATCCGAGCCGTAATTCCACTCGGTATATTGCATTAAATTGGACTGCAACGCGGAAATACCGATACCCTTTTCAAATTTCGGGTCGAACAACATATTCGTATCTTGCGTATCGTCCGTAGTGCCGCCGCCCGTGGTTTCGCCACCCGTCGTGCCACCGCCCGTGGTTTCACCGCCCGTCGTGCCGCCGCCCGTCGAGCCGCCACCCGTCGAGCCGCCGCAGCCGACAAAGCCCAACGTGCCAAGCGCTAACAACGCCGCTAAAAATAAA
Source organism: Clostridia bacterium (assembly GCA_017473605.1). Taxonomy (GTDB): domain Bacteria; phylum Bacillota; class Clostridia; order Christensenellales; family Borkfalkiaceae; genus Scatosoma. The sequence goes on along the minus strand of JAFUKM010000006.1, from coordinate 117,272 downwards.
CTAAGTTTTCTCATATATTCGCTCCTTTTTTACATTTTGATTGCGCCGTTCGTCAAGCCTTTGATAAACTGTTTGGAAGTAAGCGCAAACGCAAGCACCAAAGGCAAGCTCGCAATCGTATACGCCGCGTACATAAGCGACTTATTGCTGCTGCCGATACGCACGAACACACCGACGCTGATGGTATATAATTCTGCTTTACCTTGCAAAATGAGTCTTGCCCAAATTACGTCGTTCCACGCGCCCATAAGCGTCGAAAGCCCAATCGTGAAAAGGATAGGCATACACAACGGCAGCGCAAAGGTGAAATATCTTCTCATATGGCTTGCGCCGTCGATTTCCGCCGCTTCGAACAAGCTGTCGGGCACGCCCGAAAAGAACGTTTTAATCAAGAAGATATTGACGGGCATACCGCCTGCAATCGCAGGCAATACAACGCCGGCAATCGACTGTCTTAAATTCAAACCGGTATACACGAGCGAATATTGCGACGCCAACGTCAAGATACCGGGAATCATCATAAACGAAAGAAATACGGTGAAAAGCAACTCTTTGCCCTTGAAACGGAAACGGGTAAAACCGTACGCCGCCATACTGGAAAAGAGTACCACGCCGAAAATTTCAAGCGCTGCAATGATTACGGTATTCAAAATGAACTTACTTACAAGCTGCCACGCTTCCTTATACGCGCCGACGTACAACATCGCGTTGGCGCTTCCGGGGAACGCAAAAGGATGGCTGGAAATTTCAGGCGTTACCTTTAAGCTGTTGATAATCATCAAATAAAAAGGTAATAACAACAAAAACAACAGAGCAATAATGACAAGATGATGTATAATCTTAGTAACAATTCTCATTTGCTTACTCCTCCGATTTCAAAAGCTTGTTATTGATAACGGTGATAATCATTATAATAACGAACATAACCACACCCATCGCGCACGCATATCCGTAAGGACCGGGACGGGAAGAATCGTACAACAGGTTATAAATGTAATAACCGGGAACCATCGTACCCGAATACAAATCCCCTATCAATTCGCCCGGCGCGCCTTTTGTGATAGCGTATTGCATCGTATAGTTTTGCAAACCGCCGATAATACCCATAACAAGGAAGTATTTAAGTTGTCCTTTCAAAAGCGGTAAATCGATAACGAATACTCTTCGCCACGTACCTACCCCGTCCAAACGGGAAGCCTCGATAACCGATTCGTCAATGCCGTTCAAGCCCGCCAAATAGATAAGGAAGGAAGTCCCGCCCATCCAAGGGAAGTTATATAAGATGATGGAAAGGAATACCGTTACCGTATTGCCGCTTGTAAACCAACCGCTGGGTTTTGCCCCAAACGCCATCAAGAGTTGGTTCATAACCGACGTAGACGAGCTGCCGAGAATAAGACGTTCCCAAAGCAACATCGTAACAATGCTGGGAATCATCGCCGGCAACACGAACAGGAAACGGTATACGGGCGCCAACTTCGAATGGAGATTGTACATCAATTCCGCCAAGATGACCGACGCCGCGTTACCCAAGAGCATACAAACCACCGTAAGAATTACTACGTTGAGAAGCGAGCGCCAAAACAGCTTATCTTGAAACAAATCGATAAAGTTATCCAAGAAGATAAAATTACCGGGATTCGTACCGTCCCAATCGGTAAAGGCGTTTAAAAACGCCGTTAACGTGGGCCATAAGCAAAATACGCAAAGCATGGCAAAGGCAGGCAATATCCAAAGAACGCCCATATACTCGCGCCATACCATACGTTTTTTTGTGGGTTGCCGAACAGGCTTGGCGGAATTCGCGTCCGCCTGTTCAAGCAATATTTCTATATCGTCCAACAAATCCGTCGGAGCCATTTGCATATTTTTATCATCCATTTTTGTGGTTTCCTTATTCGGATTATTTCAGTTCTTCGGGATATTCAGGCCAAGCATTCGCATCCCAATTATTTGCTTTATACAAGACATTTACTTGCGACATAAACGAAGAGTTCAACGCCGTCAAAATTTCCGAAATCGTCTTCTTCCCGTTTATAAGTTCTTTACGCAAATTTACGGTTACGTCGTAGAAGTCTTTATTCATATTACCGCCAACCGTCGCACTTGCCCAAGCAACCGATTTTGCGTTGTCGGCGTCTGCTTCGTACGCAGCCGCAAGCGATTTAAAGTGTTCGTATTCGGTATTGCCCGAAAGAGGAATCGCCCAAGCAAGGTCGTTTACCATCTTATCGTTATTTTCTTTACAGCTAAGCCATTGCAACAAGTCTACGCATGCGTCAACGCATCTGGTATCTCCGTTTTCCGTGTCTTTCGCCATAGCGGAGTTCGTGATTGCCCAACCCGTGCTGTATCCCGAAAGACCGCGACGTACGAAATAGGAAGCGTCCATCGTCGTGTAATATTCGCTGCCCGTTCCCTGCTCTAATACGGGATAAGGGAATACGCCGAATTCGAATTGCTCACTGCTCTTCAACATCGCAATTTGCGATTCGATATCGCGAATCGTACCGCCCGTTACTTCAAGCATCGCGATATTCCCCTCCACGAATTGTTCTTCCGTGTAATACCCTTCGAAATTGCTGGGGTAGTATTTCGTCGTAATTTGAATCAAACGGTACACTTCTTCCATCAAAGCCGACTTGGGAGAATACAACGCAACGCCGTTATGCTTCTTTACCGAGCCGCGCGCAAATTCTTCCGCGTCCACATATCCGTCCACATTGATAACGTCGAGATATTGAAGGTAAGGTCCCATCAAAGAAGATTCTATGTAGGAATCGTACCAAGGATATTTGGAGAAGAACGGCGTAATGTACGTTTCGCTCATCCCCTTGTCCGCGCGACCTACCGATTTCGCATAAGCGTTCAATTTATCTTGCACTTCCATAAATTCCTTGAACGTTTCAGGCGTTTCGGTAATTCCTGCCGCCTCAAACAACGTCTTGTTGTACATAATACCGATAGGGTTCTTTTCCAACGCAACGGTGAAAAGCTGTCCGTCGGGCGAGAAGAATCCGCCGTAATCTTCCGAGCTGTACAAATCTTTCCACTTCACGCTGCCCGCTTCGCCCGTTTTGCTGTACTTATTGGGGGATTCCATTACCGTCTTCAAATCGTAGAACCAACCCTTATTTTGGTCTTCCGCAATCGTCGTAGGCAAATAGTAGCAAACTTCGGGCGCCGTTTTATTGTTGAGCTGCGGCACCATCGTATCACGTTCGTTATTGATAGACGACTCCTCCAATGCGAAATAATATCCGTACGTAGAAGAGTTTTTGCTATTCCACTCCTCAATCAACGCTTCCAACGTATTATAGGGGTACGGGTTGCTGTACTTGTCGTATTCGAGCGAAGTCGTCGTGTTGTACGCACGGTTTGCGCCGCCACCGTCTACTTTGAGTTTTACAAACTCCGTATAATCGCCCTTTTCCACTTCTTCAAGCGGGCCGTTGTTACCGCCACCGCCGCCGGTATTGTCGCCGCTATCGGCTACGTTACAACCAGCAAACGCGCTGAACGTCATCCCGACGGCAAACAATAACGCCGCCATTTTTGCAAATTTCTTCATAATAATCCTCCCTGTGTTTATTGACAATTTTATTTTCAAAGCAAATCGCTTTAAAATCGTTGAAATCCCCCGTGCTATTCTCTTTACCTCCCTGACGCGGAAAATTTTTCCACTCGGCAAAACAACGGGGTTGAAATGTATTGAATATGTTATAATCAATATAACATTATTTTCATACCATATTATATCATAAAAATGCCGTTTGTCAATACCTTTCCCAAGATTTTTTTTAATTTTTTCGCGTTTAAGCGCAATTTTTGAGTAATTATTCTGCGTTTCCTTTAAAAAAGCCTTGACTTAAAACAAATTATGTATTATAATAATGGAAAAATATAACATATCTATATGGAAAGGTGAAAAAATATGTACGACCAACAGACTTTTTTGTATCAAAAAACCACCCTTTATCTTGCGCAGCTCATCTCGGAAAACCTTGGGATTTCCGCCTATAAACTCCCCACGGAAATGGAGATTGCCGCATTGCAAGGCGTAAGCCGTATCACGGTGCGAAAAGCGTTCAAAGAGCTTTGCGATTTAAATCTTTTGACGCGTATCAAAGGTAAAGGCACGTATATCAACAAAAACACGACGAGAGAAATGCTCTCCCCCTTTTTACAAACGAATTCTTTGCCCGATTTTAAGAAAATCGCTTTGATTTTACCTTTGCCTATTACCAACAGCCAGCATCTTGCGGAAATTTTTTCCGCCGTATTGGAAGCCACGTCGGACATGAAGCTCCTCGTCGCGTCCTCCAATATGTCTTTGGAGCGGGAACAATTACTCATTAAAGAATATATGAAGATGAACGTTGACGGTATCATCTTATACCCAATCGACAACGACGTGTATAATCCCACGTTGATTCAGCTCGCCACCAGCAGTTTCCCGATAGTGCTCGTCGACCGTTATTTGCCCGGGCTTGATTTCGGATACGTATCCTCCGACCATAAAACGGCGATTACGGTGGCGGTAGAGCATTTATTGGAACGCGGACACGAACATATTCTTTTCTTCAACTCCAACATCAAAACGAATACGACCTTGACGGTGCGACAGGAAAGTTACATCTCCACGTTAAGCAATTACAACAATTACAACAACTATTTCTTCACGTTCAACGGCGACAGCGACCCTACGTCTAAAAGCTTTTGCGAAAAATTCAAACAATATCTCGCCGCGCATCCCAACTTGACCTCGATTATCACCGCCGACTACGCAAGCGGCTTACATTTAATCCAAATGTTTAAGCAAATGCATTTATCTTATCAAGACAAATTCGAAATTGTTTTCTTGGATTTCAAATCGGACGAAAGCCAGTTGGTCAGCGGCGCGAAACTCCCTACGTTCGTGGAGCAAAACAGCTTTAAACTTGGGTTGAACGCCGTAAAATTGTTAAAATTGGCTTTAATCGGGAAGAATATTCGCAATACGAGTCAATTAATCCCCGTTAATCTCATACAAGGATATTCCACACGGCAAATCACGGACGAGGAAAAAATCCGTCTTGTCAAATCGGAGTTTTAATATTTATCGTTTTATTGTTTTGACGTAAAAAAGCGGAGCGCTTCTGCGCTCCGCTTTGTTTTTGATTTCGCCTTTTTAGCGTTTTTTGTTCTTCTTTTTGATAAACAAAGTCAACGCCCCTGCGGTCACCAACGCGCCGACGCCGCTCGCCGTTGCCTTGCAGCCTCCCACAGTAGAATCGCTCGTATCGTTCCCGTCCGTTGCGTCGTCGTTTGCGTTCCCGCCGCCCGTGGTTTCGTCGCCGTTCCCGTCGTCGCTACCCGTATCTTCCGGCTCTATCGGGAAAAGAGCGCTTTGCACGCTGCCTTGCAACGCTTCGCCGTTCGAAAGGGCTTGCACGAGCATATATCCGCTCACGCCGTCCGTGAATACGTTTTTCCACTCGTTCACCATAATATTTTCTTCGAACGCCACGCCGTTCACCGACAAGTTCGTATAAACGCCGTCCGCCGCATTTTCAAACGTTACGGCAATCTCGCCGTTATAAGGCACGTTCTCCACCGTTTCCCCACGTTGGTGTAACGCATAGCCACCTATCACGGAAGTCGTCTTATACAAATACACGGCGTAAGACAGGGTATTCGAGCCTGTACGGGTAAACGTTACATACACGCCGTTGCAAACGGGCGATTCGTCCGTTCTTTCCCAAATTTCTTGCGCGTCTTTCAACGCAAATACAATTTGCGCCCCGTCTACCGTAAAACCGTTCTCTATACTCAACTGCGCCGAAAAGCCGTCCATGGTATAACGACTCGTAGAAATAAGCGCGGAAACTTCGTGCCCTGCGGCAACCGCCGAAAAGCCGAAGCCCTGTTGCCCTTTCGTAACCGTCATTTCTCCCGACGTTTGAATATAGGACACGGACGAGTTTGCAAAATTTTTATCCAACCACTTCGCATATAAGGTCGTTCCTTCCGTCCCCATAGCATACGTCGCGCCGTCTTTATAGACGACAGGTCCGTCAGGCGACGTTGCCCAACCGATAAAGATTTTATCCCCGTTAATAAACGTATTCGCACTTAATGCCGCCGAACCGTTTTCCGCGATATGCTGACTTTGCATCTCGCCCGTACCGCCATTGGCGTCGAAGAGAATATCGTAACCGATTTCTTCCACTTTGAAATAGCTCTTTATCGCAGTGCCGCTCGGAGAACCGTCGTAGAAACCGATTGCGGAGATATACACTTGTTTATCCGCGCCCACGCCCGCGCCGAGAATTTTCTCATCCGGCACGTAAAACGTTGTTGTCAATCCGTCAACGGAAAAAAGAGCGCCGTGCGTGATTTCCGCTTCCACTTCCCAAGCGGACAAAGACGCTTGATAACGGAAGGAGAGCGCAACGCCCATCTCCGTCGTTTCCGAAGAAAACGCCAGCGCCGAAGCCGTCCTATCGTTCAACGTATTATCGGTAAGAAGAGCGTCCGCATACGCCACGCCCTCGCCGCCGTGATAGGTAGCCGTGGCGTGCGATTCCCCAAAGTTTATAACGTGCAAATCGCCGTTGTTATCAGCCATCCTCGTCCACGCCGACGCTGTAAATAAAGAGCTATCCAAAGAGGGATATGCGTCGCTTGTATTGCCAATAGCAACGCCGAACATCTCGTGTCCACCGCCACTTACGGGGATATCCGTCGAGTAAAAGCTGATTTTCGTACCGTCCAGTTGCACAGCGCCTTGATACATACCCGTACCCCACGCCGTCAAACCGTCGATTTTTTGATACCCGTCCGCAGCGTCCGTTGCCACGGGCGAGCCAGTCCCTCGCGACGCCCAAACGCTCTCTGCCTTCGCTTCCGTTTTCGTCATCAAGCCAAAGCCCGAAAATGCAACCGCTGAAAGCAGCGCCATTGTCCCACATATCATCTTCAATCGCAATTTTCTCATACCGTCCACCTTCCTTATTTTTCTTCTACAAGGATACTGATATCAGAAACGCAAACGCCGGCTTTATACGTGCCGTACGGCATTTCCCAACCGAAATTCCAACCGGTAATATAAAAATTATCGATATTCGCGTTAAAATTAGTATATTTCGTTTTTAATTGATCAAGCGCCACTTGGAAATATTCCTTAATATCAACGTTCACCTCGTACATGGTACCCACTTTTACTTGCGTAATATGCGGCGCAAAACGACTTCTCGCCACCTTCACCGTCGCGTCAAGCGTGTTCGCTTCCCAGCCCAATTCGTCCCCGACGTACGTACCCAAGCCGTCGATATCCTGTCTATTATCGAATAACGGAAGCCCGAACCAACAATCGTTCGTACCGTCCGTAACAAAGAACCACCAAGATACCTGCGCCGCTTGTCCGCCGTTTGCATCGTTAAAATTTTGGAAGTCCTCAATGGAGAATTTCAAACTCGCATTTATGCTGTTTAACGAGCCGAAAGTCGGCTTATACGTAGGCGATTTTTCAATCAGGATATGCGGCCATTGGCTTCCGTTCTTTTCTTCCAATGTATAACGGGTATCCAGTTGCATATACAATTCCTTTTTATAACGGTTTACACGCACAAGCTTCTCGCCCGCCGAACCCTTAAAATATTCGTAATCCCCCTGAGTGGTATGCGTAAGCCCTTCCGCCAACGACGGAGAAGAATACCATTGCGTCATTTCCCAAGGGTCGATATCCGTAGCGCTCAGCGCCTCTCCGCTATAATCCAGCCGCGCTTTCACTTCACGTCCGTCGTAGCTGGGATGTACTCCCAACAAATTAATTCCCGTATGGAAATTTTGGTCTTGCACCATTTCGATTTTGCCGTCTGCCGTTTTTTGGTAAGTCTTTCCGTCTACGATTTTCACCATATCTTCCGTTCCCCCATCCGTATTTACGTCCGCATCCACCGCCGAGCCAAACACAGTGCCCAGCGTTATACTGCTTGTCACACAAGCGACAGCCAAACAAAATGCCGCAATCTTACTTATTTTCCTCATTTCACGCCTCGCCCCTTTTAATGTATTTTTTATGTACTATTTTATAATACAATATATGTATTATTATAACATTGGCAATACCCACTGTCAAGATTTTTCCCGTTTTTTTATTCGTCCATAAACAACCGTCCGTTTTTTACCGTATTTTTCAGACAAAAATGTCTTAAATGTATTAAAAAAAGTCTTATCTTTCATAAGACATTTTTGTATGTTTGTATTTTAGCAGCATGGATATTGAAAAATGATAGTATCAAATAAAAATATTAGCGTTTTTCCTTTTTAGTTATTAAAACCCCGTCCTTGCCTATCGCAAGGACGGGGTTGCCGTTTTAACCGAATTGTTTTACGTTATCGTATGCCGATTTCGTCTCTTTATAATGCGCCTTTTGCTTTAACAGCCAAATCCAAAGCTCTTCGTTACAAAACGTCGGTGACCAAGCGTTATGCTCTACACCTTCGTATACTGTCAATTTCGCATTACCGCCGTTATCGTTTACGCTTTTTACCATCTTTTTACTCTCTTCGCAAAACACGACGGGGTCCGATTCTCCGTGAAAAGCCCACACGCCCATATTCACCAAACGCGCCCCGTTCCAGTACATACCGCCGCCGCAAATAGGCACTACCGCCGCAAACAGCTCGGGTCGAGCCATTGCCATTTGCCACGTTGCGTATCCCCCCATACTTGCGCCGATAAGGTATACGCGAGTCGCGTCTATATAGCTTTGCCCCGATACATACTCGATAAAACGCTGTAACTGCTCGAAAATGTTAAACCAAGAATCGGCGTAACATTGCGGCGCTACGGACACCGCTCCTTTCAAAAAACGGGCGGTATCGGAAAAGAAAGGATGCGTATATATCAGTTGCGTATCTCTTCCCCTGCCGCCTGCGCCGTGCAAGTAAATAACGAGCGGATATTTCTCTTGTTCGTTAAAGTTTTCAGGCAGTCGGCATACGTAGTCCAACTGCTCATACCGTAATATTTCCATATAATCCCCCTTTATGTGTAGTAAAACCGCGATTACCTATTGGCAAACGCGGTTTCGTTATCATTTGATTAAAGAATATCGTTTGCGTAAACAGGGAAATTTTCGCAAAGCGCTTTCACTTCCGCTTTTACTTCGTCAAAGCAAGCTTCCTTTTCCTTGATAACGCGAGCAACGAGTTGCGCTACCTTACGGCACTCCGTTTCCTTAAAACCACGGGACGTAACCGCAGGCGTACCGATACGCAGCCCGCTCGTGATGAACGGAGAAGTCGTTTCGAAAGGAATCGTGTTCTTATTCGCCGTAATATGCACTTCATCGAGCATCTTTTCGAGTTCTTTACCCGTAACGCCCGTTTCACGCAAGTCCAAAAGCATCAAGTGGTTATCCGTACCACCCGAAACAAGACGAACGCCGTTCTTTTGGAACTCATCCGCCATCGCCGCCGCATTGAGCACGATTTGACGCTGATACGCCTTGAATTCGGATGACAACGCTTCTTTGAACGCCACCGCTTTCGCCGCGATAACGTGCATCAAAGGACCGCCTTGATTGCCGGGAAATACCGATTTATCGATTTGTTTTGCGTATTGTTCCTTGCACATAATCACGCCGCCTCGGGGACCTCTTAACGTCTTGTGCGTCGTCGTCGTAACGAAATCCGCGTAAGGCACAGGCGAAGGATGTTCCCCCGCCACGACAAGCCCTGCAATGTGCGCGATGTCCACCATCATATACGCGCCTACTTTGTCGCAAATTTCACGGATACGCTTGAAATCGAGTACGCGGGGATATGCGCTTGCGCCCGAAACGATAAGCTTGGGTTGGCACTCTACCGCAATTCTTTCCATTTCATCATAATCAATGGTTTCCGTCTTTTCCGAAACGCCGTACGCCACGAAATTGAAATAGCTACCCGACATATTAACGGGCGAGCCGTGCGTAAGATGTCCGCCGTGGGAAAGGTTCATACCCATAACGGTGTCGCCAGGTTTAAGCATAGCGAAATACACCGCCATATTCGCCTGCGCGCCGCTGTGCGGTTGTACGTTGCAATGGTCGCAACCGAACAACTCCTTCAATCGTTCTCTTGCAAGGTTCTCTACTACGTCTACGTATTGGCAACCGCCGTAATAGCGTTTACCGGGCAACCCTTCCGCATATTTGTTGGTAAGATGCGACCCCATTGCCGCCATAACCGCGGGAGATACCATATTTTCACTTGCAATCAACTCGATATTCTCGCGTTGACGGCAAAGCTCGTCGTTCATCGCCGCATACACTTCGGGGTCTGCGTTTTGAATCAAAGACATATCAACCATAAAACTGCTCCTTCTTCTTAACGAGTAAAATTTTCTTATTGAGTTCATTATATCATAATCTTTCCCGCGCTGTCAAACAAATAGACGAAAAAGATTATCGAAAAACAGCAAAAGTAACCCCGAAAATCAAGCGGTTTTCGGGGATGTAAGGTTTAGTTTTCGGGATACGTTTCCACCAAATTGGTCTCATAATAATATTTTCTATCCGCGCCTTCGCCTACGTACGTTCCTTCCATTTTCTTCGCCGTATTGTAATAGTTTTCGTACGTAATAACAGCCGACGGTCTTTCCGCTTCATAACCGCAAACGCTGCAAACGTACTCCACCAAATTATGCGTAGCCTTGTCCGCCGTTTCATCACAAGTATCGTCTTCACACTTATGGAAATGATACGTCGCGTCTTTCGACCAAACGCCTTCAAACGAGCAGGTATGCCCGCCATCCCCCGTCGGCTCTCCCGAAGCAGAACCGCTGCAAGCGGATAAAGGCACAACCGTAAACAAGCACGCGCACGCAATAAGCATTTTTGTTATATTTTTTTCATAATGAAAATCTCCTTACTCATTTTTATAAATGCATTTTATCACACCGTTTGGTGTAAAATAGTTATATGGAGAATAAATTTACGGTAGCATTTGCACAAAACTTAAAGCTTCTTATAGGGGATATGAGTATCTCGGAATTTGCGAGAAAGGTGGATATTCCCCAGCAAACGATTTCTCGGTATTTGCTTTGTCAAAGAGAAATTACCCTATCCACTCTTTGCAAAATCGCCGATTTTTTTGATGAAGACATCGATTATTTAATTGGACGAAAAGAGTAAACGAAAACCGCGGGGCGTGCGCTCCGCGGTTTTATTTTGTTTCCGTTATTACAAATTGAAATATTTATCGTATTCCGCAGGGTGAGGGATTGCCGCCATTTGCTTGCATTCTTCACGTTTATTCTTCACGAAATTCTTAATGAGTTCTTCGGGGAATACGCCGCCAACGGTAAGATAATCGTGGTCTTTTTCAAGCGCGTCGAGCGCCGCGTCCAAAGACGTAGGCAAGCCTTGCAACTTCGCCTTTTCTTCTTCGGGCAAATGGTACAAGTTCACGTCATAAGGTCCCCAACCGTTTGCGTGCGGGTCGATTTTATTCTTCACGCCGTCAAGCCCTGCCATAAGAATTGCCGCATAGCAGAAATACGGGTTACAGGTAGCGTCGGGATTACGCAATTCGAAACGGCGTTTATTTGGCGTTTTCGCATAGGCAGGTATGCGAATAACCGCGCTTCTATTCGACGTAGCGTACCCTACCGTTACGGGTGCTTCAAAACCGGGCACAAGGCGCTTGAACGAGTTGGTGCTGGGATTGGTAATCGCACAAAGAGAAGCAATGTGCTTTAACAAACCGCCCATAAAGTAATGCGCCGTTTCGCTCAAATGCGCGTAACCGTTATCATCCGAGAATACGGGCTGCCCGTCTTTCATAAGAAGCATATGCACGTGCATACCGCTGCCCGCTTCGCCGTAAATAGGCTTGGGCATAAAAGTAGCCGTTTTGCCGTATTTGAGCGCGGTGTTGTGAATAATATACTTAATCATCATCGTCGCGTCCGCCATATGCACTATTTCGCCAAGCTGCGGCTCGATTTCAAACTGACCGGACGCCGCCACTTCGGGATGATGGTAATTGATTTCCACGCCCGCCTCTTGCATGTGCATACACATTTCACTACGGCACTCGTAAGAGATATCGAACGGTTTTGCGATATGATAGTTCTTTTGTTTTGGAACGACTACACCAAGCCCTTCGTTTGCGCTGTTCCAATAGGACTGTTTCGCATCCACGCACGCGCTGATTTCCTTACCGCTAATTTCCCAACCCGCTTTATCAAACAGATAAAATTCGAATTCGGGCAAAATAAACATTTCGTCGGCAACGCCGCTGTCTTTCATATATTGCACCGCCGCCTTGATGATATTGCGGGGGTATTGGGGCAAAGGACGGTTCTCGGGCGTATCGATAATCATTGCGTTACCCGTCATAGACAACGTAGGGATAGAACAGAACGGGTCGATAAGCGCCGTATCGGGGTCGGGAATAAACACCATATCGCTCTTTTCCACGACGGCATAGCCGTAGTTGGACGCGTCGAAACCGATACCGCTCTTCATCGTGTCTTCCGAGAAGTTTTGCGCGGGAATCGTTACATGGCGGTATTGCCCGTTGATGTCCACCATCTTGAAATCAACCATTTTAATGTCGTTTTCTTCAATCATTTTCAAAATGTCTTTTACAGTTTTGCTCATTATTTTTTCTCCTTGCGGTTATATCTTACTTATTTATCATACTACAAAACGAAAAATAAATCAAGTAAATTGCGGATTTTTTCACTGCCGCTCCATTTTTTTACCCAAACCGTTGTGTTTTTTAATAGGCAGCAGCATTCGCGTTTGCTGCTTATATTCGGCAAAACCCTCTTTCTTTGATTGTCGCCCATCCGCCAGCGGAATACTTACAAACAAGAACAGCAACGTATTTAAAAGCGCGCCGATTAGATAATACCACTCAAAACCGACCTGAAAAACGGTAAAAAGGGCTATTCCCCACCACATACAAATTTCCGCAAGATAATTCGGGTGACGCGAGTATTTCCAAACGCCCGTTCGAATAAAATTCCCCGTGCGGTTTTTACGATATTTATGCATTTGAATATCCGCCGTAGCTTGCAAAACGACGGCAAACAAAGAAATAACAAGCCCTATCAAGCAAAGGGGATTAAACGATTCCAAACTTTGCATTACGTATATTGCAGGCAACGTACAGGCGTAAACGATTAACGTAGGAACGAGATGTATCCCGAAAAAGTTAACGAACGGATAAAACGCACCTGTTTTCTCTTTTAACGAAGTGTAACGCCAGTCCTGATAAGCCAATCCGTGAAAGGTATATGCCCAATTCGCCGTCAGCCGAACGCCCCAAAGCCCGATTATAACGCATATCAAAATTTTAGGTAACGTTACTCCGCCCGCAAATAAAAAGGCAAATACGATGATTATCGGTTGTACACTCCAATACGGGTCGTACACGGACGCATTGCGAAAAATTAAGCTGAACACGAACGTTACTACCGTAGCAACGCAATCGGCAATCAGCAAGCGCAGCCATACCGCGCCCGAAATTGCAAAATATACCCATACGCCTAAGACTGTCGCCAAAGCGTAAACTGCGGCAATAATGATAAAACTCGTCAAACGATTGATTTTCATAAACACTCCCCCCTTGCGCGTGCCTTATACAGTATAACATACGCCTTACACGTTTGACAAGAGTTTTTCGCATTTTGATAAAAGAAAACTACTGCACCCATGGAAAGCCGCTGTTTTTCAATCAAACAGGACTTGCGCTTTTAGCGGTGGCTGCCCAAGCAATACGTCGTTTGATTTCATTTGGAAAATATTTCCACGGAGCGGGAATACGTTTCGCATTTTTTTCGTTGACAGAATATAGTAAAAAGGAGGGTAAATTATGACTTTATACGCTTTATTTTCCGCTTGTTTACATATTCCCTATTCCCAAGTCGGGCGTTCAGCCAATTACGCCGTGAAGCGGGAAAACGACGCGCTTTATATCTTTTTTCAAGGCTCGTCGGGCAAAAACGACTGGAAAAACAACCTTGACTTCCCCGTAAAACCTTACAAGCGTATGGGAAAAACGGTATGGTTTGCTCACCGCGGATTTTTGCGAACCTGGAAGGAAATCGAGCCTTTTCTCGCAGATGAAATTTCCGATAAAAGCGTACGAAAAATAGTCATTGCAGGTTATTCGCACGGCGGCGCGCTTGCTATGCTTTGCCACGAATACGTTTGGTATCACCGTCCCGACCTGCGCACCACAACAGAGAGTTACGGTTTTGGCTCGCCGCGCGTCTTTTGGGGTATCCCTACTGCCAAACTGAAAGCGCGTTGGACAAAATTTACCGTTGTGCGGAATTTGAACGACATTGTCACCCATTTACCCCCTGCCCTTTTAGGATTCAAGCATACGGGTACATTATTAGAAATCGGCACACGTGGCAAATACTCTTTTGTAGAAGCGCACTTATCTGAAAATATTTTAAAAGAGCTTTGGTTATACGAAAACAGAAATTAAAAAAAATGCAGGACACCCACGGCGTCCTGCATTTTTGTCCGTTATGTACAATTCTGCTGTAAAGTGATTTTGGGTTACTGACTTGAACCCAGCGGAAAAGAGTTTTATGCTATTTTTGTCACCTTGAATTGTTCAGGATATTCTTTTGCCGCATCTTCAAAGCAAGAAATAATCCGTTGAAGAAAATTTTTATTATATACGTTTTCTTCTTTAGCAAATCCAACCAAAACGATTTCACAAGGCGTATCAATATACCCCGTCAGCATATCCCAAAGCGCATCCGCATTACAGCCGAAATAATCAGGGAGTCCCATTTTCTTTTTGATGACGTCGTAAAATTCTTCCGCCCAAGCAAATTCGTTTCTATTAAATATGTATTTTGTCATTTTACTTCTCCTTTTATTCAACTGCTATAAACGACGTGTAATGGTCGTCCGTCTTAAAGATTAAGCCATCGCTCGAATAAATTAATCGCGCATTATTACGGTAACCGCCTTGATAATCTATATCACATTCATACCAAATTCTTCCTGGCGCGGAAGGAAGTTTTCTATCGCGATTCCCATAAACACTTCCACCTATCATTTTTCCTGGTGCAACCTCATCTAAATTACCTAATATCGGTTTCCATCCAAGAGCTTTTGCTTCTTCTTTAGATATATAATTATCTGGCAACTTTCCATAATGGTATATCCAGTAATCAGCCCCCTCTGCCCCAAACATTGTAGCCGCACCTATTGCAACCATTCTCAACCAATCGAAATAACATCCACAATTCATATGAACTGGTGGTTCTCGTTCCCCTTCAGGAATATACACCACACCATTGATGACTTCAAAAATCTTATGATTTTGTTTTATACAATACCAACAATGATTCGGGTTTTTCCCCAACAGCCACTCTTTCCATCGATTCGACTTATTATAGTTTGTTGTTATTCCCTTAAAAAAGTTAACTACACTTTCGAATATGTCACTTAAAATTCCCATAATACCTCACGTACCTTTTATTTCGCTTGCAAACGTGAACGTATTATAACATACATTTTTTCTTTGTCAATAGACTACTGCCACCTTTTTTGCTTGGTATAAGCAATTTGTATAGATAGGAAAAAATCGACAAGCCTCTATCGAAACTTGTCGATTTACTGGTGCGGACGAAGGGATTTGAACCCACACGGTGTTACCCACAGGAACCTGAAACCTGCGCGTCTGCCAATTTCGCCACGTCCGCGTATGTTCGGAAATCGCTTATATCTCCGCAATTTCCCTTTTTTCTATCTTTTCGTCTTTTCGGATAAGCTCCCACGCTTTGCCGCCGCTCGATACGCTTCCGACAATTTCGCCGTTTTCTATCACGATTGCCGCGTTGTCTTCTATCCCCAAAGCACTCTCGTAATTATAGCACACAATTTTATCGAAGTCAAGCGTTCTTACGTTATAATGGGGAGAAATTACGCCTTTTTTCCAACCTAATCCCGAAAACATAGCGTACTTTTCTTCCGTTTCTCCGTTGATTAAAGCCGAGTCCGTATAAATATCCGAAAACCAACAAATCGCCCCTGCCGAAAGTCCCGCAAGAATAACGCCCCTATCATATGCGTCTTTAATGAGCGACAACAATCCCGATTTTTTCCAAGACTGTATCATAAAAACGGTATCCCCGCCGCCCACGTATATCATATCCGCTTTCTCGAATTTGGCTTTCAGGCGTTCTAAATCAGGCTCTTTGAATACGGTCAATGCAACGTCCGTCTTGATATCGAAAACACCCGTATACACCTTATGAAAGGTGTTATAATAGGGCATAAAATCGTGGCTTGCCGTGGGAATAAACAGCGCGTTCGCGCGTCTTTCCCCCGCTCGTTCCTTTGCAAGTCCTGCGATATATTCGTCTATTTTCAGCGTGGTTCTTTCTCTCAATTCCCCGCCGCCAATGGCTATAATCCGTTGCATATACCCCTACCCATGCGCGTTTAACGCCTTATTTGCTATACTTTGCTTCCAACGCCTTAATCTTGGCAACGCGACGTTCGTGGCGTTCGCCGCCTTCGAATTCCGTCGTCAAAAACGTATACACGATTTCTTGCATCATGCCTTCCCCGACAACCTTTTCGCCAAAAGCAATCATATTGGCATCGTTATGCAAACGGGTGTATTTCGCGCAGTACAAATCGTGGCAATGCGCACAACGTACTCCGGGTACTTTGTTTGCGACAATCGATACGCCGATACCCGAAGAGCATACTACGATACCCCTTTCGCATTTTCCGCTTGCCACTGCTTCCGCCGCAGCCGCCGCAAAATCGGGATAATCGCACGAATCTTTGGTGTACGTACCGAAATCCACCGTTTCGTGTCCGAGTTTTTCTACGTACGCTTTCATCGCGTTTTTCAAATTCAAGCCGCCATGGTCGCATGCAATCGCTATTTTCATATTTTTTTCTCCTTTTTGCCTTTATTTGGCGTTTTTTTCGTTGTTTTTGTAGCCGTTTTCGGCTTTTCTTTCAGTTTTTCTTGTATTTGTTTGGGCAGCAATTTTTCCGTCAACGCGGACATACCCCCTTCGATAAGCTCGTATACGTAGCGATAACACTCCATATCTTTTCCGTACGGGTCCATTACTTGATACCCTGCAAGTTCGGAAAACGAATAGACGTTATTTTCGATTTCTTCTTCGCCTGCCGCGCGCAAAACCTGCCAACGCATTTCCATCAGCATATCCCTTTGAGCGTCAGTCATACAAACGATTGCAAGCGATTGTTTCAGCATTTTTTCGTCTATGCTTTTCGCTTTGAACGTAACCGTGTCAAACCCTTTATTTATAAGGATTTCCGCCGATTTTTCGTTCATTTTGTCGCCTTTTACCGCGTGTGTGCCCGCCGACGTTACTTTCAGCTTCGTCAAACCCAATGCTTCCGCTTTTTTGCGGAAAATATACTCCGCCATCGGCGAACGGCAGGTGTTACCCGTGCATACGAACACGATTAATTTTTTCAACGTCTTTCTTTTCACCTTGTACCTGCCCCTTTGCTTTCGTTAAATTATTCCTTTTCGTGGGGGATATCCTCCGAAGCGCAAGCCTTTTGCAAACGGTTCATAACCCCCGTCATAATACCGCCTTTTTCCGTCGGTTCTATCACGATGAGCACGTCGCATACCGTTTCCGCTTCCCGAAGCAAGCGATACAAGCGCGTTGCCATTTCCGCCTGATTTTTCCCAAGATTCAGGCATTTAGCGCCCGCTTTTTCAAAAAGCGAAATCCACTTTTCTTCACACAGAACCGCTACGCCTTTATTTTCAAGGCTTTCCTGCCTATATCGCAAAATTGCGTTTTCCACGTTTTTTGCCGAAAAAAGCACCGTCTTACATCGGGGCGAATAGTGCTTGTACAACACCCCCGGACTTTTTACCTTTTCCCCTTTTTCCAATTTCGGGATATATTCTCCGCACTTGCCGACCACGCTTTCAATCATCTCTTTGGTAACCAATCCCGGACGGAGAATTACGGGATATTCTCCCGTGCAATCGCACACCGTACTCTCAATCCCCCCAACGCAATTTCCGCCGTCCAAAATAAGCGGGATTTTTCCGTCAAAATCGTCGAATACGTGCTGCGCCGAAGTGGGACTGACGTGCCTTGACAAATTGGCGCTGGGCGCAACGATGGGAATACCCACCGCCTTCAAAAAAGCCTGCGCCCCTTCGTGCGACGGTATACGCACCGCAAGCGTATCCAAGCCGCAGGACACAAACGGACTAACCTTATTCTTCGACGGATAGACGAGCGTTAAAGGGCCGGGGCAAAACGCTTCGCGGAGTTTCTTGGCATAAGGCGGCTGCTCGTCGACAATTTGCGACAAATCGTAATCCTTATGCACGTGCGCGATAAGCGGATTGTCGTTGGGACGACCTTTCACTTCGAATATCTTTTTGACGGCGGTATCGTCAAAGGCGTTGCCGCCCAAGCCGTACACCGTTTCCGTCGGGATTGCCACCACGCCGCCGTTTTCTATGATGTTTTTCGCTTCGATTAGGCTTTCTTCCGTAATCGGTTTTATCTTCGTTTGCATAAGCTTAATAGGGCAATTCTTCGTCTTCCATACCCTTCAAATCCCCTTTACGCATAGGCGGTTCGGGAGGCGTGTAATCGTCTTCGGGCGCTTCGTATTCTTGGTCGTCGTCGTATTCTTGCGGCGCATACGAATACGAGGGCGGTTCGTCTTCCTTGTTTTGTTCGTCCACGTCCACGAATTTCGTACACTCGCCGATGAATTTCAAAGACACCCTGCCTTGCGCGCCGCTTCTGTGCTTGGCGATTATCAGTTCCGCCGCGCCTTTCACGACTTTACCCGTTTCCAATTCTTCGCTGGTTGCCACCGCTTCGGGACGGTTGATGAACATTACGATATCGGCGTCTTGCTCGATAGCGCCCGATTCACGAAGGTCGGAAAGAGTAGGTTCTTTCGATTGGATACGGCGAAGCTGGGAAAGCGCGATAACGGGCACGCTTAATTCCTTTGCCATAATCTTCAAATCACGGGTAATCGACGCGACTTCCTGTTGTCTGTTTTCCGCGCCTGCCATTTTCGAATCGCCGCTCGACATCAACTGGATATAGTCAATCATAATCATATCCACGCCGCCTGCCGTCGTCTTTAATCTACGGCATTTGGAAAGGATTTCGTTGGGCGTGATACGCGACGAATCGTCGATATAAATATTACTCGTACGCAATTTATCCGCGGCAACCATCAGTTTTTTCCACTCTTTCGCGCTCAATTTCCCTGCCAAAGCGTTTGCCATGCTCACGTTGGCATACGAGCAAATAAGTCTTTGCACGATTTCACGTCTTGGCATTTCGAGCGAGAACACGGCGCACGTCTTTTTCGCGCGGAGCGCGGCATGTTCGACCAAGTTCATCGCGAGCGACGTTTTACCCATACCGGGACGGGCGGCAAGGACGATGAGCGCGCCCGCCTGCAAACCGTTGGTCATTCTGTCCAAGTGCTTAAATCCCGTCGGCACGCCTTTGAACGAATCGGGGTCCGTTTGCAACATCTCGAATTTATGCAAGACGTCGCCGATGATATCCCCTTCTTCCATACCCAAAAGCGCCGACGTTTCCGTTTCTCTTGAAATATCGTAAATCGCCTTTTCCGCAAAGTTTAACGACGTCTTTTCGTCCGTAGACGACGTAGACGTTTCGATAATCTTTCTCGCCGCGCGAATCAGTTTACGATTGACGCTGTCTCGCGTAACGATTTCGTAATACGATTTATAGTTTGCCGCGCTGGGCGTGATTTGCGCCAATTCGGTAAGATATGCAAGTCCGCCTGCTTTATCCAAGTTGCCTTCGCTATCCAAATAATCGGATACCGTAACCAAATCCACGGGCTTACGGCTCTCGAATACTTTTCGCATTGCGCGGATAATAAATTTATGCGATTCTTGGTAAAAGTCTTCTTCCGAAACCTTTTCCACAAGCTCCGCAACGATATCGTTATCCATCAAGAAACAGCCCAAAAGCGCCATTTCCGCGTCGCGGTTATAAGGCATTGTGTTTACGTTGATTGCCATAGTGTTTTCTTCCTTATCGTGTAATAAAAGTGAAGTTTTTACGCTTTGCGTAAAAGTGAAGTTGCTACAAGGCGTTAGTCTAACAAACTCTTAAACTCGTTAAGCGTATCTTCGAATTCCGTCATTGCCGCCTTGAACGGTTTATCCGTCGTCAAGTCTACGCCTGCCTTTTGCAAGATGGAAACGGGGTCGGTGCTGCCGCCCGACGATAAGAACTCGAAATAGTCCTTTACCGCGCTTTCCCCTTCCGTTAAAATACGCTTGACTATCGATATTGCCGAAATGATACCCGTTGCGTATTTGTACACGTAAAACGCATTGTAGAAATGGGGAATTCTCGCCCACTCGTACGCTATCTTATCGTCGTGGACAAGCCCTTCGCCGTAATATTGTTTATTCAAATCGTAATACAGCGCGCAAAGACTGTCTTTCGTTAACGCTTCCCCTTTCTCTACCTTTTCGTGCGCCTTTTGTTCGAATTCCGCAAACTGCGTTTGACGGAAAAGCGTCGCGCGAAGGGTGTCCATATAGTAATTAAGCAAATATTTCTTCAAATTCTTGTCCTTGCTCTCTTTATACAAATATTTCAAAAGCAGAACTTCGTTGACCGTACTTGCAATTTCCGCCAAGAAAATGGTATAGCTTGCCTTGGAATACGGCTGCGCGTTTTTCGATTTATACGTATGCAACGCATGCCCCATTTCGTGCGCTATCGTAAAGATATCGTTGGTGGTGGGCTGATAATTCAAAAGCACGTACGGGTGGGGCGCGTCGTACGAGCCTGCGCTGTACGCGCCGTTGCGTTTCCCTTCGTTTTCGTATACGTCTATCCAACGTTCCTTTCTCGCCTTTTCCAAAAGCGCTTGATAGTCTTTACCGAGCGCCCCCAAACCTTTCACAACCAAATCGTACGCCTCGTCGAAAGGCAACGACATATCCGCGTCCGCCACGAGCGGAACGTACAAATCGTAGACGTGTTGTTCTTCTTCCGACAATACTTTCTTTCTTACGGAAACGTATTCGTGCATAACGGGCAGCGCTTCGTGCGTGGCTTTAATAAGGTTTTCGTACACAATCGGCATTACGTCTTCGTCGCAAAGCGCCATTTCCAAACAGCTATTATAGTTTCTTACCGTCTTATACAAAACGTTCTTTTTTACGTTGTTATAATACGTTTGCGTAATCGCGTCGATGAGCTTAATATACGAATCGTAGTATTTTTCAAACCACTCTTTCCGCTCTTGCGCGTTTCCCGTATGCAGCACCACGCCGTACATACCGTGGCTCATTTGCGTTTCTTCCCCCTTAAACGTCGCCGTGGGCAAATTGAGATTGGCGTTATCGAGCATCATAAACACGTCTTGGAAACCGCCGAACACGTCGCTGCTGAGCGCAAGCAATTTTTCTTCCTTTTCGCTCAAAACGTGCGCCTTGCTCTTTTCCACCTTTTTCAGTTTATAATCGTACGCTTTAAAATCGGGGTCGGCAATGAACGCTTGCAACGTCTTTTCATCGAGCGCGGTAAGCTGCGGGTCGATAAACGCGAACCGCGAAAAAATCTTGGAAAACAGGGACGTAATGCGGGCGAGCGACGCCGTCGTATCCGCGTTTCGTACGTCTTCGTCGTGACGAAGGTGCGCGTAGATATACAGTTTTTCCATACGGCGCGACACTTCGTCGCACAAAGATAAACAGCGAAGTAGCGTGGCTTTATCCGAAAGTTTGTTGTCAAAAGCGGAAAAATCGTACGCGCCGTATTCGCGCTCTACCGCTTGATATTCCTTTTCCCAAGCTTCGTCGCTTTCGAACAGGGCTTGGGTATCCCATTTTTTATTCGTTTCTATTTTCTTTCTTTCCATAATGCACTCTCTTAATTTTTGAAACTGTGAATAGGCGCAGGGATATTGCCGCCGCGCAAAATAAGCTTTGAAGAATCGCAATTATGCACGGGCATAATCGGGGCTCTGCCCAAAAGTCCGCCGAAGCTTACTTCTTCTCCCACGCCTTTACCCACTGCGGGAATAATACGTACCGCCGTCGTCTTATTGTTAATCATACCGATTGCCGCTTCGTCCGCTATCATTGCCGATATCGTCGTAGCGGGCGTATCGCCGGGGATTGCTATCATATCCAAGCCCACGCTGCAAACGCACGTCATCGCTTCCAATTTATCCAGCGTTATCGCGCCCTTTTGCGCAGCCTTTATCATACCGATGTCTTCCGAAACGGGGATAAACGCGCCCGAAAGTCCGCCTACCCTTGAACTTGCCATTACGCCGCCTTTTTTCACCGCGTCGTTTAAAAGCGCAAGCGCCGCCGTCGTGCCGTGGCCGCCTACCGTTTCTATGCCCATTTCTTCCAAAATTTGCGCCACCGAATCTCCGATAGCAGGCGTGGGCGCAAGCGACAAATCTACGATACCGAACTGCGCGTTTAAGCGTTTCGCCGCTTCTTTCGCTACGAGCTGACCCGCCCGCGTAATCTTAAACGCCGTACGTTTGATTTGCTCCGCCACTTCCGTCAAATCCGCATTGGGAATTTGTTCGAGCGCGTGTTTGACGACGCCAGGGCCAGATACGCCGACGTTGACAACCGCGTCCGCTTCCCCTACGCCGTGGAAAGCGCCCGCCATAAACGGGTTGTCTTCCACCGCGTTACAAAAGGCTACCAGCTTCGCCGCGCCGATTCCGTCTTTGTCTTTCGTAAGTTCCGCCGCTCGTTTGAAGACTTCGCCGAGCAGTTTTACCGCTTCCATATTGATACCCGACTTCGTCGAGCCGACGTTGACCGAAGCGCAAAGGCGTTCCGTTTCCGCCAAAACCTCGGGAATCGTTTGAATAAAAATCCGTTCGTAATCCGCCGTCGATTTATGCACGAGCGCCGAATAGCCTCCCAAAAAGTCGATACCCAGCGTTTTTGCCGCGTTATCGAGCGCTTTTCCGACCAGCGGTGATTTTTCGGGGAACGCCGCCGTAATAAGGCTCACAGGCGTAACCGATACCCTTTTATTCACAATCGGAATCCCGTATTCGCCCGAAAGGTCTCTCGCCGTTTTGACGATATTTTCCGCTTTTTTACAAACCAAATCGTAGACCTTTCGCGCCGTTTCTTCCGCGCTGTCGCGGATACAGGGCAAGAGCGATATCCCCATCGTTATCGTGCGGATATCCAAATGCTCCTTTTCTACCATCGCTATCGTTTCCAATACGTCGTTGTTGCTGAACATATCTTCTCTCCCGTATTATACGTTGTGCATTGCGTTGAAGATATCTTCGTGCTGCATATATATCGACATACCGATTTGCTTGCCCATTTCCGAACACTCAGCGGCAAGCTGCGCAAGCTCCGTGTTCGCGCCCGATATATCCACTATCATTATCATTGCGAAATATTCGCCCAATATCGTTTGCGAAATGTCTTCGATATTCGCCCCTTTCTCCCAAAGGAAATTGCTTACTTTCGCTATGATACCCGTTCTGTCTTTGCCCGTAACCGTTACAACCGCTCTCATTGTTCTTCTCCTTCCGTTTCTTCCGTCGCTTCTACCGTTTCGTCCGTTTCTTCTTCGGTTTCTTCGTCTTCTTCATATTCGCTGAATTCGTAAGCGTGCTTTTCAAGGATTTCGTACTGCACTAAAAAGTTGCTTTGCGAAATATAGCGCACGTAATCGCCGCTTTCGAAACCGGGAAGCGGTTTTTCTACGTCAAAGTATACTTCGCGTTCTTGCCACTCTTGGCGTTTTTTGCTCCACGTTTCAAACGCGCAACCCACGACGTCGATATGGTCTTTTTGCAAGTTCTTGGTACGGAAAGTGTAAAAATAGTTGCTCTCTTCCATTTTCAAGCCTTCGCATACGTAGAAAAGCATTTTGCAATATCTGCGGACTCTGCTGTATTTTATCGACATATACGGAAAAATAATTACGAAATACGCGCCCGTGAATACGTATGTGATTATCTTGGGAATTACGTCTTCTTTCGCCGCGTACGGCAACGAGATATGGTATACGAGCATAGCGATACATATCGCCAAATACGTACACGTCATTGCCCAAAATCCCGTAAAAATGCGCTGTTTTTGTTTGTACGCCGCAAGATAATCGGCGTCGGTGTAAACGGATATCATTGTTTTGTCCCCTACTTGTTTTTCTCTACTTTAATCGTTATAAATGAAAAGCACCCCGAGCGTGCCTTTTCCGCAATGGCTGGTGATTATCGAGCCTGCTACCGTTTCGATGACTTCGTCGAATCCGAAAAGCTCCGCAACCTTCGCTTTCGCTACGTCTACGAGTTCTTTTTCCGCGCTGCTGTGCGTGACAAAGCAACGCGTTTTATCATAAGAAGGATACGTATTGTACAGTTCTTCTACGTATTTGGATATGCAACGTTCCATATTGCCTTTATACGTGCCGCCTTGTTGCAATTTGCCGTCCACCATCACAATCTTCGGGTGGATTTTCAAAATGTTCGCCGCAAGCATTTTCATGCCCGAACATCTGCCGCCTTTATGCAAATAGTCCAGCGCGTCGGGTACGAAAGACGTGTTCGTGCGGTTACGGAGTTCGCAAACCGCCTTTTCGATTTCTTCGCCGCTTCTACCTTCGTCGCGCATATCCGCCGCCTTTAACACAAGCAAGCCTTGCCCCGAAGAAAGCGCCTTCGAGTCGATAACGCGAACTTTGCCGTTAAACGCTTTCGCCGCTTCTTTCGCAAAGTTATGCGAGCCTGAACTTTGCGCGGAAATATTGAAGTGGATAAGTTCGTCGTAGCCTTTTAACTGTTCTTCGAAAAACTCTTCGTATTCGCCAATGCTCGGCGCGCTCGTTTTAGGTAAAATTTTCGTCTCCGCCACGAAATCGAAAATGTCTTGCGGCGTGATATCCACGCCGTCGTGATACGCTTTATTCCCTAAATTGACCTGCAACGGTAAAATGCCTATATCTCTTTCTTGCGTGAGTTGATTTAAATCGCACGTGCTGTCCGACGTAATTCTGATTTTCATAAATTGATATACTCCTTATTAGTCGTTATTCGCTGCCCGAAAACGATTCGGACGGGAAGAAGAAAAATTCTAATATGCCGTCGTATTTTATCGCCCAATCGGGGACTACGCCGCATATATCTTCTTCTTTATACAGTCTGTTTTTTAACTTCGAATACGTGGGGTAACGGCTATCCATACTGTTTTGACGGTTGTCGCCAAGGAAAAAGACTTCCCCTTCCCCCACTTCGTATTCCTGAAAATGGTAATTCGCTTTGCCATAGGCGTAATAGGCGTACGGCTCGTCCAACGGAATAAATTCCCCTTCGCCGCCGTACTGCACGTATACCTGCCCTGCAACGCAATATACTTTATCGCCTTCTTTCGCTATCAACCGCTTTATCAAATAATCGGGTTGCGAAGCGCCTTGAAATTCGGGATAATCCCCCACGTATACCACGATGACGTCGCCGTAATCCGCTTCGTGTCTTTCGTCCGTCGGACGCATCAGCAAACGCTGACCGTCCTGCAACGTCTGCTTCATAGACGCGCCGTCCACCACTACGCCGCCGAACGCCGTCGTGAAATAAATACGTACCCCGAAAATAAGTAGGAATAACGCCAGCAATACGATATAGTAACGGAACGCCGAATTCCGCTCCTTAAAGCCAAACCGCTCTTCGTAAAGCTCTGTATCTTTTAAGCTTTTTTCAGTCATTACTCTCTTCCTTTTTTACGGATTTTACACGTTTTTTCAATTCGTCTCTCGTGAGATTGACGAATTTTCCGCACGTTACGCAACGGAGTTTTACGTCCGCGCCAAGGCGTACGATTTCCCAATCCTTACCGCCGCAGGGATGCGGTTTTTTCATTGTCAATATCTCGCTTAAAACGTACATAGTTCCCCTTTACAGCCAAAGAATATTGGTAACCGAGAATTCGCACTCCGCGTTTTCGCATGCAAACGCAAGCGATTTGCCGTCGGAGAAGTTCTTTAATTGCATACCGCTAATCTCGCCCTTAAAATCGCCCGCCTTTAAGACGATTCTTTTCCATTTGCCGCCGCCTTTTACTTCGAAAGAACATGTATAGCGTTCGAAATCTTTATCCACTTCGCCCGCGTCTACCGAGACCTTCAAACGGTTGGTTTCGGGAAAGTACACGTCGAACGCAAGCAATGCGTTTTCCTGCGGAACGTATTTGGGAGAGCTGATTTTGAACGTCTTAATTCCGCCTACCGAATACGCGCCTTTTATCCCTGCGTAGCCTTGCGTCGTCTTTGGCAAAAAGTCCTTTTCCAAGAATATTTCGCCGATGGCGTATTCCTTATACGACGCAACGGAAAACGTGTCCATTTCTCCCCCCGAAAAAAGCATTCTGCCTTTTACCGCCGAAGGATTTGGCCTGGAAAGGCGTTTTGCCGTAATCTTCGAAGATACTCTAAATCCGTTGATATATTTCGCGTAAGCAAAGACGAATACCGCCGTCGCGCCCTCGAACGGTTTTACCGTGTATTTCACTTTGCCGTTCTTTACCGCTTTGCCGTCCGTCTTGAATTTTCTGCGCCAATCGCGATATGCGCATTTGGTATGCACGTCCGCTTCCGCGTAGTAGATACCCGTTTCTTCCAAAATACCTTCTTTATCGCAATCGACTTCTATCTCTATCCCGTCAGCCGTTTCCGTCAAAGATACGTTCAGCGTTTCGGGAATATAAATTTCTCGACCCTTTAAGTTCTTTTCCAAGAACAAATCCATATCGATAAGCGCGTGCGCCCCGATACAAGCGCCGCTCGTCGTCGAATACACGAGCGCATTATCGTCCTTATAACCGATACGCGAATACGTGTCGTACGCTCTGTCGCAATCGTATACGTAATCGCGGAGCGCGCAAAGCATCAGTACGGGACATTTTACGTAGGGCGCATACGACTGCGCTTCCACCGCCGCAATATAGCTATGCTGTTCGTCGCTTAAATGCTTCGTAAGTCCGTCACCGAACTTCGCGATTCCCGAAAAGGATTTCCAACCTGCCGCGTTGATGGGAACGCCGCATTTTAAATCGGGCGAGAGCATTGTTTGCCAAGCGATATCGCCGCCTGCTCGCACCCCTACAACGCCGATATTGCCGATATTGCCGAGTTTTTTCAAAAATTCTATCGAATAGAGCGCTACGTACGTCCACTCGAACCAGCACGTTTCTTCTACGGAAAGACCTTCCATATCCCGATAGCCTTGACGGTTTTCGTAATTGCCGTGCGAAAGCGACGGCGGATATACCGTACGCAATACTCCTTCTTTATCCGCGCGCATCTTACCCGTATAGTCGGGCATAAGCACCGCGTAACCCTTTTGCAAAAAGTATTCCGCAAGTTCTTCGTCCAACGCTTTGCCCACGTCGCCGAGCAAAAGCACCGCCGGACGTTTTCCTTCGCCCTGCGGATACGCCAGCCGCGCGTAAATACGCACGCTTCCGTCGTCTACCGTGTGTCCCGAATAGGCGACGTGGCTACTACGATAGCCCTTATTTTCTTCAATGCCCCATTCCGTGGGATTGAGCGGTGAAGTTAAATCGAATTTTCTCCATAACGCTACTGCGCTTACAATCATAATTTCTCTTTTTCCTTTTCACTTTGCTCTGTCAATGCGCTCAATACGTTTCTACCTTCAACGTAGAACCCTTCAATTCCGTAGCGCCCGTTACCAAAATTTTATTCTCGATACGCCGTTTTAATTCTTCCACGTGCGAAATCAGCCCTACCGAAAAGCTCTTGCTCAATTTTCCAAGCACGTCCATGACCGTTTCCACGAGTTTTTCGTCCAACGTACCGAAGCCCTCGTCCAAGAAGAAAAATTCTATCGGACGGCGGGATTTTTGACAAATGGACGCCGAAAGTGACAACGCCAACGACAGGGACACCAAGAACGTTTCGCCCCCCGAAAGGGTTTTTACTGCGCGCAAATTCCCCCCGTCGCGGTTGTCGCCCACCTTGAACTCCTTATCGTATTGCAAGAAATACCGTCCGCCCGTCAACGAAAGCAACGTTTTACTTGCCGAAAGACATACCTCTTGCAAGTACTCCGAAGCGATAAATTCCAAAAACTTATTGCCGCGGAGAAGCTGGCGAAGCTCGTCGCAAACCTGCAAGTTTTTCCGTTTTTCCGCAAGCACTTTCGCCTGTTCTTTATACTTTTCTTTGAGCGCGGTCAAGCGTTCGAGCTTCGCTTCTTTGAAATTAAGCGAACGCGTCAGCGCATCGTACGTTTCCTTTGCCGTATCCCGTTCCCGTACCGTCTTTTGCAAAACCGTTTCGTCAAAGCTTTCAAACGGCGTCTTATCCGTTTCTTCCACGCGGCGGCGGCACAGTTCGTATTCTTCGAAAAAGGCGTTGACTTCCCTTTGCATACGCACGCAATCGCCCACCCTGTCGATAAGCGAAAACGCCTGCGCTTCGTCGGTAAAGCCGTTCGCTTTTAAAATCTCGTTCAACGCCGTAAAAAGCGTATTTTCCCGTTCGGCGTACAGGGCTATCATTTGTTCCTGCGTTTGCGTTTCCGTAAAATATCCGTTCGCCTTTTCCTGCGCCCTTTCCAAAGAAAGCTGCGTTTCCGTCTGCTCCTTTTTCAGCGCGGAAAGCTTAGCGGAAAGTTCTTTTTCCGTACCCAAGCCTTGTACGTCCGCAACTTTATCGAGCGCAAGCTGCAAGTTTTGCTTTAACAAGTTGCCGTGTTGAACGACAAGCTGTTTTTGCGCTTCGTTTTGCTCGTATTTTTGACGGCGGTCTTCCAGTGCCGAAAGCTCCGTTTGCAAGCGTTTACGAAGCTGCTCTTTTTCCTTGAACGAAAGATTGATTGCAACGATATCCACCGTTTGCCCGTCTACCGTTTGCAAGGTATATTTTTGCAACAGCTCCTGCACGTCCGCTTCTACCGCGGGGTGCTTGTTTGCAAGATTTAACAAATCCGCGCAGATTTCCCCGTACGTATCCGCAAGCAGTACTCCTTTATAATTGCGTTTCAAATAATCGAGTAAATTATTATCTTCGCCGAGGGCTTCTATCTCATCTTCTATTTTCGCTTTCTTTTCCGCGAACGCTTCCGACGGGTATTTATCTTTTATTTCCCGATACTGCGCCACGCAAGCGTCGTATTCCTTTTTTAAGCGTTCGGCATGGGCGCAGTCCTGCGCGCTTTCCTTTACCTTTTGAAGCCGCAAAGAAAGCTGCAATATCCTTTCTTCAAAGCGGGCTTCTTCCAAATACGCTTTTATCTTTTTTTGTTGCGTCAACGAAGTTTCGTACGCCGATTTCGCCGTTTGCAATCGGGTCGCTGCAAGCGTTTTTTGTTTGCCCGTCTCCAAGTACTCGTCCGATTTTTCTTTTACCGCCTGCGCCTTGGGGTATTTTTCCAAAAGCGCGCGTTTTTCTTGCATTTCCGAGCTTCGGGCTTGCAAAACGTTCAAGCGGTTGCAAAGCGCATCGAACGACTGTTTTTCCTTTTGCGCCGAAAGCAGTTTTTGCAAGCGTTCTTCCAAAACGGCAAGCGTTTTTTTCGCGGTTTCCGCAAGCGTTTTTTCTTCCGATACTTCCGCTTTCGTGCGCTCGAAAAGCTGTTCGTCGCCACCCTCGTTTTCTTCCATTTTCGCGCTGATTAAACCGACTTCTTCTTCCGCTTTTGCATACCGTTCGTTTACCGCTCTGGAAAGGCGTTCGCCGTATTTTTCCAAATTGAACAGCCTTGCCACAAGCTTGACGCGTTCCGCCGCCGTCGATTTGACGAGCGCCGCAAAATCCCCTTGCGGCAGCGCGATACACGTCTTGAAATCGGAAAAGGTAAGCCCGATAATATTCTCTATCTTCTCGTCCACTTCGCGCGTGCCTTCCGCAACCGCCAGCAGCTCCCCCGATTGGGTACGTTCGTACAAGTACGCTTTCGTCGTACCGCTCTTACGGCGGCGTTCCCGTTTTACCCTGTACGTGCGACGGACTCCGTCTGTGGCAATTTCAAAATCAAACGTAACGTACGCCCCGTCCGAGCGGTGATTGATACACTCGTTAAACGACTTGGGCGCGCGGTCTATTTCCCCGTATAGCGCAAAGTGGATACTGTCGAGTATCGTGCTCTTGCCGCTACCCGTATCGCCGAATATGCCGAACACGCCGCCTGCGAGCAGTTTTGAAAAGTCGATTTGCGCTTTGTCTTCAAAACTGTTTAAGCCGCAAAATTCCAAATATACGGGCTTCATACGCTTCTCCTTGTTTGATGATTGATGTAATTAAGTGCAGTTACGCCTGTGGCGTAGCGAAGTTTTTTCGGCTGAACTTGATAGGAGCGATTCCCCACTTCGTGCACCATAACAAAATGCTACATATAAGCGTGAAAGGGAAAGGCTTGAAGAGGCGGCTTATCGCTCGGAGATTTCCGCGAGTGTTTCCAAAAATAACGCTTTTACCGATTCTTTCGGCTCTGCATTGTACGCGCTCTTGTAATACGCGTCGAATAACGCTTCGTCCGAAAGACCTTTTCTCGACTCGAATACAAGCTCCCCCTCCGCGCGGATTTCCGTTACCAACGATACCAAATTCTCGTTCTTATACAGCTCCGCTATATCCGCCTTCGTCAAAGGCGACGTCAATATCAGCTTTAACTCTATCAAGGCTTCGGGATATTCTTGCAGCAATTTCGCCCCTTCCGCCACGCTCTCCGACGTCAACCGCATCAGCTTTCTACCGCTTGTGAGCGGAATTTCTTTTAACTGCGTAACGCCCGCTGTCGTTAGGTCGAATACCTTAACGCTTTTATCGGGACGCTCGTCAAAGGAATACTGCAAGGGCGAACCGCTGTAATAACAATGCCCGCCGCCCATTTTTTGCTTCTTATGTAAGTGTCCGAGCGCGATATAATCGCTCTTGGGTAACGCGTCGACGGGTATCGCTCTCGCTCCCCCCAAATCAATTTCCCGCTCCCCTTCGGAAACGCTACCGCCCGCCACGAAGATATGCGCCAGAAATACCGACGGAAGTTTGTCTACGTTACCGCTCTCCCCTTCCGCTATCCAATTTTGCATACGTTCTACGTACGAAAGCTCGCTCTTTTCTTCCTTGAATCGCGCTTCGTTTGGATAAGGCAGGGTTGATACGAAAATCCGTTCTCCTTGACCGTTTTCAAACACCGCGTATCCTTTTCCCGATTGCACCGCATGGGTGGCGCGGCTCGTCGGCTGCGTCGAAATCGGCGCGCGCGCGTTGCCGACCACATATACGCCCTGTTCTTCCGAAAACGGGGCTATCGACGATAATCGCACGCCGTCGTCGTGGTTGCCGCTGATGATAAAGACCGCTCGGTTTTTGCCCGCGACTTGTTTTATTTTCGAATAGAAAAGCTCTTCTGCGTCCGCGCTCGGCGTATACGTATCGAATACGTCCCCTGCAAGAAGGACGAGTTCGATTTCTTCCCGCTCGCATACAGCTACGATTTCGTCCAAGACTTGCGATTGCTCGTCCAAACGCTCTCTACCCATCAGGCGTTTTCCGACGTGCCAATCGGACGTGTGCAAAATTCGCATTGCGCTCCCCCTTGCTCTTTTACTTTTTTTCGCTTTTTTATCAAAAGTGGTTATAAACGACTTGATTTTGAAGTTCAAAACGGGTATAATATTCCTACCCTTGGCGATTGGGGGTAGAAATTACTCGCGTTTATTATACACTATTTATAAGAAGAAATCAAGAAAAGTACCCCTAATCCACAAAAATTTTCTCAAATTTACACAATCATTTTCCCCTTTTTCACTACGTGAAAGGTTTTCGGGGGACGTTCTACCTACTAATGATTATTTCGGAGGCGCAATATGGCGTTTTGCTCTTTCTCCAAAGACAACGACGGAAATTCGTTCGTAACCTTGGAAAACAAGTTCATTACCAAATATTTACCCGAAGCGGACGGCTTTGCCGTAAAGGTTTACCTTTACGGTTTGTATTTGTGTAAAAATTCAGACGCCGATTTCTCGCTCGCTTCAATGGCGGAAGTGTTGAAAACTCCCGAAGAGAAAATCGTTGCGGCGTTCGCGTTTTGGGAAGATTACGATTTGGTGGAAATCATTTCCAGGTCCCCTTTCACGGTGCAATATTTGCCCGTAAAATCTGCGATTGGACGGCCTAAAAAAGTACGCTATGAACAATACGGCGATTTTAACAAGGAATTGCAAAGAAAATTACAAACCGTCGGAAAATTCGTGTCCGCTGGCGATTATCTCAAATATATGCGCTTTCTCGAAGAAAACCCGATTCAGCCACAGGCGCTCCTTCTTATCGTAGAATACTGTATCAATAAACAGGGCGAAGCCGTTTCCCCCGCTTACATCTTCAACAAGGCGAAAAAATTGCTGAAAAACGGCTGTTCGACCTATGAACAGGTGGAACGGGAGCTTTCTAACTTCAACGCGCACGAGAAGGATTTAGTCCAAGTGTTCGCCGCGCTCGGCGGATACCAAAAGCAGCCCGACGAAGCCGATTATTCGCTCTATCGTAAGTGGACGGAAACGCTCGGATTTACCAAGGACGGCGTTATCGCCGCCGCGAAACGTACGAAACGGGGAAGCGTGACTTCGCTCGATTTTACGCTTGAAGAGCTTTACGAAAAGGGTAAAACGGACACAGGCGAAATAGACGCTTATCTTTCCGAAAGAGAATTGCTTGCCAATTTGACCTTCCGCATTGCGAGAAAATTGGGCGTAAAAGTAAGCAACCCTGCTACCTACATTGACGAGTACGTGGAAAAATGGTTTGCTTGCGGGTATGAAGATTCTTCTCTTCTCGATATCGCTTTGTACTGTTTGAAAACAGACCGCGGCAGCTTCGATTGCATGAACGTTATCGTGGATAAGCTGTTCGCGAACGGTATCGTTGCGAAAGAAGAAGTGAAGAACTTTTTGAAGGAAAGAACTTCCGAGTGGAAACTGTTTGAGCAAATCCGAGAAATTTGCGGAAACGTGCGCAAGAGCGCCACCAATGTGTCTATGATACGCACTTGGAAAGATTGGGCGTTCAACGACGAGATGATTTTGGAAGCGGCAAAGCGCAGCGCAAGCAGCGCAAACGCTATCCCCTATATGAACAAAATTCTTGCCGATTGGAAAAAGGACGGCGTGTTCTCCGTCAAGGATATCCCCCAAAACGGGACGGTTTCCACAGCTTATAACAGCGGAAAAACGTTCGTTACCCCCGCCGTAGAGGCGATTAACGCCAAAGCGGACAGGGAAAGATATTACGCTTTGCTCCGCGAAAAAGCTTTGTCCCACGCCGACAAAGTATTGCAAAAAGCGAATAAAAATATTCGCTTTAAGGAACTTTCCGCCGAACTTGCTTCAATGGAAATCGCGCTTGCCAAAGCGGAAGTATTCGAGCCGAAGAAGCTCCCTGCGTTATTGGAAAGAAAACAGGCGTTGCTTGCCGCGCGAAACGAAACGCTGGCGGAAATGGGCATACACGAAGAAGATTTGTCGCCGCAGTTTACCTGTAAGAAATGCTCGGATACGGGATTTTTGGAAAACGGAAAGGCTTGCGATTGCTACAAAAAATAAACGAAAAACGCACCCCCTATTGGGTGCGTTTTATTTTTTCTTAATCGAGTTTCGGTTTGATTTTAGCGCCCGTTTCGTCTTCTAATCCCAAAAGATAATCGGTGGACACGTCGAAATAATACGCCATTTTCGCAAGCGTTGCCAAATCGGGTTGACTTCTTCCACACTCCCAATCGCTGATACTGCTATTCGTCGTCTGCAAAATCTCCGCAAGCGTTTTTTGCATTAAATTTTTTTCTTTTCTTAACTCTTTCAGCTTTTCTTGAAATACTTTCATATTAATATTATTAGGGAAAATCCCTAAAAATTGTTGACAATCGTAAAAATTCCTAATATAATATAAATATAAAACATTAGGAGAAAGCGTATGTATTGTAGAAAATGTGGAAAAGAAGTGCAAGGCGACAAAGAATATTGCGACGCTTGCACGGAAGAAATGAAGATTGTTTGTCCTTATTGCGGAAAGAAAACAAATCCCAACGCCAAATTTTGCGAACATTGCGAGGGGTATATCGGCAATCAAGGAACTAATAAAACCACTGCAAACGCGGTAAAACAAGTACCGCAAACAAAAATGTGTAAATCTTGCGGAAAAATTATTCCAAAGAGCGCGTTTTACTGTCCGATATGCAATAAAATAGCGGACAGTTCCCCTATACCGACACAACCGCAAAGCGAGCCTGCTCCAAATAAAAATACGGATACGGATTCTTATGCCATCGGCTTCCTTTTGGGATTTCTTATCGGACTCATCGGATTAATCATCGGATTGGTATTACAAAAAAGCGAAATGAAGCGTGGCGCAATACACGGATTTCTCGTACAGGCGATAGTAACCGTGGTGCTTGTGGGGATAATATGTTGCACTACTTGTTCTACAATGTCGCACGTGACATCTATTTTCAGCCGTATTAACTACTGAATCAATAAACCGCTCGTCTTTATCGGCGAGCGGTTTATTTATGAAAATATTTTTAAGATTTTTCTGAAAGCCCGACAAAAACGCTTGCAATTTTTTAAAAAATACAGTAATATAAATAAGCTGTTTGAAAAAAGCATACGCAGAGATGTCTGAGTGGTTTAAGGAGCACGATTGGAAATCGTGTGTAGGTGGAAGCTTACCGGAGGTTCGAATCCTCTTCTCTGCGCCAACAAAAAAAGGATACGCAAAACGCGTATCCTTTTCATCTTTTACGTTCTATCGTTGCGATTGCCACGCTTACGGGCGTAAGCCGCTACCGCCTTGTAAGGTTATCGTTTCGCCCGTTACGTAACTCGCTTCGTCCGAGCAAAGGAATACGCACATTCCGCCGATATCCTTTTCGGGGTCTGCAAAACGCCCCATAGGCACGCCCTTTATCGTTTGTTCGTAACGTTCGGGGTATTCTTCTTTAAATTTCTTCAACCCTTCCGTCATCGCAAGTGGACAAATTACGTTCACGCGTACGCCGTAAGGCGCCCACTCGGTTGCCGCCACTCTCGAAAGTCCGCGGATACCTTCTTTCGCCGCCGCATAAGACGACTGCGCGATTCTGCCGAACAAGCCTGCGCCGCTGGCAAAGTTAATAACGCAGCCTTTCGTTTCCTTTAAGTGCGGGAACGCTTCACGCATATAGAAGAAGCTTGCGTAAATGCCCGAATAAATCGCCAAATCCAAATCTTCCTTCGTATGGTCGATAAGCATTTTACCCGAAGCCGAAGCTTGCGCGTTATTGACCACCGCGTCAATCTTACCGAAACGTTCTACCGTTTTTGCAATTACGTTTTTAATCGCGTTTTCGTCCGCGCCGTCCGCCGTTACCGTCAGGACTTCGCAACCGTATGCGCTTTCGAGCTGTTCTTTCGCCGAAAGCAACGTGCTTTCCGTTCTACCCGTGATGACGAGCTTTGCGCCCGCCTTGGCAAACGCCGTAGAAAGCCCGAAACCGATACCCCTACCGCCGCCTGTGATAATCACTACTTTGTCTTTTAATGAAATCATATTCGTTTACTCCTTTATTACCTATTTTCTTTACATCCAAAGCGCCGCCGCGCCCAAAAGTCCTGCGTTATTGCCAAGCGTTGCCACCAACAGCTTGACCTGCGGGCCTTTCTCTCCCGCAAAAATTTCTTTATCCAAAAACGCTTGCAACGGCTTAATGAGCGTATCCCCTTGCGCGCACACGCCGCCACCCAAAATTATCGCTTCGGGTCGAAATTCGTTTGCCAAATTGGTAAGCCCCGTTCCGAGCATCGCGATATAATTATCCACAACCGTTTTTGCCGATTCGTCGACCTCGTAATAATCGAAAGGCGTTTTTCCCGTCACCTTGTCCAAACCGCCTATCTCCCACATCTTACTTCCTTTATCCGCCACCATCGCCCGTTTCGTATCGCGAATCAGCGCCGTTGCCGAAGCGTACGCTTCGAAACAGCCCTTTCTGCCGCATGTGCAAGATTCGCCGCCTGCCATAATGACCGCGTGCCCCAGCTCCGCGCCTGCCGAACGGTAGCCTTCAAAAAGCCGTCCGTCGATAACGACGCCGCCGCCTACGCCCGTACCGAGCGTAACCAATATCGTATTGTCGTAAGACTTACCGCAACCGAATTTTGTTTCGCCGAGCGCCGCTACGTTTGCGTCGTTGGCAAGCTTAACGGGCAAGCCTATCCGTTTTGCCGTTTCTTCCGCTATCGGGAAGTGCGTCCAATGCAAATTACCCGAAAAAACCACTTCCCCTTTTTTACTGTCTATCATTCCCGGAGAGCCTATACCCAGCCCGACGATTTCCGTTTTGGATATCCCCGTTTTTTCAATGAGTTTTTCCGCGAGCGTGGCGATATTCGTCGCAACCCTGTCCCCGCCTTTTTCGCTTTCCGTCGGCGTTTTATCGCAAGATAAAATATTACCGAGACTGTCCACGACGCCGCCTTTGATAAACGTGCCACCCAAATCGATACCGATATAATACTTTTCCATTTTCCGTTTCTCTCCGTAATCGTACCTGTATTATATATCTATTTCCTTTTTTTGTCAATAGAAAACGGGGAAATTTTCCCCGTTTTCCTTTATTTTCTACGCCAACGCACCGTATGTAATATTCCTGTCGTCGGTACGCTTTTGTCCGCAGCTGCGCCCCGATTTATCGCGTCTTCTATCAAATCCCCGAAAAACGTTCTTGCGTCCGAAATCCGTTCGCAAAACAAATAATACGCAAGCGAACCCGGTACGGCGTTCACTTCGCACAAATACGCCTTTCCGTCGCTGACAAGAAAATCCATACGCACCACACCTTTCAAATCCATACGCTTATACACCGTTTTCGTGTACGCGCGGATTTTATCGCGCAATTCCCCCACGAGCGGTTTTATTCCACCCGTCTTGGGGGATAACGGCGTTTCCCTATCGCGGTTTACATATTTTTCTTCAAACGTGTACAATCCCGCGCCGAACGATTCTTCCGCTTCCGAAACGTATATTTCGCCGTCTATCGAGTACGCCGCGCAATTGACGTCCTTTTTATCCCGTAAGAACTTTTCTACGATAACCCTATCGTCTAACGCAAACGCTTGCTCAATCGCACGTTTGGCTTCTTCTTCGTTTTCCGCCGTCGCTATGCCGATGGACGAGCCTAAATGCGCGGGCTTGACGACGACGGGATATTTCAAACGGCTCTCGATACTCTTTAACAAAAACGCGCCCCGTTTTTGGTAATCCGCTTCGTTGACGCGGATGTAATCGACTATCGGCACGTTGAGCGCGCGAAGGAACAGCTTGGTCGCGCACTTATCCATAAACACCCCCGACGACGTTAAATCGGGGGAAGCAAGCGGGATATTATTCCAAGCCGCCAATGCGGAAACGCCGCCTCCTTCCCCCAACCCGCCGTGACAGCAATTTAACGCGCAATCGGGTTTGGCTATCCGTTTTATCCGTTTTTTCTTTTCGTTAAACGCGTACATACCCCCCTGTTCAAAGAAAATCCGTTCAAATCTCGAACAGTCTTTATCCCGAAACGCGTCTATGTTCGTCATTGAGGGTGACGTATACGTTTTCCCGTCCGTATCGATATACACGGGAAAAATCTCATACTTCGTCCTATCCAACACGTTCATAACGAACAAGCCCGTCAAGATGGAAATTTCGTTTTCACACGATTTTCCACCGAAAAACACCGCTATTTTCCGCACAAAAAAACACCTCCGCTTTCTTTTTCTCCGCTTTGGTGTTTCTTTCGTTTTTTTCCTTCTGATATACTTAATATACGTCGGGCAAGTCGTTCAAAAATAAAACCGCGTCCCCGTTGCAAATCCACTCGGCAAGACGTTCTTTCGCCTCGTCCAAGCTCTTTGCCACAACCAACGCCGATTCGTCGCCGCCGTTATCCAAATACCCTTTCTTTACCGAACCGACCAGCGTTTCGCCTACCAATATCGTATAATCCAAGCGACAGGCCGCTATCCTTGCGCCCAAATCGCCGTTGAGTTTTTCTTCCAGCACGCCGCATTCCACTATCCCCGGCGTTACGATACATTTCCTGCCCTGAAAACGGCAAAGCGCCGCAAGCGCTTCCACCGCGCCGCGCGGATTACAGTTATACCCGTCGTCTAAAATGTACACGCCGTTGTTTTCCAAAAGCTGCAAGCGGTGCGGAATTTGACCTACGCCCAAAAGTCCGCGTTCTATCTCTTCGCCCGTCAAGCCCATACGCTTGGCAAGCGTTGCTGCGAGCAGGATATTTTCCACAGCCGCCCTGCCCAAGAGCTTGGTATTTACCGATATGTTCTCGCCGTCCAACGTCAAAACGAATTTCGTACCCGTCGCCGTCATTTCCAAATTGCTTACGTTGGAATAATCCGCAAACAACACGTTTTCCACGTTTTCCCCAAACGCCGACGTTATTCGTTCTTGTAAGCTCTCTCCGCAGACCGTTACCGCGCCGCTTTCCAAGATACGGCTCTTTTCCGCAAACACGTTTTCAAGACTTTGAAAACTGGAAATATGTTGTTCGCAAATGCCCGTGAAAATCGCATAATCAGGTTTGACCAGCGCGCAAAGTTCCGCAATATCCCCCGCCTTTTTCGCGCCCATTTCCGCTATGAATACTTCCTTTTCGGGGAAATCCTCCTTCGCAACCGTACGCGCTATGCCCATAGGCGTATTATACGAAGCGGGCGTTTCCAATACTTTATATTTCACGGAAAGAAGCTCTTTTAAGATATTTTTTACCGAAGTCTTACCGAAGCTGCCAACAATGCCCACGCGAATCACTTGCGTTTGATTGAGTATTTTTTGCGCGCGGTTTACGTATCCGTGGTTTCGCAACGTTTCGAACGGAGCGCATACGAGATTGGTAAGGCACAAAAGATACGGAAGCAGCATGGGCATCAACGAGAACGGCGCATACGCGATGAGTCCGTAAAGGGTAGAACCGTTTAGACCGGACAAATACGAAAGCAACGTCAAAACGCCTAAATTTACGCCGAATACGACAAGTAAATATATAACGAACAATCTGCTAAATCTTCCCGTAATTTTATAGGGAAGTTTTAATGCGTATTTATAATCCACCAAAATAAACACAACTAAAAAGAGAAAGAACGGAATTGCGGAAATCAACAGCGCCCACTTTTTTTCGAGAAAGGAGAACGCCAACGACGTTGTTGCCGAAAATACCGCCAAGCTTAACGAAAGCACGAACAAACGATTGAAAAACAGGTTGTCGCCGCGGCGCAACCAATGCAAAAACGTCTTGTTTTTATAGCCGCTTTGCTGCATCGCGCCAAGCATTTTTACCGTCATTACGCAAAAAATGACGGCGCATACAAACGCGGCTCCTATTCT
This sequence comes from Clostridia bacterium, assembly GCA_017473605.1. GTDB lineage: Bacteria > Bacillota > Clostridia > Christensenellales > Borkfalkiaceae > Scatosoma. The sequence goes on along the minus strand of JAFUKM010000006.1, from coordinate 77,833 downwards.
CGTGAAAATGTCAATCATATAAAAATTCCTCGGCAATTAAATTAAAGGGCAACGGGTTCTCCGCAAAGGCGAAGTGTCCGCCCTCTACCGTTTTCAACTGTGCGTTTGGAAAGTGCGAAAGGTATATCTCCGCTTCTGTCATCGTCGTCGTGATATCCTTCGTTCCTTCTACTATCAAAACTGCGTTCTTTACGCGCATAGCGTCCATACGCAAGTCTTCGTTTACTATCTTTTTATAGCTCTCTTTCATAAGCGGCGGTAATGAGCGGTATTCCTTACTGCCAAAATGCTTTTCCGCGTAACGGGGCGCAAGTTTTTTGATAAAACGATAAGCCCTTACGCGCGTTTTATATTTCCAGCCCCGTGGCAAAATAATACCGGCAGGACCTGTTAAAAGCAATTTATCGAACAACCCGCAATCCTTCGACGCCGCTTTGACCGCCACTCTACAACCGAACGAGTGCGCAAATACGTGCGGACGAACGATATTTAGAGCCGACAACGTTTCTTTTAACCACTCGGCGTAATCAGCTACGCTATACGCCGACGGCAACGGCGCGCTGTTTCCAAAGCCTATAAAATCTATCGCCGTTACTTTATAAAATCTTGAAAAATACCCGATTTGCGCCGTCCACGCTTCCTTATTCGAAAGATAGCCGTGCAGCATCAGCAAATCCTTGCCCGTTCCCTTTTGTATATAAGAAAGTTGCGAAAGGATTTCCGTAAGCGTTGCTCCTTATACACGATTCATTACAGCGTCTTCACCATCTCTACCGCGTTTTCGCCGTTTTCGTAGTATCTTTTACGCACGCGCGTCGGCGTGAAACCGCTCTTTTGATACAAACGTAACGCGGGAACGTTGCTCTCGCGGACTTCTAAAAACATCTTCTCCGCGCCCAACGTTTTCGCTTCCGTACAAAACGCCGCCAATAATTGCTCGCCTACGCCCTGTTTTCTCGCATTGGGCGCGACGGCAATTTTCAACAGCTCGCTCTCTTCAAACAAGCGCGTGCCGCAGACGTAACCTATCAAGCGTTCGCCGTCCTTACAGGCAAAACCGATAAATTCGGCGCGAGAAAATTCTTCCTGCCAAGAAAGCGCGCTCCAAGCGTCGGGAAAACACGCGTTTTCTATCGCCGTAAGCGCGGGAATATCCGTTTTTTCCAAACGCTTGATTATCATTTCAGGTTTTCCTCGGCGGAGCTTTTACGCACGTACAATGCGTTTAATTCCCCGAACTTATCTTCCTTGGCAAGCGACTGCGCCGCGTTTACAAGCCCCGTTACGGGGTTTACCTGGCATACGCGCGCTTTTTCCGACAACGGTAAATCGCTACAACCGCAAAGCGCGTAGCCGTCTTTGTTGAGCGCAAGCACTTCGGTTTCCGATAAATACGAAGGCTCGATAACCATCTTTCCGTTTTCGTAGCCGCAAGCATAGTAATAACCGTGCAAGGCGTCTACCAGGCAAAGGCGTTTCTCCCCGCCGTCTACCGCATTATATGCCGCAACCGCAAAAGAAGTGATAGGGAGCGTGCGTTTGCCCGTCGCAAGCGCAAGTCCTTTCACCGCCGATACGCCGATTCGGATACCCGTAAACGAACCTGCGCCCACTACCGCGCCGAAAAAATCGCAATCTTCCAGCTTTAAGTCCGCTTTTTCCAGCGTTTCTTCTATCTTCGGCATTATCAAAACCGAGTGCCTCATCGTACAATCGGGCGTGAACGAAGAATAGATTTCCCCGTCTTTTACCGCTACGACGCTCATATAATTTCCACTCGTGTCTACCGCTAAAAAGTTCAACTTTTATACCCCTTTAATATTCGATTTCGCGCGTATTTTCGTCTATTTTTTTAATGCGTACCCGTTTGACCGTCTTAGGCAGCAACGGAGCGATATTTTGCGACCACTCGATAAGACATATTCCGCCCATATCAAAATAGTCGGCAAGTCCCAAGCTTTCCGCCTGCGCGACGCTCTCTATCCGATAACAATCGTAATGGAACAGCCGCCCGTCGTAATCGTTCATATACGCGTACGTGGGGCTGGTAACTTCTTCGTCTATATCCAAGCCCTTGGCTACGCCTTTGGAAAACGCCGTCTTGCCCGCGCCCATATCGCCGTCTAAAAGCACAACGTCGCCGCTACGCAGCGTCTTTGCGTATTCTTGCGCGAACAAGAGCGTATCTTCGACTGATTTTGAAATGAATATTGCCATATCTTTATTATAATACCTTTCTACGAATTTTGCAATCCCTTTACAGGGATTGTTTTTCAAATTTTCATTTTTTTCAGAAAATTGGACAGCCGCTTATACAAAAGCATCGTCAAAAGACCTACCGACACCGTTTTGATGAGATTGAAAAGGAGCACCGCTACCCAAAACGCCGAAAACGCTTCCGAAACGCTCATACCGAATATATTTCCCCCAAACAAATACGCATACGTGGGGAATATGATAAAACGGTTGGCAAGAAGCGCCGTACCCGTCGCCAAAACACAAGAACACGCTAGCGTGATAACAACCGTTTTCAAATTCCGTCTATACTGATAGCATATCGACGGCAACAACAAATACGTACCCGTTACCAAGAAGTTGGCAATTTCCCCCGCGCACATCGACGACGAACCGATACAGCGCAAGCCTTCCTTCAAAAAACATACGATTAGCCCTTCCACGGGACCGAGCAAAAAGGATATCAGCACGATAAACACGTTGCCGAAATCAAGCTTCAAAAAACTCGCGCCGAAAAGCGGCAAAGGAATTTCCAAAAAGCTCACGGCATAACTGATTGCCGTAAACACCGCCATAAAGGCAAGCCGTTTCGCCGAAAAGCGTTTTTTTATCGGTAATTTATGCGCAGAACGCGTACTTGCCCCCGTCGTTTCTTGATTTTGCGTTTGATTTTCCATCATAATACGTTCCTTTAAAGCAGTATAAAAACCGCCCTGATTTTTTCAGGGCGGTTGCGCGCAAAAAAGACGGCGTTACACCGTTCGCCTTTTCTCATCCGGACTTATACCATTTGCTTATTCGCGTTTGGTATCACCGTCGGCGTCGGAATTGCACCGACTCGGGGAAGAAAACTTCCTTCGCAGGCTGTACTGCCGGTGGGGATTTGCACCCCGCCCCAAAGTTGATTTTTCTATATTATATTCTCTTTATTACGATTTGTCAAGCGTATTCGTATCCTCTTCCATCGTTTCTTCCGTTGCGAGCGGAAAATCCACGTAGAAAGTACTTCCTGCCCCTACTTCGCTGTTGACGCCGAACACGAAGCGGTGTTTTTCCAAGACCGTTTTGACTATCGACAATCCCAAGCCCGTGCCTTGTACAGGGCGTTTATGCGTTTCGGACGAACGGTAGTATCTATCCCATATCGTAGACAAATCTTCTTCCTTTATCCCTGCGCCCGTATCCGTAACCGAAAATCTGAACACCTTATCCGAAATCTTTTTCAAATCGATAAACACCCGTTTATTCTCGCCCGTATAATTGACGGCGTTACCGATTAAATTATACAGCACTTGTCCGAGCTTCGTTTCGTCGCCGCGCGTATACAACCCCTTTTCTATCTCCGTATGGAATACGTACCCTTTCGTTTCCGTTAAATATTCAAACCGCACGAGTACGGCGCGCAAATACGCCGACATATCGAATACCGTTTCTTGCAGCGCTTCCAAACCCGAACGCATTTTCGAAAGCTCTAACAGGTCGGAAACGAGCGTCGTCAATCTATCCGCTTCGTCTACGATAACTTGCGCGTGCTTATTCCGCTTTTCGGGAATATCCCCTGATATTTCCATAATCATTGCCGCATACGCCTTTATCATCGTGAGCGGCGTTTTGAAATCGTGCGAAACGTTGGCGATAAGTTCCTTTTGCATGGCGTCCGCCTTTGACAGCTCGTCTCGCGCAAAGTTTAACGCGTCCGCAAGCTCTACAAGCTCTAACCCGTAATCGTTACCGTGAAAATCCACCGTGAAATCGCCGTGCGCAAGCGCGTTGGCTTTTTTCTTCATCTCTACAATCGGGTTTGTAAACCAACTGGATACCGCGCCCGATATCGCAAACGACAGCACGAACATAAAAATACACATTATCAGCGTTCGTCCCACAAGCTGTCCGGATACCGCTTGCGTCAATGCAAACGATTTCGTAACGTACAAGTAATTTTCTTCTCCGAACAAAAAGACTTTGGAACCGTATACGTATTCCCGTTCGCTCTCGTATACTATGCTGTCCGTGTTTTGCTCTTCAAGACGTTCGAGCAAAATTTCCGTCTTTTCGCGGTAGGAAACGCCGTCTTTATCTTCCTCTTCCCATTCCTGCGGCAATATGACCGCACCGTCAGGGGAAAGAATTACTATATTCACGTCGTACACGACGGACAAACGGCGAAGCTCCATTCCCGGCGTAGACGTCTTATCTTCTTCCAGCGCATACAAAACGTCCGTTTGAATTTGCGGACCTTGCTCTCGAAGCTGTCTACTCGCTTCCCGTTTATACGTACTCGTCGTGATGGATGTTTGCGAAACGCCGAAAAGAATTACGATAAACAAAGACAAAGCGGCGAATACCGCCCAAAGCATCAAAAAAATGCTCGTCTTTTGGGCGCGGTATCCCCGCCTTTTTCTTCTTGCCGTTTTCGGCTTATTCCGTTTTCCGTCTTTCTTTGCGGACATAGTTTTTCCTTTCCGTAATTACGCCTCGAATTTATACCCCAAACCGCGCAAGGTAACGATGAATTTCCGATAGTCTTTAATATTGCTGCGCAACATTTTGATATGCGTGTCCACCGTTCTGTCGTCGCCGTAAAAATCAAAACCCCATACGTCGTAAAGCAGTTTCTCTCTCGTAAGCGCAATACCTTTATTCCGTATCAAGTAGAAAAGCAGCTCATATTCCTTCGGCGTGAGTTCCGCTTTCACTCCGTCTACGTACACGTTTCTGCCTGCCATATCCACTTCCAAGCCTTCGAATTTCAAAATCTCGTTGCCGTTTTGTTTTTGCTTACGGCGCTTGGTTACCGCGTTAATACGCGCCATCACTTCCTTGGGCGAGAAGGGCTTGGTTACGTAGTCGTCTACACCGATTTCGAACGCAAACAGCTTGTCGTATTCTTCGCCGCGCGCCGAAAGCATAATGACGGGGATATCCTTGCTCTTTTTAATTTCTTTTACCGCCGAAAATCCGTCCAAGTGCGGCATCATAACGTCCATAATGACTAAGTCGTAATCGTTTTCCCGACACGCGCGTACCGCTTCCATACCGTCCGCCGCTTCGTACGCTTCGTTCCCTTCGAATTCTACGTATTCGCGCAAGACACTTCTTATCATCTCTTCGTCGTCTACAATCAAAATCTTCATTTCGGTGATTTTTCTCCTAAATTTTTCCTTATCATTATACTTATACCCCAAAAAGGTTAGGTTTACAACAAATTGGGGTGAAATTTTCGTGAAAATATCTTTTTTCGCTTTCAGTATAGCAAAAACCAATCATTTTGTCAAGCATTGGATAACTGCACCCATAAAAACACGGAACGGCGTGCTTTGCCGTTCCACTTTTTGGATTTTGTGCTTTTAGTTTATTCGTACTCTTCATAGCTACGCCTTTGCGGCGGTTCCATAGCGGGCTGCTGCGTATGCATACCGCCTTTCTTACCTTGGTTTCTCGGCAAACCCACGTTGACCAAAATGACGTCTTCGCCGATTTTTACAATGTGTTTTAATTCTATAAACAATCCGTTTTTCTTAAAAGAGAACGAACCGCCGTTCGGCACGACGATACCTATCCATCGGTTCTCGGGATAACACAGCGCGATATCGCATACCTTCCCTAATTTTCTGCCGTCTTGCGTGTTTACCACTTCTTTTGCGCGAAGTTCCGAAAACGTCAATTCCATTTTTTACCGCCCCTACTTTTTCTTTATATACTATATGCGTATCGGCAAAAAATGTTTACAAACCGTAAGAAAAATGAAAAACCCGACCATTGTCGGGTTTTCATTATGCACTGTTACAGTCTATCCTTAACCATACATCTATCTCCCCTTGCATCCGTAAAGCACTTGTCATACCAGCAAATCTTTCCGTCAGCGTCAACGATTTGTCCCTTGTTGAAAAGGTTGGGCTCGACCGTCATACCGTAACGGCTTGCATTACGCAGACTAAATTCTTCTAAACGCGAACGGAAACTAGGTTCGTCAATCGTCCACATATGTTTCCCGTCGTGGAAAAAGTTGACTTGAATATAGGTTTTCTTGGTGATATACGCCCGTTTGGAAATTTGCTTATAGACGTCCGACTTTACTTTGGGCGCGGGCGCGGGCTCGGACGTGGATTTTTCCACTCCGCTGGAATAGGTTGAAAACGAACCGTTTGAGCTCGGCACGTAGTCGGGGATACACCCTTTTGTCAACTTTCTCAACATTGCCCATACGAGTCTTAAAGTCACAAGCAAAAGCAAACCCAAAGGGGAAGCAACGATAAAGAATAAAAAATAAAGCTCTTTGCCGTACGAATTAAAAAGTCTGCTTGACGCAATCAAAAAAACTGTATACAGCACTACGCGCAAAACAAGCAAAAAGATGATTTTTGGCGTACTGGCAAGCCTATCGGTTGCGCCGCTCAACTCTAAAAAAGCCACGCATACGCAGTTTGTAATTACCAAAACCACACCGCCGAATAAAAACCAACCACGATTATTTACCAACCAATTACTCAAATCGCGAAGCGAGTTTATTAATGTCGAGTCGGCGTAAGACTCGTTCATTGCGCTTGCCGCAGGCGAAATTGCATAAAAGTATACCAAAAAGCAGTATACGCCAAGCACGCCGCCGACCACTTGTAAAAAGGTTAATAACTTTGAAATCTTCCAAACTCTATCCTGCCAACTCATATTAAACCCCGTTGCTTTTTGATAGAATTATTATAGCATACGCGCAAATAATTGTCAACAATAATCCCTTACTCTCTACAAAATCTCTATGGCGCGTCCATCTTTCGTCCTTTTTCCTTATTTTCCGATTGGGCAAGCGCCGCTTCCTTTCTTTGTTCCGCGATTTCCATACTCATTTTACCCAACTCGTTACAACGGGCAAGCAGGCGCGCGGAAAGTTCTTCCCGCGTTTCGCCCCGTTTGATAAGTTCCGAATACTTTACGGGCTTATCCACCATATAAATCTTCGCTTTTTTATTGAAATACGTTACGTATATGGGCAAATCCACGCCCTTGCGGTAGCATACTTCCGCAAGCACCGCAAAACCGTTATGAAAGCCTTCCAGCTGTTCCAAATACCCGTTCGTCGAATCTTCGGGAAACACGACGATATTCTCGCCCTGCTCTATCGCGTTCATACTCTCGCGAACCGTCTTTAACAAACGCGTATCGTGATAGGTGGATATTAAATTCAAGCCCCTATAAAAAAGATTGGTCAGCGGACTTGCGATTAAGCAAAACAGTCTTGCTAAATGCAAATTCCAATGCTTTTTCTCGTGATAGTACACGCGCGTTTGGTATTTATACATCGGCACAAGCCCCGAATTCATTTCGTGCGCGCCCCACATACGAATCGGCTTATTCAAATACAATTCGAGCGACAACGGCGCGTCCGTGCCTTCGTGATTGCTCAATATCAAGCCGCCGTTTCCTATCTCTTCGCCCAAATAGATAAATTCCGGTTGCTTATATCTGCCCTTTATAAGCTTCTTTAAGCAACGAAACCACCACTTGCGCTTTTGTACGGGTTTGTTTTTCTCTTTTTTAGACATACTCTTCACCTTTTGTCATAGCGTTATATGACAATTATATCATATATTTTTATGACAATCAAGTATTTGAAGAGCAAGGCGAGAAAGTTTTTTTGTTAATCTACTTCACCCGTTTTACGGGCTTCCGATTGCGAACCCGTGGGATTGAGAATAGAGTAGCCTACGTTGACGAGATGGTCGGCAACGCGTTCCAAGCCTGCGATTGCCGAGAAGAAATACGCGCTGGCTTCCATTTTGCAGCTGCCTTCGGCAAGACGCGCGAAGTGTTTGGACGACAAATCCCGTTTCATCGCGTCCACTTCGTTTTCGAGCGACGTCAATTCCGCAAGGCGGGTCTTGTCCGCGTCTTCGAACGCTTCTTCCGCTACTTCGAACATACGCATTACCTTGCCGCCCATTTCTTGGATTTCGGTTTTCGCCGTTTCCGAGAATTGCAAGCCCGCTTCCTGCATTTGCGAAGCGATTTTCTGGAAGTTTTCCGCGTGGTCGCCGATACGTTCTACGTCGTTGAGCACGTGGAAGTACGAACCGATGGATTTTTCATCCGCGCCGTCCACGAGCGGAGAAAGTTTGATAAGATATTTCGTGAGCGCGGTGTTCGTGAAGTCGATAATTGCTTCCGCATCGTGGATAGCGGTTTCGTTATCCGTCTTGCTTTCGCCGAGCGATTCTACCGCTTTCGCCATATTTTCACGGGCAAGCGAGGACATATATTCGATTTCCTTTTTTACCTGCATAATCGCTACGGGCGGCGTTTTCAGGAGCAAATCGTCCACGTACTTGAACTGCAACTGCGACTTTTCGTCCTTCTTTTTGTCGGGAATCAGCTTTGTTGCCAGCGCTACGAGTTGTTTTACGAACGGCAACAGCAAGAGCGTCGTCGTTACGTTGAAGATAACGTGGAACCACGCAAGCTGCATTTCCGGTTGGCTAATCAAGCTCTGCAACAGCCAAACCGCTCCGTCTTTGAAAATCCAAAGGAATATCGTGAATATAACCGTACCGATAATATTGAACGACAGGTGGATAAGCGCCGTTCGCTTGGCGTTGACGCTTGCGCCCATACAAGCGAGAATTGCCGTAATGCACGTACCGATATTTGAACCGAGTACCAAGAACAGTGCGCAATCAAGGTTAAGCGCGCCCGTACCGACCATCATAATGAAGATACCCGTCGCCGCAGAAGAGCTTTGAATAAGCGCCGTGAATACCATACCGCACAAAATCAAGAGTAACGGAAACTCAATCGTTTCGAATACGCCCATAAAGAAATTTGTGATTTCGGGATACGTATCGGGGTCGAACGCCATACCCATCAAATCCAAACCGACGAAAATCAAACCGAAGCCGCAAAGTATTCCGCCGATTTGCTTGATTTTATCTTTATTGAAGAACGTCATCATTACGCCGATAAACGCAAGCGTCGCCGCGTATTGCGAGATACCGAGCGATTTGAGCGATACGATAACGCCCGTAATCGTCGTACCGATATTCGCACCCATAATTATCGCCGTCGCTTGGAAAAGCGTCATAATCCCTGCGTTTACGAAACCGATAACCATTACGCTGGTCGCCGAAGAGCTTTGTATAATCGCCGTTACCCCTGCGCCTACGCCTACCCCCGAAAAACGGTTGCCGCTGATTTTGCCGAGCAGTTTTTTCAAACCGCCGCCCGCGCTTTTTTCCAAGCCGCTGCTTAACATATTCATACCGGCGATGAATACGCCTACGCCTGCCAGCAACAATAAAATTGCTTCTAACATACTTTCTCCTTTGTGTTTGTTTTTTCTAATTTCTTTACCTTCTTATTATACCATTTTTACAGTTTTACAAAATACAACCCTTTGTAAACGTAATGTAAAATTTGTGTAAATTTTGAAGTTTTATATTTTATTTTTTACAAAATGCGAACAAATGTTTGACTTTTTACTCCTTTCGGGATATAATAGGATTATGATTACGCAGGAGAAATTGACAATTTTAACCGAGAGCGCCAAATACGACGTATCCTGTTCGTCATCGGGAAGCAAGCGCAAGAACAGCGGCGGTATGGGGAACGGGTACGCCGCCGGATGCTGTCACTCTTTTACCCCCGACGGACGGTGTATTTCGCTACTGAAAATTTTGCTGTCCAACGATTGCGTATACGACTGCAAATACTGTCCCAACCGCGTTTCGGCGGACGTGAAAAGGGTTACCGCTACGCCCGAAGAGATTTGCGAACTGACAATGGATTTTTACAAGCGCAATTACATAGAAGGGCTGTTTCTCTCTTCCGCCGTTTGCAAAAATCCCGATTACACGATGGAGCGGCTATTGCTCGTTGTCAAAAAGTTACGGACGGAATACCGTTTTCACGGGTATATACATCTGAAAGGAATTCCCAAGGCGGACGAGAGATTGAACAAAGAAGCCGCCAAGTATGCCGATAGAATGAGTTATAATATGGAGCTTCCGTCCGAACGAAGCTTAAAATTGCTCGCGCCGCAAAAGAGCAAGCAAAGCTTGCTACTGCCGATGAAAACGCTGACGGCGGAGAGAACGAATTTTCTTCAAGAAAAGAAAAAAGGGCTGGTAAAGGGATATTTTTTACCTGCGGGACAAACGACGCAAATGATTGTCGGCGCTTCGCCCGAAGCGGACGGACAAATTTTGCGGCTTTCCCAAGCCTTATATCGGAATATGGAATTGAAACGGGTGTACTATTCGTCTTACGTACCCGTCGTGCGCGCCCCCCTTTTACCCAACGCGCAAGCAGGCGCGCTCCGCGAACACCGTTTATATCAAGCGGATTGGTTATTGCGTTTCTACGGGTTTACCGTGGAAGAGCTGATTGAAGAAGGCGAGAATTTATCCGTCGATTACGACCCCAAGTGCGCTTGGGCGTTGAAAAATTTACATCTCTTCCCCGTCGAAATCAACCGCGCGAGTTTGGAAGAGTTATTGCGCGTACCCGGTATCGGCGCGCGCAACGCGCAAAAGATTTTGCAGGCGCGGCGGTTCTCCACACTGCGTTTCGAAGACTTACAAAAAATGCGCGTGGCTTTGAAACGGGCGAAGCATTTTATCACTTGCGACGGAAAATTCTACGGCGTGAAAAACGAGAGTGCCGTACAAGGGTTATTGACCGCAGCCGAGTGGAGCGAGAACGCCGTGCAAACGGATTTCTTCGCGCTATTGCCCGACGATACCCAAAACGGGCAACGGTTATTATTGTCCAACCGACAATCCGCCATTGCCGCTTTAACGGGGGAATTATAATGTTATATTTATTCGACGGAACGGAAAACGGATTTTTTACCGCTTTTTTACAGGCGTTTTCCGATACTGACGCGCACCTTTCTTCGGGCGAAGCGCAACTGTTATTGGGACAAGCCCCCATCGCCGTTTCCACAGACGACAGCAAAGCGGAAAAAGCAAAAAAACGGTTGCTCTCTTTCGATAGCGACTGTTTACGGGATTTACGTATTTTACGGCGGTGCGGCGCTTCGGATAACGAACAGATTGCGTTTGCGTATATGCGCAAGCTTGCAAACGAAAAACGCGCCGTGCGCGATATGCTCGCCGACGAAGCGGTATTCCAAGCGGTGAGCTACATGCGGAAAGTACGGCTGGAAATACACCATTTACACGGCTTTATACGGTTTATGGAAACGGAAAGCGGCGCGCTGTACGCGCCCGTATCACCCGACCACGATATTTGCGATTTGTTATTGCCGCATTTTTGCGCACGTTTCCCTTCGCTCCCCTTCGTCATACACGACGTGAAGCGCAAAAAAGCCGCCGTATACGACGGAAAAAACCGATATCTGTTACCGCTCGACAAGGCGGACGTTACTCTTTCTTGCAACGAACAGGCTTGGCAGGCGTTATGGAAGAAATACTACTCCGCCGTCAATATTCCGTCCCGTCAACGGATAAAGCAAATGATTGGGTATATGCCTAGACGGTATTGGGCGTTTATGCCTGAAAAAAACGGGAGCGATACGGAAAATCCCGACGAGACTTGATAAAAAATCCGCAAAAATCTTTTCAAACCGTTGACATTTACGAGCGCGATAGGTATAATATTGACTATGGCATAGGCAGCTTTGCCTATGCCCTTTTACTTAGGAGAAGTTTGATTATGAAACTCGTTTCCGATTATTTCGGCTGTATGGTATTTAACGACACAGTGATGAAGGAAACTTTGTCCGAGGACGTTTACAAATCGTTAAAACGCACGATAGAAGACGGCAGAAGCTTGAATTTGTCCGTCGCCAACGCCGTCGCCAGCGCAATGAAAGACTGGGCGATTTCTTTGGGCGCTACCCATTATACGCATTGGTTCCAACCAATGACGGGCATTACCGCCGAAAAACACGACAGTTTCATTACTCCCGAAAACGGCGGGAAAGTGATTATGGAATTCTCGGGGAAAGAGCTTGTAAAAGGCGAAACGGACGCTTCGTCTTTCCCGTCGGGCGGACTTCGCGCTACGTTTGAAGCGCGCGGTTATACCGCTTGGGACGCTACTTCCTACGCCTTTATCAAAGATGGCGTGCTTTGCATCCCAACCGCGTTTTGCTCTTTCGGCGGCGACGCGCTCGACCAAAAAACGCCCTTGCTCCGTTCGATGGAAGCGATTAACCGTCAGGCAATGCGCGTATTAAAGCTGTTTGGAAACGAAGAAGTAACCTCCGTGAAAACAACCGTAGGTCCCGAACAGGAATATTTCCTTGTCGACAAGGATTTATTCAAGAAGCGAAAAGACCTTATCTACACGGGAAGAACGCTTTTCGGGGAAAAACCGCCCAAGGGACAGGAAGTGGAAGGGCATTATTACGGCGTTATCAAGCCTCGCGTACAAGCCTTTATGAAGGATTTGGACGAAGAGCTTTGGAAATTGGGCGTACCTGCCAAGACCGAACACAACGAAGCAGCGCCTTCTCAACACGAGCTTGCGCCCGTATTCGAAACGACGAACATCGCCGCCGACCACAATCAGCTGACGATGGAAATTATGCAAAAAATCGCCAAAAAACACAATCTCGTGTGTCTGTTACACGAAAAGCCGTTTGAGGGCGTGAACGGAAGCGGTAAACACAACAACTGGTCGATTTCCACCAACACGGGCGTGAACTTGTTAGAACCAGGCGATACGCCGCAAACGAACGCACAATTCCTGTTGTTCCTGTGCGCCGTTTTGAAAGCCGTGGACGATTATCAGGATTTGCTCCGCGTATCGGTAGCAAGCGCGGGCAACGACCACCGTTTGGGCGCGCACGAAGCGCCGCCTGCCGTCGTGTCTATCTTCCTTGGCGGCGAGCTCACCGAAATTTTGGAAGCCATTGAAAAGGATATCCCCTACGGCGCAAAAGAGAAGGAATTGATGCGCGTAGGCGTACATACCCTGCCCAAATTCCCCAAAGATACTACCGACAGAAACCGTACTTCCCCCTTTGCGTTTACGGGAAATAAATTCGAATTCCGTATGCTCGGCTCGTCCGCGTCCGTATCCAATCCCAATACCGTACTCAATACCGCCGTTGCGGAAGTATTGAAACAGTTTGCGGACGAATTGGAAACGGCAAGCGATTTCGAATTCGCTCTGCACGAGCTTATCAAACGGGTAATCACCGACCACAAACGCATTATTTTCAACGGCAACGGTTACGACGACAAATGGCTGTCCGAAGCGGAAGCCCGCGGGCTTTTGAATTTGAAGACCACGCCCGACGCAATGCCGTATTTCATCAAAGAAAAGAGCGTTGCCCTTTTCACCGCGCACAAGGTGTACACCGAAAAGGAAATGCTCTCGCGCTACGAAATTTATATGCGCAGCTATTGCAATCTTATCAATATCGAAGCAAAAACGATGCTCGATATGGCGATGAAAGACATTTTGCCTGCCGTAAGCAAATACAGCGGAAAGCTGTGCGGAACGCTCCTGTCCAAAAAGGCGGTATGCAAAAAACTCGACTGCCGTTACGAACAGGAAATGATTGAAAAAATCACTAATCTTACCAAAGACGCATACGCGCACGTACAAGCGCTGGAAAAAGCGATTGCCGACGCGGACGCCGTTTGCGCGCCCGACGTACGCGCTGTATATTACAAAGACAACGTACTCAAAGAAATGGACGCGCTCCGCAAAGCCGCCAACGGTTTGGAAAGTATCGTTTCCGCCGAATATTGGCCCTTCCCTACATACGGCGATTTATTGTTCGAAGTGTAAACGACAAGGAGATAAAAATGTTTAACGTAGAAAAAGCGACTGAAAACGCAATCGATTGGATTCGGGCTTGGTTTGAAGAAAACGGCAAGGGTTGCAACGCCGTTATCGGGATTTCCGGCGGAAAAGATTCCAGCGTCGTTGCCGCGCTTTGCGTGGCGGCGCTCGGCAAAGACAGGGTTATCGGCGTTTTGATGCCCAACGGCGAGCAAAGCGATATCGATTGCGCGCAAAAGCTCGTGGAACATTTGGGAATTACCCATTATACGTGCAACATAAAGAAGAGCGTGGACGGCGTTTTGGAAGAAATGAAAAAGTGCGGCTTGGACGTTTCCCGTCAATCTATCGTCAATCTGCCGCCCCGTATCCGTATGTCTACCCTTTACGCCCTTTCACAATCGTTAAACGGACGGGTAGCGAACACCTGCAATCTTTCCGAAGATTGGGTGGGATATTCCACCCGTTACGGCGACGCCGCAGGCGATTTTTCGCCGCTTGGTAAATTTACCGTACAAGAAGTGAAAGCTATTGGGAAATATTTGAACTTGCCCACCGATTTAGTGGAAAAAGTGCCTTCCGACGGTTTGAGCGGAAAGACGGACGAAGACAATCTCGGTTTTACCTACGCCGTCTTGGATAAATATATCCGTGAAAACGTCATCGACGACAAGGATTTGAAAGCGAAAATCGACAGACTGCACGTATTAAACGAATTTAAGTTAAAGCCTATCCCCTGTTTCGAATATCAACCCGAATAATGAATACGACACTCTTTCGAGTGTCGTTTCTTTTTGCTTATTTCAAAAATTTTTTAATGAGTTTTTTCGTCTTTTCCTTATACGGCTGATAGCGCATCGGCAAGTCTATCCAAGTCTTTTTATTAACAACGCTTTTGATATGCGAAAAGGTATCGAAGCCCGTCTTGCCGTGGTACGCGCCCATACCGCTCTCCCCTACGCCGCCAAAACCCATAGAGCTTGTTGCCAAATGTATTATCACGTCGTTGATACAACCGCCGCCGTACGACGCCCTTAAAGGAATTTCTTTTTGGCGACGTTTATCCTGTGAAAACAGGTACAGAGCCAACGGTTTCTCTTTATCTTTTAGCGTATCGTAAACCTCTTCAAAACATTTAAAAGTCAATATTGGCAATACAGGACCGAATATTTCTTCTTGCATTACCTTATCTTTCCACGTTACGTTATCCATAACCGTGGGTTCGATTTTACATTTCGACGCGTCCATACCCCCGCCGAATACCGTTTTATTCTCGTCTATCAAACCGCAAATACGAACAAAATGTTTTTCGCTGATAATTTTGCCGTACTGTGGATTTTCAAGCGGCTTCTCTCCGAATTGCAATTTGATTTGTTTGATAATTTCTTCTATCAACTGCGTTTTCACCGTACTATGACAAAGAATATAATCGGGCGCGACGCACGTTTGTCCGCAATTCAAAAATTTTCCGAATACAATCCGTTTCGCCGCCAAAGGCACATTTGCCGTTTCGTCTACGATACAGGGACTTTTACCGCCAAGCTCTAACACCGCAGGGGTTAAATGCTCCGCCGCGCGGCGCAAAACTTCTTTACCCACCGCTTGACTGCCCGTGAAAAATATCATATCGAATTTACAATCGAGAAGCGCCGCGTTTTCCGCCCTGCCGCCCGTTACGGTGGCAACGTGCTCCTTTTCGAAGCACTCTTCAAGTATTTTCGCTATCAATGCGGACGTGGCGGAAGAATACGCGCTGAGCTTTACGATTGCCGTATTCCCTGCCGCTATTGCCGTAGCAAGCGGGTCTATCGTCAGCAAAAACGGATAGTTCCAAGGGCTCATAATAAGCGTATTTCCATACGGCGTAGGCAAGGCGTAACTCTTCGCGGAAAACTGGGCGAGCGGCGTTTTTACCTTTCTTGCTTTCGACCATTTTTTCGTGTTTTTAATAAGACAGCTTATTTCGGAAAGCGCCATACCGATTTCGCACATATAGCTTTCCGTATCGCTTTTGCCCAAATCTTCTTCCAATGCTTTGCATATCGCGCGTTCGTTATTGCGAATACTGTCGCGTAATTTTTTCAGATTTTCTATCCGATTTTTTATAGGCAACGTTTTACCGCTTTGAAAATATTTGCGTTGCGCTTTTAACAGTTCTTCTACCTTTTGCATACGATTCCTTTATACGGCAAAGCTCCCTTGCGTGATACAAGGGAGCTTCGTATTTCTTATTTTTCTTTACTGTGGAAGATAAGACCAATCGTACCGGGACCGCAATGCGCGCCGATAACAGGCCCTATGGGTTGAATTTCGATGTCCAATTCTCCGAATTCCGCGCGAAGGGAATCGGCAAACGCGCTCGCTTCCGTTTCGTTATCCGCCTGCAAAATAAAGACCTTGTATTTGTCCACGTCTTGACCTTTCGTCTTCATATAATTGCGCATCATAAACAGCGCTTTCTTGAAACCTTTGCCTTTATCGATATTGAGAATTTTACCTTCTTCGTTAACATACAAAATGGGCTTAATTCCGAGCATATTACCAAAGAATTTCTTGGCGCCCGATACTCTGCCGCCACGGTACAAATACGTCAAATCGTCTACTGCAAAGTACAACGCCGTATGGGGAATTAACTCGTCCAAGTATGCGTCGAGTTCGTCCATCGTCGCGCCTTCTTTGTATTTGCGCGCCGCATAGTATACGACAAAACCGCTACCCAAGGAAATCATTTTACTGTCCTTATAACGGATTTCTCTTTCGGGGTATTTTTCTTTAAGCTCGGCAATTACCCGTTTCATCGCTTCAAACGTACCGCTCATTTGATGAGAGAACGTGATATAGTAAATATCTTCGCCGCGCGCCAAAATCGGCTCGAAATATTCCGTATACGCCACTTCGTTAAGCGCCGCCGTCGTGGGCGTAGCGCCGTTTCTCATCTTATCGAAAAACGCCTTGAAATCGGTGTTTTCGCCCATATCGTAAAAGTATTCTTCCCCGTCTACGATGTACGGCATACGGATTACGTTAAGACCCAATTCCTTTACCGTCGTATGCCAAAGTTCGCAATTCGAATCACAAAATAATTGATACATTTCCTTTTCTCCCGTATAATTTTATTGCATTTTTGCCTTTTCGCTATCCACCAGCGCAAAAGAAAATTCGCCGCTTAAAGAAATTTCCCCGCCGTTTGTGCCTATCGCTTTGATAAAGTGGAAAGGACCAATCGAGCGGATATGCGAACAGGTAAATTCTACCGTGTCGCCCGTACGTACGGGTTTTTTGAATTTTACGTTGTTCATACCTGCGTACAACGGCGTTTTGCCTATCAACTTTTCCGCCATTAACAAACAGGACGACTGCGCCGCCATTTCACAAAGGATTACCCCGGGAACTATCGGAAAGCCCGGAAAATGTCCCTGTACGAAATATTCGTCGCCGCGTACCGTGTATCTACCCGTTACCGTCCCGTCTTCGTTTTTTACCGCTTCGTCCACGAGCAACATAGGCTCTCTATGCGGCAATATATTTTTTATCTCTTCTCTCGTCATAATGCAACCTTATTTGCAACGGTTAGCGGCGTTTCTTAAAATTTGTTCCGCTTCCGTCGTTATCTCTTCAATAATCTCTTGACAGCTTTGTTCTTTTTTAACAAGACCTGCGATTTGTCCGCAAAGGAAAGAACCGTTCTCCCAATCCCCGTCCTTGACCGCTTTTCTAAGCGCGCCCGTGCCGAATTGCGTTAATTCTTCGTCCGTGGCGTTTGCGTCCTTTTCACGCTCGGAAAACAGTTTCGTAAACGGGTTTTTCAGCGCGCGCGCCGCGTGCCCTATCCGTCTGCCGTTGACCACCGTACTGCCGTCGTTCGCTTTGATGACTTCGTCTTTGTATTTTTGATGTACGTTACACTCGGTTGCGACCAAGAAACGCGTACCCATTTGCACGCCTTCCGCGCCCAGCATAAACGCCGCCGCCATACCGCGCCCGTCCGCAATACCGCCTGCCGCGATAACGGGAATATCCACCGCGTCCACCACTTGGGGAACGAGCGGCATTGTGTGCGCTTCGCCGATATGTCCGCCCGATTCGCCGCCTTCGGCAATGACCGCGCTCGCGCCGCGTTTTGCTACCATTTTCGCAAGCGATACGGACGCAACTACGGGAATTACTTTCGTTCCCGCGTCTATCCAACGCTTGATATACGGCAACGGATTGCCCGCGCCCGTCGTAACAACAGGGACTTTTTCTTCGATAATCACTTCTACAACTTCCGCAACGAACGGGCTCATCAGCATTACGTTCACGCCGAAAGGCTTATCCGTGAGCGTACGGATTTTTTTCAATTCGCTACGGAGCTGTTCTCCGTTCATATTCATACCTGCGATAATGCCTAGCCCGCCTGCGTTCGACACCGCCGCCGCAAGTTCTGCGTCCGCTACCCAAGCCATACCGCCTTGGAATACGGGGTATTCGATACCCAACATATCGCAAATTTTACTTTTTATCATATTTGCACCCTATTCCGATGTTGCATTATTATATATATTATACTTTATCTCGTTTAACTCTGTCAAGCGTTTGGATATATTTTCCCGTATCAACCAAGCCACACGTCCATAGCGAGCATTAGACAAAAACCGACAAGAAGCGCGTACGTTGCGCCACGTTGGCTGCCGTGCGCGTGCGTTTCGGGTATCATCTCGTCGCTGATAACGTACAGCATCGTCCCCCCTGCAAACGCCAACATAAAGGGTAAAACCGCTTCGGAAATACTCACGGCAAAATAGCCGATAAGCGTACCCACCACTTCGACAAGCCCCGTAGCGAGCGCGCATAAGAACGTCTTTTTCTTGGATACGCCTGCCGCCAACATCGGACCGATAATGACCATACCTTCGGGGATATTTTGCAGCGCAATACCGCCCGCTATGGTGAGTGCCTGCGCCGTATTCCCCGAACCGAAACCTACGCCTGCCGCCAAGCCTTCGGGCAAGTTGTGAATCGCTATCGCCATAACAAACAACAAGACTTTGCTTAAATTGGCGTTGTTATGCTTCTCTTCTTCACCGCCCATAAGCTTATGTAAGTGCGGCACGAGTTTGTCCACAAGGTTTAAGCAAAGCGCGCCCGCAAAAATGCCGACCACCGCATACAAAAGCCCCCAATCTTCGCCGTATTCCACGGCAGGCAAAATAAGACCGAGCACCGCCGCCGCAAGCATTACCCCCGCCGCAAACGATAACACGATATCCGAGAATTTATGAGAAAGGTTTTTGAACGCAAAGCCGATACAAGAACCGATAACCGTTGCTCCGCCCACGCCAAGCGCCGTCAATAATACAATCTCCATAGTGCGTTTTCCTGTTTGATTTTTCTTTTAATATAATGATTATAACAAGTTTTACGTAAAAAGTCAATACCAAGATAATCGAAAGAAAAATTTTGGAAAATACCGAAAAAGCGTTTACAATTTATCAAAACACGTGTATAATATAGTAACGACGCCTAAACAGGCTGTTTGAATACGGGGGTGTTCCGGATTCGATTGCCGGTGAGCGAAGGAATAAGCATACCGCAGACGGAAAGACTGCGTTAAAACGGTCCACTTAAATATAAATGCTAATAATCAAAAAGCAAACTACGCTCTTGCAGCGTAACTTCGTTTATTAACGAATCGTCGCGCCCGATTTATCCGTCGGTTGGGGTCGCGGCGTCAATCAGACGGAAAACTCTCCAAAAATCGGAAGGTGTTTTTGAAAGAGTATTTTGCCTTCTGCGTCGTATAAAGCGTGTTTACCCGCGTTATACGGTTAAGAATTATAGATAAACTAAGTATGTAGAAAGTTTTTTGGCAGCCGAGTAAGACGTGGGTTCGACTCCCACCACCTCCACCACGTCAGGGCAAGGCTATTTCGTCCACCGTTGCTACTGCAACGGCTTGACCTATGAGCCTGCCCTTCCTTTTTCCCAAAAATCTTTTGTTGTACAAAATATTTTCGGGAACCCTAATAATATTTGGTGTCCTCGGTGCGTATTTCACACGCCCAAGTCCACCAAGTTAAACCTTATCCGAACCTTTTGTTGAAAAACTGATAGGTTCGGATTATGCTATACAAATTACTTATAGTTCATTAAAAAGGCGGCAGTACCCTGTTGACAAATGAAAAATGTATGCTATAATGCCCTCACGTTTGCAAGCGAAATAAATTAAAGTGAGATATTATGAGGATATTTGATAATTTTGTCTATAAAGACGGAGAGATTGTAGATAATAATTGGGTAAAATGGTTTCATTGGGGTATCCCCGATGAAAAAGGACAAGAAAGAACTGATGCGAGAAATAATTTAGAATTATTAGGGCATTGTAAGCCCTGTACGGTATTATCGGGATGTTATTTTGTAAAATCGAGATTACCGAAAAAGCAAGCGGAAGGCGACGGATTATTACATCCGCATTGCGATTGCACATTGAAAGGTCTTTCAAATCCAACCGTTAAAGCCTATTGCGCGATAGAAAAATTTTCGGGTTATATCTTTTCGGAAAAGTATGCGGATAACGGCAAGAAAGCGTTGTTTGAAGGTTTTGGATACACGATAGAAGATTCCGAGGGGCTAAAAGCAGAATATGAACGACAAGCAAAGCAAAAACACTCAAACGGAGATTATATTGTGCGTGGACTTGACCCGCAATACGGACAGGATATCAATATCGTGATAGAATTAACAACGCCCACAGGCAGAAACGTACAACTTATAAGCGGTTGGAAAGTACATCCATTGGGACTGATTACGTGCAATACACCGCTGGCAAATGATTAAAGGAGGAACAAGATGAAATTATACGATAACATTAAATTAACGGCAGAAATAGCAGAATTGGCGCAAAACGGAATACATAAAGGTTATTCGGGGCTTATCGTAAAATGCGAGGGAGATATATATACCGTTTGTTTCTACAATCCTTATAATTTTGGGGAAAAGGCTTACGCCAAAGTGAATAAAAAATTTCTTGTATTTTCCTCTCGTTCCGATAAACGAATCATACAGGAGTTGGAAGGCTATTTACAAAACGTAAAAATGGAAAAATATACAAAATTATCCGAGTGCGACGTACAAGAATACGACGCGGTGGAATTGATTGTGGAAAAGCCAAAATACGCAATAGCGGGCGTACACAAAGGCGACAGAGGTTGCGTGAACAGCACCTATGCGATTGACAATCATTGGGAAATTATTTTTTCCGAACGCGGCACGGGCAAGGATATCGCGCAAATCGGCGTAGCCCGTGAGGATTTTATCATCATTGATAAATTTTGACGGTTCAACTTACGTTACACTCGCCCCACCAAATCAGTATAATCCGAACCAAATACTTGTAACGCGTTGAGTGGTTCGGATTTACCTTTTATATCGACACATCTACAAGATGAAGCCAAAAACGCCTGTAAAAAATGCAAAGAATCGTTAAATTTTTCTTACATATTCAAAAGCGTATTGGTAAAATGTTCTAAAATGCAGGAAAATCAAAACGTTTTGATGCGAAACCATTTTAATAAACATATCCCCGCCCTCACTTTGTTCGGACGGGAATATAAATTGACCTACAATAATAACCAAACCCCACGCCGTCAGGCGTGGGGATTTTGTTAATTCAATTCAAAAACACAGGTAAGCTGGGGTTGCGCGCCCGTAATCGGGTCTAACTCCATTTCCATTACGTCTTTCATATATTCGTTCCATTTATCCACTATCGGGCTTTGCGCTTGCGTTTTCGTCGCTACCGCTATACCCTTTTCGCACTCGTAATAGCCAAACAGCGTATTACCGTTTAACCATATCGTGTAATTGCTTATCCCCGCCGTTTTCAATACTTCGACAAGTTCTTTCCATATTTCGTTATGACGACGGATATACTCTTCCTTTTTTCCTTCTTTTATCTTTGCCGTCCAAGCGTATTTTTCCATAGCTTTATTCTTGACCTTGTTCCTTTGTTTCTTGCTTTACCTGCGTTTTATTCGACCAAATTCTAAACAGCGACAATATCGGCAGGATAACGCCGCCCAAAATATTCCCTACCACGCATACGAGCAAATACAACATCGCTTTTCCCGAAAAGCCAAGGAAATAGATATACAGCGTATTGGCTACCGAGTGGTCGAAGCCGCAAAAGGCGAATACGATAATCGGGAACATTACCCCTACCGTCGTGGAAAGCTTTTTACGCGGCGCATAGTTTACCGCGCCTATCGAAAGCGTAATTAAAAATCCGCAAAGTATAGAAGAACAGAGCGCTTTCAAGCCCCACCACTCCGCGTCGAGTTTGACGCTCATCATCTCTTGCGCTTTCGGGACTACGACGTCCGCCAAAGGCGAATAGTAAACGAGCACCGCGGCAAACAGAACGCCTATCATATTCCACAAAAAGCAAACGGGTAATTTCCACCAATTCTTCGCGCCCATTTCCGGCATATCGGATATCAAGCCCGTAAACAGCTTCATATCGAACATTACGATTGCCAAAATACCCAGCGAGAAGAGTACCGAACCTATCAGTCTACCCCAATCTCCGAACAAATTATAGGCGAACAGGAACGCCGTACCGCCTACGCCTATCATTATACCCGAACAAAAGGACATAAAGCAAAAAGAGATAAATTGCGCTTTCGTTAATTTTTCCAAAGGTTTCATATTTTTCCTACCTTCTTTATATTATTTTCGCCACGTAGCAGGCATAAACAGGAGTAGCATCGGGAATATTTCCAATCTGCCTATCAACATATCGAAAATAAATACGATTTTCGACAAAATGGAAAAATCACCGAAATGTCCGGCAGGGCCGACTGCGCCAAGCCCCGGTCCGATATTGTTTATCGTCGCCGTAATGGCGGTGAAGTTGGTTACCAAATCCTTTCCGTCCAAAGAAATCAACAGCAACGAAACGACGAAAATGGCTACAAACGCGATTAAATAATTATTGACGCCGCGCACGACTTCGTGTTCGACTACCTTTCCGTCCATCGTTATCTTTTTAATCCGTTTGGGATGCAACATACGCTGCGTTTCGTGTCTTACGCCTTTAAAGAGTATCACGAAACGGGATACTTTTATACCGCCGCCCGTACTACCCGCGCACGCGCCGATAAACATACACAGCACCAAAATCGTTTTGGAAAATGCGGGCCACGTATCGAAGTTCTCCGTTGCAAAACCCGTCGTCGATATCACCGACGATACCGAAAACGCCGAGTGTTTGATGGCGTCGCCCACCTGCAACACGTTCGATATACAAAGGTCTACCGTAATCAGCGTGATTGCCGACACTACGACGCCTAAAAATACTCGTACTTCCGTATTGAGCGCTTCTTTGAACTTTCCGCGCAAAATGAAGAAATACGAAGCGAAGTTAATAGAGAACAGGACCATAAACACCGTTACGACGATTTGGCTATACGAAGAATAGCCCGCAAAGCCGTCCGCTTTTATCGCAAATCCGCCCGTACCCGCCGTTGCGAAAGACGTATTTATCGCGTCGAACACGGGCATATCGAATACGAGCAACACAAACTGCAACAAGGTCATTGCCGTATAGATTAAGTACAGTACGCCTGCCGTCGAACGCATTTTCGGCAGCAATTTTCCTACCGACGGACCGGGGCTTTCCGCTTTCATTATGTTCATATTCCGTCCGCCGCCGCAAAGGGGCAAGAACACCATAATAAACACAAGCACGCCCATACCGCCTATCCAATGGGTAAAGCTACGCCACATCAAAATACATTTCGGAAGCGCCGCCACCGAATCGCTCGGAAGAACCGAAGCGCCCGTCGTCGTAAAGCCCGAAACGATTTCGAAAAGCGCGTCTACGTACGTGGGATATCCCCCCGACGTATACAGCGGGATTGCGCCGAATAAACTCATTAAAATCCAACTCAACGCCGTAATGACGATACCTTCTTTGGCGAACAGTCTGTCTTTTTTCGGTTTTCCAATCAAGAAAAGACCGCCAAGCGTCGCCGTAATAAGCATGGTAAAAAGGAAATCGAATACTTCTTTTTCCCGATACACGAGCGCCGTGATTACCGGTACGCAAAAAAAGCACGTTTCAAACAGCAATAACCAGCCGAGCGTACGTTTTATAATTCCGTAATTCATCTCTTCTCCTTTCGGGATTATTTCAGTATATCTGCAATATCGTACAATCCGATACGTTTGGAAATAACGACAACCGCGTCCCCCGCCTGAATTATATCGTTCCCGCGCGGAATCAACGTTTCTTTACCGCGCGTTATCGAACCGATAAGCACGTCTTTTTTGAATTTGAGCTTATACAGCGGCGTGCCGATAATCGGGGAATTTTCACGCACGATAAATTCCGCCGCTTCTATCTGACCGGGGATAATATTATAGAGCGTTTCCACGTTACTGCCTACCGCGTTTTCCGTGGCGCGCACGTATCGCAATATCGTATCCGACGTGATAATACGCGGACATACCGACGCGTCTAATTCGAGCTGCGCAAGTACGTTATCATAATCGATTCGATTGACTTTCGTTACCGTCTTTTCACAGCCTTCTCCCTTGGCAAAGAGCGAGAGCAAAACGTTCTCTTCGTCCGAATCGGAAAGGGCTACGAACGCGCCGCATTTCTCTACCCCTTCTTCCAACAAAAGGTC
Source organism: Clostridia bacterium (assembly GCA_017473605.1). GTDB lineage: Bacteria > Bacillota > Clostridia > Christensenellales > Borkfalkiaceae > Scatosoma. The sequence continues at coordinate 53,180 of JAFUKM010000006.1, read as the reverse complement.
GTGGTCCGTTCCGTCGCCGTGGATTACTTTTACTTTACTCCAAAGGGTGGAAAGTTCTTCACAGCGTTTTAAGTCTTTTTCCACAACCGTCAACGCTATATGCGATTTTTCCAAAATTTCGCAAAGGTAGTGCGTAACGACGCCGCCGCCTACGATGAGCGCGTTTTTTATCGAGTGCCCCTTACATTTGATATTCGCGAAAAATTCGTATGCGTTTTTCGGCGTTGCCACTATCGACACCACGTCCTTTTCTTCGAACACAAAATCGCCGTTCGGGATATACGATTCTTCTTCACGCTCTATCGCGCATATGAGCAAATCGCTATTGTATTTCGATATAACTTCCTTCACCGACATACCGATAATTTCGTTGCCTTTGGGGAGCTTGAATTTGATAAGCTCGACCTTACCCTTGGCAAAAGGCTCGATTTTCAATGCGAACGGGAAACGGAGTACGCGCGCGATTTCTTCCGCCGACGCGTATTCGGGATTGATGACCATCGCCAAACCAAGCTCGTCTTTGAGATACGGCGCGTCGCCGCTGTATTCGGGATTTTTCACGCGCGCTATCGTTTGGCACTCGCTTTCCTTTTTCGCCACCAAGCAGCAAAGCAGGTTCAATTCGTCCGACCCCGTTACCGCTATCATCAAATCCGCCGTTTCAATGCCCGCTTCGCGTTGTACGGTGTGCGTTGCGCCGTTCCCGACAATGCCCATTACGTCGCAACGGGACGTTACGCGGTTTACGTTATCCGCGTTGCTATCGATGACCGTAACGGCGTTGCCGTCTTCATTCAGTTTTTGCGCAAGCGTTCTACCCACTCTTCCGCAGCCTATAATGATTATATTCATTTCCAATATCCTTTTTATTTCTTCTTTTTAACGATTTTTTTCAAAGACGTTCTATGTTCTTCGCCGCTGAAAAGACGAAGAAGGTTCTTTTCGTGCGCGCACCACGTGATGACCGTAAACAGGAACACGAGCAAATACGCTATTACCAAATATGCGTTAACCGCTTGGTGTTCGTAACGGTAGAAAAACGTCACGAGCTGTATCACCGAGAATATCGCCGTTGCCAAAATGTTGCCCAACGAGCCCCACTCCGTGATAAAAATAAACAACAATACGCAAAGGAACGCGCCGAATACGATGGGAATATACAAAGTTGATTCGCATGAGAGCGCCACCCAAAACACGCCGAACGTCGTCGCTATGCCTTTGCCGCCGTTAAAGCGGTAAACGACGGGCAGGATATGACCGAGTACTGCGAATACGCCGCAAAAATACCGCGCCACGTCCGATACGTGTATCAGCGTACCCGCAAACGTGTAGTTCTTATACACGAGATGCGCGACAAGCACGGGAACGCCGCCCTTAAACGCGTCGAACACGAACGTTAAAAGACCGACTTTCCAACCGAATTCTCGGCTCATATTCATTGTCCCCGGGTTACCGCTGCCCATTTTCGTGATGTCTTTATGCTTTTTTCTCGCAATGATACGCGCAATATTCACGCAGCCGAGAAAATACGATACAAGCGCCATTATCACGAACTGCCACCAATTTTTTGACATAGAAAAAGGTTGCATACTTCTTCTCCTTGCTTAATCTTCGTCTTTCTTCTCTCTTACCACTATCTTTATCGGCGTACCCGAAAAATCGTACGCTTTGCGGATAACGTTCTCCAAATACCGTTCGTAAGAAAAGTGCAATAATCTTTCGTCGTTGACAAAGAGCGCGAACGTCGGCGGACATACCCCTACCTGCGAGGAGAAGAATACGCGCATACGTCTACCTAAATACGAAGGCGGCTCTTGCATACGGATTGCGTCGCCAATCAAATCGTTCAGCGCGCCCGTAGGGACTCGGAACGATGCGTGCGCGTACGCTTCTTCCGCCGCTAAAAGGATTTTCTCCACCCGTTGCCCCGTCTTTGCCGAAATGTATATGGATTTATAATAGTCCATAAACTTTAAGTCTTCTTTCAGCTGTTCTTCAAAACGGTTGACCGTGTGGGTATCTTTCTCCACCAAGTCCCATTTATTCATAACGATAACCGACGGTTTGCCCTGTTCGTGTACGTAACCGATAATCTTGACGTCTTGTTCCGTCAACCCTTCTTCGCTATCCACGACGAGCAAGCATACGTCGCAACGGCGCACGGCGTCGAACGCGCGCATATTCGAATAATATTCCACGTCGTCTTCGACCTTTTTCTTCTTCCGTATCCCTGCCGTATCGATTATCGTGTACGCCTTTTCGCCGCGGTAAAACAGCGTGTCTATCGCGTCTCGCGTCGTACCTGCTATCGGCGTTACGATACTTCTTTCGCTGCCGAGAAGCTTATTAACAAGGCTGGATTTGCCTGCGTTCGGTTTGCCCACCACCGCTATCTTCAAAGACGGCACGGCTTCTTCCGTCGTTTCGGGGAAGTACGTAAGCGCTTCGTCAAGCACGTCGCCGATACCCTGCGAGTGTTCCGCCGATACCGCGTACGGTTCGCCAAGCCCCAACGAATAAAATTCGTAGACCTTTTCGGGCGAATAATCGTCTATCTTATTCACAACCAAAACGACGGGCTTTTTGCTTCTACGCAATATATCCGCCACGTCGTAATCGGACGGGTGCAAGCCGTCCCGCCCGTCCGTGAAAAACAAAATGACGTCCGCCGTTTCTATCGCGACGTCCGCTTGTTTGGCGATTTCCTTCCACATAATATCTTCCGATTTCAGTTCCAAACCGCCCGTATCCACCATTGTAAAATGCTTACCCCGCCACGTCGCGTCCGCGTACAGTCTATCCCGCGTTACGCCCGGTCTGTCTTCCGTAATCGATATCTTTCGACCTGCCACTTTATTGAAAAACGTGCTTTTCCCCACGTTCGGTCTTCCCACCAACGCTATCAAAGGATTTGCCATATCTTTCTCTCCTTTTTGCTTCTCTCTTATTTATTCGTCGCCAAAATCTCTATCAAGCCGTACCCGTCGTTTTTGCGATTGATACGGATATTGGCAAAGCTGAATTTCTTTTTTATGTCCGCAAGCGTCGTACCGCAAAGGAATACGTCTTCAAATTCCTTCATCGTATTGCCTGCAAGCACCATTTCGTCAAATTCGCCCCCGTTTGCACGGTAATTTTCCACCGCCTTTATCACGTCCTGCCCCGTGAGCAAACCCGTACACGTCACCGTTTCCCCGAAAAATTCGTTTTTCACAGGCAACAGCTTGGCTTCCAAGCCTACGATTTCCCGATTGCAACGCTCTATCAATCCGCCAAGCGTTTTTTCCGCGCTTACGCCGCAAATCAGCAGGCTCTTTTTTCCCTTTTTCAGTTTTTTTCTCTTCCAATCCGTCAACGCTTCGTTCGCTTCGGACAAAAACTTACTCGTCATCCCTATTCCGTTTTCTATTTGCTCGAAGTCCCCGTAAAAGGACGTCGGTTTCATTTCCCGTTCCGCTTTTACGAAGTATTCGTCGGCAGGGAGAAGGAAGTTTGCGCCCAGCTCCGCGTTGAGTTCGTCTATCAAATCGAGCATTTTCTCGCTATACGCTTTATCGATATCGGGAATTTGCGTCAATCCGTCGCGATACTTGGTAAGCCCCGTGGGTACGCAAGCCAAATCGCGCACGCTGGGGTAATACGCGAACAGTTCTTTCGCCGTTCGGCGGAGTTCTTCCCCGTCGTTTTCGTTCGGGACGATAACCGCTTGGCAATGCAGCTCTATTCCGCCTTTTACAAGCGTATCGATTTGCGATAAAATTTTGCCTGCGAAACGGTTACGAAGCAGCTTTACCCGCAATTCGGGATTGGTCGTATGCACCGACACGTACATCGGAGAAAGCTTTAAGCGCACGATACGCGCTATTTCTTCGTCCGTTACGTTGGTTAGCGTGACGAAATTGCCGCACTCGAAACTCATTGCGTAATCGTCGTCTTTCACATACAAGCTTTCGCGCATATTTTTAGGCATTTGGTCGACAAAGCAAAACACGCAACGGTTATGACAGGTACGGATTTTGGCAGTTTTTTCAAACTCCAAACCCAAATCTTCCCCTTCGTCTTTTTCTATCAAAACATCCGTTTCTGCGCCCGTTCGGGAGTCTTTCACCGTCATTGTGAACGAATCTTTTTCCACGTAATACAAATAGTCGAGTTCGTCCACGCAAGGGATTTTATCAAACGCCGTTACGATATCGCCGACTTCGAAACCGAATTCGGCGGCAATACTTTTTTTCCGTACTTTCGTAATTTTCAGCATTTGACTTTTACCCTTTATAAAATTTCCGTTAAATGACTTGTATCCACTTGATACTTCGCACAAAGCTTTTGCAAGATTTCCGAAAAATCGCTCGGCAATTTCGCCGTAAACGTCATACGTTGTCCGCTCGTGGGATGAGTAAGCTCTAACTTCCAAGCGTGCAGCAGCTGACCGTTTGCGGGCAGCTTTTGTTTCTTAAAGCCGTACACGGGGTCGCCGGCGACGGGGTGTCCCATATACTTGGCGTGCACGCGGATTTGATGCGTTCTACCCGTTTGCAGTTCGAACCGACACAGGGTAAAATCTCCGCCGAAGCGAACGACAGTTTCAAAACGGGTTATCGCCACCTTGCCCTGTCCGAACGGCAAAACGGACATTTTCAATCTATCCGTAGGATGTCTGCCGATATCGGTAACGATTTCGCCGCGTTCTTCCTTAACGTTCCCTTCCAACAACGCGTAATACGTGCGTTTACACGTCTTTTCCGCGATTTGCGAAGCGAGCGAAACGTGCGCTTTATCGTTTTTCGCCACCACCAAAAGCCCCGTCGTATCTTTATCGATTCTATGCACTATTCCCGGGCGCAATACGCCGCCGATACCGCTTAAAGTATCGAGCGCGTACAACAGCGCGTTGACGAGCGTGCCTTCTACCACGCCGCTACCGATATGCACCGTCATGCCTTTCGGTTTATTGACTATTGCGAAATCTTCGTCTTGATACACGATATCTATCGGGATATTTTCCGCCTTTACCGCGTATTCTACCGCTTCGGGCACGGTGAGTTCCACCACGTCACCGCTCTTGATATCCGCGCCCGCTTTTTGCGTAATCTTTCCACCCACCGTAACGTTGCCGTCTTCAATGAGTTTTTTAATTCTCGAACGGGTAAATTCGTCCGTTTGCTCGCTCAAAAACACGTCCAAGCGCTTACAGGGCGTTTCGGCGATAAACAGCCGTTTATCCATTGTCCGTTCCGTCCGTATCTTGCGTATTTTTTTCACTTTGCGCCGCCGATTTCTCCGCTTTTTTGCGTTCTTCTTTTTCCTTGTATTCTTCCGCGAGCGCCTTATATTTCTTCGTCGCGGGGAATACCGCGTCCGCGTCGAAGAACAGCATTGCAAGCGCCAACATTACCGCGCCTGCCACGATGAAAAAGTCCGCAAAGTTGCATACGCCGAAATCGAAAATAATTTTAAGACGCACCATATCGCGTACGCCGTCGCGGATTCCCGTCGCCGTCGAAGGGTCCCATACCCGATAGATAATTCTGTCGATTAAGTTCCCTACGCCGCCCGCTACGATAAATACGAGCGCGATACGGAGCAAGGCTCTTCGTCTGTCCAATTTGAAGAACAGTACGGCAAGCCCAGCCATCAACAACGCCGTGCCCACCACTATCGCTATCTTCCAGCCCATACCTGCGTTAGCAAAGGAACTGAACGCGATACCGCGGTTGTATTCCATACAAATCTCAATAACGCCCGGAATAATCTTTATCCTTGCGTACGGGTCTTGCAATACGTCGATAAAATAATGGTCCGCCCAAATTTTGATAAGCTGGTCTACGGCGATTAACACGAAAAACAGCACCGAAAGCCAAAGCGTCGGGTCTTTCCACCAAAGCCGTTCTTTTTGCATGTCTTTTTCCATTATTTATCCCCTTTCTTCTTCGCGCCTTGACGAATTCCGTCAATCATACTTATCTTCAAGGCGTGCAATTTGTCGGACAAGTCCACCTTGTAAAGCTGGGGCATATCCAAACGCAAGTATTCTTCCCAGAATTTACCAAGCTGTTCTTTCGAATATTTTTGCACGTCCATAAGCGCGGGGAACTCGTATACGAGTTTGCCTTTTTCAACAATCGTTTGTTGCAATTCTTCCACGCGGAAATTCTCCACTTCATGCGTTTTCCACGTTTCCACGGGGTGGAAAAGCGTCAAGGGTTTGCTATCGTTCACTTCTTCGTCACGAAGCGTGATTAAATCGGCTATTGCCATACCGTTCTCTTTATCGTACAAACGGTACAACCGCTTGAAAGACGGGTTGGTGATTTTCGCCGTGTTATCCGAAAGCTTTATCTTGGGCGTAGCGTTACCTTTTTCGTCGAACACCGCCGCCAATTTGTATACGCCGCCGAGCGCAGGCAAGTCTTCCGACGTAATCAGTTTCGTGCCGACCCCCCAAGAATCGATTTTTGCGCCCTGTTGCAAAAGCGAGTTTATCGAACGTTCCTCCAAATCCCCCGAAACGCAAATAATCGCTTCGGGAAAGCCTGCTTCATCCAGCATTTTTCTCGCTTTCTTCGAAAGGTACGCCAAATCGCCGCTATCCAAGCGGATACCGCGCGGTTTATGCCCCGCCGCTTTCAATTCCTTAAATACCTTAATGGCGTTGGGAACGCCGCTACGAAGCGTGTCGTACGTATCGACAAGGAGCAGACAGTTATCGGGATACGCTTCCGCATACGCGCGGAAAGCTTCGTATTCCGTGGGATAATCCATTACCCAACTATGCGCCATCGTGCCCGATACGGGAACGTGGAACTTTTGTCCCGCTATCACGTTGGACGTAGAAGCGCAACCGCCGATAATCGCCGCTCTCGCGCCGTTAATCCCTGCGTCGGGACCTTGCGCCCTACGCAAACCGAATTCCATTACCACGCCTTTGCCTGCCGTGGCGCGGCAAATTTTAGACGATTTCGTCGCAATCAGCGTCTGGTGATTGATGATATTAAGGAGCGCCGTTTCCGCAAACTGCGCCTGAATCAGAGGCGCTTTTACCGTCAAAATCGGTTCTCCGGGGAACACGGGCGTGCCTTCCTTGACCGCGTACACGTCGCCCGTGAATTTCATATTTTTCAAATACGTTAAAAAGTCTTCGTCGAACAAGTTTAACGAACGCAAATATTCGATATCTTCGTCGTCGAATCGCCAATTCAAAAGATAGTCCATCGCCTGTTCAAGCCCTGCGAACAGCGAGTAGGTAATGAGCGCGTTTTTACGGAAGAACAAATCGAAAACGACTTCTTCTTCGTGCTTTTTTTGGCGGTAAAAGCCGTAACCCATCGTCAGTTGATACAAGTCCGTAAGCAGCGTTAAATTTCTCATTGTTGCGCCTCCGTATCTTCACTCTTTTCTTCCACCGTCGTTTCCGTCGTTTCTTCCACCGAAGATGCTACCGCTTCGACGACTTCCGTTTGTCTGCGTTTCTTCCAAAGGTATTCCACCAAGAAGATTAAACCGATACCGAGCACCACCATCAAAATCGACCAAAATTGCGACGGGGAAATACCGGGAATAAATCCGCCGCGGTGGTCGTCGCGAAGATACTCGATAAGGAAACGGAAGATACCGTAACTAATCAGATATACGCTCATACCGTGTTTGAATTTCCATTTCATAACGAGTAGAAAAACGACGGCGCAAAGCAGGAACAAGAACACTGCTTCGTAGAGCTGAGTAGGATGAACGGGGCTGGGCAAATCGGGGAACTGCACGCCCAAAAAGCTATCCGTTTCCGCGCCGTAACAGCAACCAGCGAAAAAGCAACCGATACGTCCAAAGCCGTGCGCTATCGTGATACAGCAAGGCGCGAACGAAAGAATATCCAAAACCCGTCCGCTTAATTTCTTACGGAAAGCGAAATAAATAACCAAGAACGTGACTACGCCGCCGATAAGTCCGCCGATGAACGTAACGCCGCCGCCCAAATCGAAACCGCCTGCGGGGTTTTCGATGTAATTATACGTTGCTTGGAAAAGCGCCGCCGAGAAAAACCCGAACGCTATCGACGCAATGGCGTTATAAAAGACGAAATCAATAAACTTCGAATTGATTTTACGTTTCTTGCCGTAATAGAAAAGCAACAAAAAACAACACAGTATACCTACGGCTATCATGACGCCGTACAAATGGAATATACCGAGAATAGGTTTATCGTACATATTTTCTCCTCACTTTCGAACGGTTTTGTATAGAGAACAGCCGTCCGCACTTTATTATTATAGCATAATAATAAAAAACCGTCAAGCTTTCCTTGACGGTTTTCGTTATGCGGTTTGTAAAATTTTGGTCAATAAAGGTGTAATTTCAACAATTTTATGCTATTGAGCGCAGGCACAGTGATAAAAAGCAACGCGTAATTTACCAAACTGTTCCAAATTTGCCCTTGCGCGAAAAGACGAACGAGAAGAAACGTCCAATAACTGTCAAAGCTCTTTTTATACCATAACAAATACAAAGCAGTCGTATTAATCGCTATCGTCGAGACAACGAAAGTAGCTATGCATACAAGCAGAAGCTTTACAATCCACCCACCTTTTATTTTCAAAGAAACTCCGCGCATAATCAATCCCGCAAGGAACGCAATCATCGCCGTCGCCAAACCAATCCAAGGCGTCCAGCCGTTCCCGCCGCCGTTACCGATGATATAGCCCAGCGTATCGCCGATAAAACAAGCCCCGAACCCGAATAAAGGCCCTATTACAATCCCCGTCAACGCAGAAATGAAGATGGCAAAAGAAAACTGCACAGCTCCCAAGGCAATCGACGTTACCGCATTCACAACGACGTTCAACGCCGTAAACACGGCGATATACGCGATTTTATGGGTTTTATTCTTGGAAAGCATTATCTCGGAAAACAAAACCTTTTTCCAAAACGGAATTTTCTTTCCTTTTTTCGCCGCCACCGTTTCTTCTTGTGTTTCTTGTGCTTTTTCTTCCGACATAAAATAAAAACCTCCTTAAAAAGAAGGTCCGCCTATTGTGGAAAATATACGTTCAACGCGTACATACCCCACTCTCTTTTGTAGCGGACGCGCCCTTGCACCGCAGAAAACCACGTTCCGTTTTCTTTCGTTCGCCGACAACGTCCCGTCCGGCGACACTTCACGCGCAAAAGGCTACTCTTACTGTTATTGACTATATTATAACGCCCCAAAGAAAAAAACGCAAGTGTTTAGGCGTACGAAAACGCATATTTTTCGGGAATTGGAAAAAACTGACGGTATGGGACTGATTTTTATCCGCACTATCATCGTATTTATCGCAACGCTCGTCGTTATGCGGCTTATGGGCAAACGGCAAATCGGGGAAATGCAACCGTACGAGCTCGTGATTACGCTCATCATTGCCGACCTTGCCTGTATCCCTATGGCGGATAATTCCATACCCCTTTTATACGGATTGGTGGCAATACTCACCGTTTATTTATTACACCAAATTATTTGTTTGCTCGATTTGAATTTTGCAAAAGCAAAGGCGGTAGTGAGCGGTATCCCCAGTATCGTACTCAATAAAAACGGTATCGACGACGCCGAGCTGAAAAAGAACAATCTGGACGTTTCCGACCTTATCGAGAGCCTACGGGTGGAAGGATATTTTTCGCTTGACGCCGTGCAGTACGCTTTATACGAAGCGGAAGGCACGTTTTCCGCATTACCCAAGCCCGATTACGATAAAATGCAAACTTCCCTGCCCGTTATTCTTATCGACGAAGGAAAGTTCGACGAGAAAAATATCGCGTACACACAAAAGGACAAGGCGTATTATTTAGACGTATTGAAAAAACTCGGTTGCAAAAACATTAAAAAGGTATTGGTGATGACGGTAGACGGCAACGGAAAGGTGTATTTCCAGCAAAAAGGCGAGAAATACAAAACGCTTTCCCTATCTTGGGAAAGGACGCTTTGGTAGGTAGTTATGATAAGAACGATTGTCAGTTTATTGATTTCTTTGGGATTGCTTATCGGCATATCTTTTTACGAAAGCAACCGCGTGCAAAAAACGTTTGAGCGGTTTGACGAAGTTTTACAAGTGCTGTACGACAAAATAGAAGCGAAAGAAGTAACGTACGAAGACGGTACCGCCGTGGAGGCGTTTTGGGAAAATCAAAAGAATACCTTGCATATTTGGCTGCCCCATACCGCCATACAGGAAATAGATTATCAGTTATACGAAGCCGTTGGTTATCTTTACGTACGCGATTACGACAGCGCGATGCCCAAGATAGAAATTTTAATAGGAATGTGCGAAAATATACCGCAATCTTACCGTTTCTCTTGGGAAAACATCTTATAAGAACTACGGGGAAACGGCAATCGCCGTTCCCCCGTTCTTTTATTTATCCGTATATTTTAACGCTATCGTCGCTCCTAAACCGAATTTAACGAAGTGATACCGCTTATCGTACGTATTATCGTCAAAATGCGCGTACAAGATACCGTCTTCAAAGCCCTTTACGCCGCGATAGGTATTCCCACCCACAAACGCCGGTTCGCCGCTACGGTGATGGAAAGGTCCTAACAAATTTCGGTTCGACGAATACAGCACGAGCGACAACTCGTTATCACCAACTTCAAGCATATCCGTTATATCGGTAGCCGCGCGCGGATTGATGACGACGCGTTCTTTGCCGTTGCTAACGATTTTCGCCGTAGGCGCGTGAAAATCCTGAAAAGTAAGACGCACCGTTTCGGCTTGTTCTTTATGCAAACGGTATCGATATTCCACGCAACCGCGATAGAAGTACAGCCCTTGCGCCGTTAAATCTTTACCGAAATCAACCGTTTGGGATTTGACGAGCGTGGGCGTGGAAATATCCGCCGTTATATACCCGTCGTCTTGAATTGCTCCTTCCGCAAATACGGAAAAATCGCCTAACAAATACACGCTCTCCGCTTCCGTTTTATAGTGGAATACGTTACGTTCCGTTTCAAATCCGTCCAACGTATCCGTATAAGCACGTTCGCCTACCACTACATACTCTATCTCAATAAGGTTATCCCCCGTTTTTTGCAAATCCGTCACATCGGCAAGGCGCACGTTTTTATCCACGTACCAATCGGCAAACCGCGCGGTAATATCCGTTCCGTTAAGGCGCACCGCTTTCGTTCCTTGCGTTTCCGCGGCAATCTTCAAACAGGGCAATAAATCGTTTTGTCTATACGAATAACAAACGCAAACGCATACCGACGCCCTGCCTTTCCCCAAAACCGTTTTATTGATTTCGTCTTGCAATACCGCCGTATCCGTAAGTGGACTGCACTCCCCGTCGACGACGTAATAAGCTTTATCTATGGTGAAAGCGTTATCGTTTAACAGTTTTGCCCCTATCGGCGTCAGCGCGTTCGCAGAAACAAACCGCTTTTCGACGCTTTGCGGCGGCATACGCTTTTTCAGCGTGATTTTTAATCGTCCCATCGGCGGAATCGTAACGTCTGCGTATACGCCTTTTTCGCCGCTATGCGTATCCAACGGTTGTGTTCCGTCATAAATTTGTCCCGTTTCCGCAAACGATACTCTTCCTTCCACGTTATTTGCCTTAGACACGTTTTGCGCGAACACGAAAAGCTCGTCCTGCGTTTCGGATACGTACGTAACGAGTCCGTCTATCATTTCCCCGTCGTAGCGTTCCTTGAACGCCGCCTTCCGTACGTAGCCCGCCGCGTTAAAATATTTTTCTATCAATCCTGCGCGGTTGGCAAGCGTATAACAATCGGTAAAGGGTGTTTCCAACCTTTCCCCCGCACGTTTTTCGGGTTTTTTATTGATAAACGCCAACTTTCCGCCAAGCTTTTGGAAGGCTTGCAGCAAATCCGACGTAGATTTTTCCAAATTGTCCGCTTCCGCCACGAGAACGTACGCATACTCCGCTTGACCTACGCGCAATTTTCCCGTTGGCGTAACCGAGGCGTATTCCGCCAGCAACCGTTCGTCTCCGATATCGAACGGGTATTGTTTCTTCGTCAAATGCTCCACCGTCATACGGAATTGCGCGGAAATCACCCGTCCGCGCTCCGCGCCGTAAGGTTGAAAATAGACGCTTGTCAACGGCGAAATCAACAAAATATCCGCCACGCTTTTCCCTTGGCTGACGAAAGCGTTGCTATCTTCCATTTCTTCCGACAACGCCTTAAAACAATCCCACCAAGGCTCTTGATAAGAGAAGAAAGCGGGATAATCGCGTTTTCTGTTGCCGCAAAGGGTATACGACGACAAGTGTAAACACGCTTTATTGACGGCGTGCGCCGCTTGATATCCCCATATCCACGCAAGCTCCGCAAAAGACGTATTCCAACCGCAACAGCCGAACGTTTCGCTAATAACCGTTTCTTTACCGAATTGGTTTTTCACCGACGAGAGTTGTCTGGGTAAAACGGGAGAAGCAAGTCGTCTGCCCAAAAAATCGATACCCGGTTGCTGCATAGGTTGATAATTCGCCATTACCCCGCCGCCTACGCGGTATTGATGGGTTAAGCCGTCTTCTTCCGCAAAATGACCAGTAAAGAGCACGCCGTGCGCTTTGCACCATTTCGACAACGGTTTCGTGAAATTCTCCGTCAACAGTTCCGCCGTCACCGTATGATATTTATAGAAGAAATCCTCCCGTTCTCCGTTATCGTCAAACAGTTTCCAAAGCTCTTTATGAAAGGAAACGCCGTATTTATCGAGAAACGCCCTTTCCATACACGGGCTGTACGCGTACGACGTGGAAATTTGCGGTTCGTCCGTAAAAATACCGCGAATAACCTTGCCAAACTCGTCTGCGTAGCGGCGATAGTACACTTCGTGCGTGCTTTCGATAAACGCTTGCGTTACTTTCGGATTTAACAAGTCTACGTAATTTTTATCCACCACAAAGTACACGTAAGCGGTTTTTTCGTTTACGGTGTATTTCCCGATGAGCGTATACCCTTCTTGGGTTACGGGAGCGTAAAGGCATTCCAACCGCTTTAAGCGATATTCGTCTCCCAAACCGTTGACTTTACCGCCGCCGAAGCCGCTGGGCCAACCGTATTCGTCGTAAATCCAAATATCAAATCCGTGCGTCTTTGCCCAAGCCACGCAAGCGTCGAAAACGTCGAACCACGCGTCCCCCATATATTCGATTTCCAAACCGCCGCGCGCGTGTATAAACGCGCCGCCGTAGCCTTTATCCTTGAAATCCGCGAGTTGGCGCAACGCTTCCCCTTTTTCTATCCTGCCGTTCCAAGCCCAAAACGCCGTATTTTTATACAAACGATTCATAATGCACTCCGTATACTCACCGTAAGAAAAACTGTGTTATTATTGTATATCACCTTCCCGTTTTTGTCAATAGGAAAAAAATTTTCCCGACAAAAATGAAGGGAAACGCCCGAAAGCGTTTCCCTTGTCCTTTTGCTATTGTATTATATGTTATACTTTGTCTATGCCAAACCGTAAGCAAGCACGATACGTACGTTCGCGTCGAATATGTTGTGCAAGAATTTCTTAACCGCCGCGCTCGTGATTTTATCGCCCGTCGCCTTTTCGTTGCTATTCACCATCGTAACTACCGCGTTAAAATTCTTATAGATGATTTGCGCGTCTTCTTCTATCGCCGTGTACGCTTCTTCCGTACCGTTATGCTGTATAGCGTACATCTCTTCCACCGTTGCGTTCATTTCCGTTAAAATTTTCGTATCGCCCGTCTTGATAATCGATACCGTTTGGTGGTTTAAATCCGCCAAAAGCTGTATAAAGCGTTGTAATTGTACGTTCCCGACCAAATCCGTTGCCATTATAATTCCACTCCGTTTTGCTTCAAAAGCTCTCTCGCGCTTTCCACGCTGTCCACGCCCGTCTTGTTCTTAATCGGCGCGAATTCCTTTTCGCGCACTACCTCGAACGGCAACGCGCTGCCCATAAGCTTAATCAAATCCACCACGAGCGTTTCAAATTTCTTCCCGTTTTCCTTTTCGGGCTTTCTCGTTACGCCGTCCTCGCATACCCGCTCGATTTTCTTTTCAACGATATGCACGGGAATTTTCGCGTCCGCTATCTCTTCTAATCTCGATAAACGGAACAAATAGTTCATAATCGCGCCGAAACAGTACGCGTAATCCCCGTTCTCGTCCTTTTGGTTTGCCATTTCGTCCGTGAGCTCGTAATACTCGATAATATCGGGCTTATCCCCGTCCATACAAAGTACGCCCACTTTTTCGTAAGGGTTGTTTTTGCAGACCACTTTCGCGCCGCAATTGACCCCGCTTTCAATCGTTGCTCCCACGAAGACGGGGTCGGCAATTCTTTGCAATACGTTATCCACGGCGTAGATATTGAGCCACTCCACGCCCTTTTTCTTCAAATCGTCCACAAGCCCCGCTCTTTGCATAGACGCAAACCAACCGCCGTTGCCGTTGGGCGAAAGCGCTATCGTATCCTTTCTTTCCAAATAAATCTTGCCGTCGTAATCGACTGCGGGCGCCATATCCTGTTTGAAGAATTTTACTTCCCCTTCGTCATAGCCAAAGTAGCCGTGTTCCTTCCAAAACGCCACCGTTTGTTCGTGGTTTTTATCGCTCGTCATCACGTACATGGGTACTTTTACGCCGCATTTTTCGTTCACTTCCGCCAAATTTTTCATTTGTTGTTCGAAAATGTACAAAGGCTTGGTAATCCCGATATCGTACGCCCCTTTCGGTCCGTCTACGCCAAGTCGCGTTCCCATACCGCCTGCAAGCAGTACCGCCGCGACTTTATTTTCCTTTATCGCTTTTACGCCGACGCTTTCGAATTCCGCTTTTCTCGCTTCTATCGCAGGAATTTTCAAACCGTCAATCGGGCGGATATCCCTGCCCTTTCCGCTCAAATCCAAGGGGTTGGCAAGGTCCTTTTCAAAATCCCATACGATATTCTCAATTCCTGCAAGCAAGTTGTTCTTGCCTACTTCGTCAAGTTCGTCATAGTAACGCAAAAGCTGCGTTTGTCCTTTTTCTTCCAATAATTGTTTTGCTCGTTCGTACGTCATAACGATTTCTCCGTGTTTTTTGTTTTATTATAACAAATGCAAAAAGAAAATGCAACCCCGTTACATAAAGTTTTTTATCCTATTTATGCACTTTTTTATTTTTTACGAAGCAACGGTTTTCCCGCCAGCGCAAAAACTTTTTGCAAGGGGATAAACAACACCGCTACGCTGACAGCCGTACAAAACACTTGCGGCAGCATAAACGGCAACGACGCGTAAAAATACGCTTTCGCCGCCCTTGCCGAATATCCGTACCAAAGGGGCGTAATCACGTTGTCCAGCATTGTAAAAGCCACCGTGCACACGCACGCGATTGCCGTAAGCAAAAGCAAATACTTATACGAAGTTTTGATTTTTTTTCCAAGCAAACCAAAGAGCAGCGCAAGCAAATTGTAATACACCGCATATACTATCAGCACCGTCGGAAAAAAGCCGAACAAAAGCTGCCGCAAAAGCGTAAATACCGTTGCCGCCGCCATACCCCGTTTCCAACCGAATACGAACGCGTACGCTACGAAAAGTACCGTAACGAGTTCCATCCCCGGCACAGCCGAAAAAACGAGTTGTACGGCGATAACCACCGCCACGAACACGGCAAGATAGGCGCATTCCTTTGCGGAACGCACCGTCGCCCTTTTTACCGTACTATTTGTCTTTTCTTGCCTTCTCAACGCGTACTTACCCCGCCCAAATTAAAAGCCTTGATACACCCAAACGTACAGACAACCTGCTTTTACGGGCATCGAGCTCATACCGAAATTGCAAGAGCCGAGCGTTTCGCCGTTATATGCGTAACCCCAAGCCGTATTGGCAAGCGTTTCGTCCGTATCCGACGTATACGACATCCAGCAAGGATTATCGTTTTCGCCGTTTGCCTTGCCGTTGATACTTTTCATCATTTCGCCGTACGTACTCGATTGGCTTTCAAAAGTAATTTCGCCCTGTTCTTGCAAGTATTGCATTGCGTTATAAAGCGTTGCTTCGCCGTCCGTTTCGTCCACGCGGATAACGAGCAACGTTTCGCTGCTTTCCACTACGCTCGCCTGAACGTTGCCGTCCGCTTTTCCGCAAGCGAACAGGCACAGTGCCGAACATACCAAAGTAAGCAAGAGAGAAAAAAGAACTGTGATTTTGCGTTTCATATAACTACGCTCCTTAAAAAATCCCCCGAACGGCGCAAGGCGTTCGGGGCAAAAGACAAGCGGAAAATACCGCCAAAACCAGCGGTTTTTCGTCCCGTCCGTAAGCGTCCCCGCCTACGACGTTTTTTGAAAACACGTGGCAGGTCTCCCGGCTTACAACGCTTCGACGGATATCCGTCCGCGACGTTCCTTCCCACCTTTCGGCAGTGCAACGGCGCAAAGCGTTCTTACGGTTGCGGGGGCAGCGGAGCAAGGCGTCGGCTTTCTCTCTTCCCTATTAAACGCTTTCCGTAAAAAGCGTACCGCGTGTTTTTTCGGTTGTGCGTATATTGTAACATTTTCCCGAAAAAAACGCAAGCGTTTGACAAAAAAAAAGGGCTTTTCTTTTTCTCCTTTATAAGGCGGTTAAATTTTTCAAACTTTTTCCGTTAAAAGACTTGAAAAATGCAACGAAAACAGTTATAATATACGTATAAGCGTTTTTATGCTTTTGTAAAAGCTAAAAACGAAAAATGCCCATAAGGATGGAAACGATGTCAACGGATATGTATTTGAAATTGAAAAACGGCTCCGACGTACGCGGCGTTGCGTGCGAAGGTATCGAAAACGAACCCGTTACTTTGTCCGAAGAAGTTGCGGCGAACGTGGCGAAGGCTTTTTGCGTATGGCTCATTTCTCACACAGGCAAAACGCAGGTTACCGTGGCGGTTGGGTACGATTCCCGTATCACTTCCCCCACCCTTTGCGACGCGGTGGTAAACGGCGTTATCTCTACGGGGCATAACGCGCTCGTCACGGGGTTATCCACCACTCCCTCAATGTTCGCTCTTTTGAAAGACGAAACTCGTATGCAGGAAAATTACTGCCACGGCTCGATTATGATTACCGCAAGTCATTTGCCTTTTAACCGCAACGGATTGAAGTTCTTCTCTCACGACGGCGGTTTGGAGAGCGAAGACGTAAAGGAAATTCTCGAAATGGCAGGCTCTTACCGCTTTGCCGAGCCGAATATTCTCGGCGTGAAAACGGAAACTTCCTATTTGGACGATTACGCGGCTTCGCTCGTGGAAAAGGTGCGCCTTGCCTGCGAAGAAGAACAGCCCTTACTCGGCAAGAAAATTATCGTGGACGCCGGCAACGGCGCTGGCGGTTTCTTTGCCGATAAAGTGCTTGCCCCCCTTGGCGCGGACACGACGGGTTCGCAATTTTTAGAGCCTGACGGCACTTTCCCCAACCATATCCCCAACCCCGAAAACGCCGACGCTATGCGGTTCGTTTGCGAAGCGGTGAAAGCGGCGAAAGCAGATTTCGGTATTATTTTCGACACCGACGTGGACAGAGCGGGCGCCGTGGACGAAAACGGCGAAGAAATCAACCGCAACCGTTTAATCGCGCTTATCTCCGCCATTTTGTTGCAAGAGCAACCCGGCACTATCGTTACCGATTCGGTAACCAGCGACGGGCTTGCCAAATTTATCAAAGCCAAAGGCGGAAAACATTTGCGCTTTAAACGCGGCTATAAAAACGTTATCAACGAAGCGAAACGCTTGAACGCGACGGGCGAATACGCACCCCTTGCCATCGAAACGAGCGGACACGCCGCTTTGATGGAAAATTATTTCCTGGACGACGGCGCATATCTTATTACCCGTCTTTTAATCGCTTTGGCGAAAGCGGGCAAGGAAGACAAGTCGCTCTCCGATTGGATTGCCGATTTGGAAATGCCTTTGGAAAGCGCGGAACTTCGCCCTACCTTCAAAGCAGGCTGCGATTTCAAAACGCTTGGCAAAAAAATCCTCGAAGATTTTGCAAAACACGCTGCGTCCGTTTATTACGCTACCCCTGCGGAGAACAATTACGAAGGATTGCGCCTTTGCTACGACGATTTACACGGCGACGGCTGGACGCTTGTGCGTATGAGTTTACACGACCCCGTGCTCCCCATTAACGTGGAAAGCAACAGCGAAAACGGCTGTTTCAAAATTGTAAAAGATTTGTACTATTTCTTGCGAAAATACGATTTTCTCGACATTTCCCCCATCGAAAAATATATGGCGAATTGGCGCAACGCAAAGAGCGAATCGGTTTGTACAAAACTCGAATCGTACAAGCGCAACAAATCATGATAAAAAAATAAAATTCTATTAGGAGAATTTCAATGGACGTTCAAAAAACAACTATCAACGCACTCCGCATTTTGTCCGCAGAAGCGGTACAAAAAGCAAACTCCGGACACCCCGGTCTTCCCCTTGGTTGCGCGCCCATCGCGTATACGCTTTTCCAAAACTTTTTGAAGGCGAATCCCAAGGACGTAAAGTGGGATAACCGCGACAGATTTATCCTTTCGGCAGGACACGGCTCGGCGCTGTACTATTCGCTGTTGCACCTTTACGGCTACGGATTGACGATGGACGATTTGAAAGAATTCCGTCAGTTCGGCTCGAAAACGCCCGGTCACCCCGAATACGCGCACACCGCAGGGATTGAAACGACCACAGGTCCGCTTGGACAAGGTATTGCCAACGCCGTTGGTATGGCGCTTGCGGAAGCGCACCTTGCCGCAAAATACAACCGTCCCGGTTTCGACGTAGTAGACCACTACACCTATGCGATTTGCGGCGACGGCTGTTTGCAAGAAGGCATCTCTTACGAGGCTTGCTCGTTTGCGGGTACGCACGGTCTTGGCAAACTGATTGTATTATACGACGATAACGATATCACCATTGAAGGGGATACCGACGTTACCTTTAAAGAAAATATCGGCGCGCGTTTCGCGGCGCAAAATTGGCAAGTTTTGCACGTTGATTTGGTATCCTCCCCCGACGACGTAGACGCTTTGAAAGAAGCGATTGAAAAAGCGAAAGCGAACACCGCAAAACCGTCTATCATCATTTGCCGTACCCGTATCGGATTCGGTTCGCCCTTGGAAGGCAGCGCAAAATCGCACGGCGCGCCCTTGGGTGTAGAAGGCTTGGAAAAGACCAAACAAAAGCTCGGTTGGGAATACGCTTCCTTCGAGTGCCCCCAAGAAGTATACGACCACTGCGCGGAAGCGGCAAACGCGGCAAGCGCGGCGGAAGTGGCTTGGAAGAAAATGATGATTGATTACGAAGTGGCGTACCCCGAACTTGCCGCGGCGTACAAGAGCGCAATGGCGGGCGAACTGCCCGACTTCGACGCGATGGAAGATTTGTACGATTTCGACAAGCCTATGGCTACCCGTCAAACTTCCGCAAAAGTGTTGAATAAGCTTGCGGTGAAAATGCCCGCGCTTATGGGCGGCTCGGCTGACCTTGGTCCTTCCAACCTTACGGAAATGAAAGACACCGACGGAGTGAAGTTCGGGCATTTCTCCGCCGACGATTTCTCGGGAAGAAATATGCATTTCGGTATCCGTGAACACGCTATGGCGGCAATGGCGAACGGTATGCAACTGCACGGCGGTTTGCAAGCGTACTGCGCTACTTTCTTCGTATTCTCCGATTACTGCAAACCTTCTATGCGTTTGTCCGCGCTTATGAAATTACCCGTCGTTTATATTATGACGCACGATTCCATCGGCGTTGGCGAAGACGGCGCTACTCACCAGCCGATTGAACAGCTCGTTATGCTCCGCTCTATCCCCGGTATGAAAGTGTACCGTCCAGCCGACGGCAAAGAAACCGCGGCGGCTTGGGTATCCGCGCTGTCCGGCAACGAGCCTACTACGCTCGTGCTTTCCCGTCAAAACTTGCCGCAATATGAAAACAGCGGCAAAATTGCGCTTAAAGGCGGTTACGTTTTGGAAGATTGCGAAGGCAATCCCGACGTTCTGTTAATCGGTAGCGGTTCGGAAGTAGAGCTTTGCGTGAAAGCGAAAGCCGTTTTGGCGGAGCAAGGCGTGAACGCGCGCGTCGTTTCGATGCCTTGCATCGAAGAATTCGAAAAACAATCGGACGAATATAAGGCAAGCGTATTGCCCGCAAACGTTAAGGCGAGAGTATGCGTGGAAGCCGCTTCCCCTTACAGCTGGTATAAATACGCAGGTGACAACGGCGAAATCGTGGCGATGAATACCTTTGGCGCGTCCGCACCCGCAGGCAAGCTTTTCCCCCACTTCGGCTTTACCGTAGAAAACGTAGTGGAAAAAGCGCTCGCTTCCGTGGAAAAATGTAAATAATTTCCAATAATATATTTATCCGCTCTTGCTTTTTTGCAAGAGCGGATTTTTTCGCCTGATTATCACAATTTGACAACGCCGTTTTCGCAATAGCCGTGTATACTGAAAATACCAACGGCATACACTTCCTTTTTAAGGAACACCTCCATATAATTGCAAAAACGCATACCCCGTCAAGGGTATGCGTTTTTGTTCGTTGTCTTGTTTATGCGTAAAGGTTTTCTATCGCCGCGCGCGTTTGCTCGTCGTACGTAAGCGACGAAGACACCGTTTTCGTGCCGTCCGCTTTCGTTACCCCCACGCCGTGGATACTGTAATCGGTATCCGTGGGCCAAAAGATTTTCGCCGTCGTCAATTTCAACGCGCTTCCGTCCCCCATTTGAAACGTCGTTTGCATGATTCCCTTGCCGTACGTTTTCGCTACGCCGTTACTCTCTTCTACCAAACAAATATCGTCGTAGCCAATCGCATTATAGCCATACATACATCCAATCAAGCACTCCGACGCAGACGCCGTCATATTATTTGCCAACACGGTAATACGGCTATCGTCCGTGAAATAATATCCGTATACGTTACCGGTTGCGACAAAGTTTTCCCGACGTTCTCCGTAATCGGCTATCGCGGCTATCGGGAATTTCTCCGCCGTATCCTTGCAAAAATATTTTGCAATGCTTTGCATAATATCCATATATCCGCCGCCGTTTCCACGCAAATCGACGATTAAATTTTTCTTATTTTCCAGTTTAAACAGCGCCATCGCGCCATCGAACACGCTCCCCGCGCTACCGTTGAACTGCGTAATTTGAATATACGCCGTTTCGTCGTCCAAATAGGTCAACGGTTCTCCCACGCTTTTCGGTTCGTGCAACAAGCCGCCGTCAAATCCGTAAGATACCGTATTCGTCTTATAATATACGTAGTTCTCCACGTATACCTTTTTCCGAAGCTCCGACGAACGCACTTCGCCTTCCGCCGTTCGCCATTGCAAGCAAAATTTTTCGCCCAACGTTACGTCTACCATAAAATTCGAAAAATCACCGCGAGTTTTGCACTCAATCAACGAATTCTTGGTTTTCCCGATTGCCGTAATCGTATCCCCTTTTTTTAAGCCGATTTCTTCCGCGGGAGAATTGCCTGCTACGCGCGTTACCGCCAAATCGTTCGTTCCCACAAGAAAATACACGCCGATACCGCTCTGCGTGCCCGTGGATTGTACTCGAACGGAAGCGTATTCTTCCGCCGACATATACTGCGAATACGTATCCAAAAGATTATTGTTTATCCCTGCGTATACCGCGTCGTAAAACGCTTCGTCCGTTTTACAGTCGCCTTGCTTTACCGCCGCGTTTACCGATTCGAACACAGCGTCGTAAAACGCTTCGTCCGTGACGTCTTCGTAGTATTCGTCTTGGATTGTATCCTTTACCTTTATCAGCAACCGCATTTCTTCATCGAGCGTAAGCCGATAGGTGAAAAAACCACCGACAAAACACCCGACGGCTATCAAAACCGCCAAAATGATATGCAGGATTTTTCTTTTTTTGCCTTTTTTATCTTGCGTTTTCGTTTCTTGGGGTGGAGTTACGCTCCGCTCCTTGACTTCTTCCACTGCGGCGGGAATTTCCTCGCCCGTCGATTCGTCGAAAAAACCGTTCTCTTTCTCCATAACGATTCCCCTTTAAAAAATTATTTCCCAAGCAAATGATAAATGAGCGTAAGCACGCGGAAGGACACCGCGTCCGAAAACACGCGGATATTCAGCCCCGTAGCTTTTTCGATTTTATCCAAACGGTATAAAAGCGTATTGCGGTGCATATATAAATTGCGCGAGGTTTCGCTTACGTTTAAGTTACTGCGTAAAAATTCTTCCGCCGTGGAAAGTATTTCTTCATTTTCCAATATCTCACGGAAATTGTCATCCGTTAAATCGGATAAGTATTCGTTTAATTTACTCTCCGACAAATCTTCCAGCATTTTTACCAACACGAATTCCCGATACGAATACACGCCCCCGTCCGCCGCGAGCGTTTCCGCATAGCGGAGCGTCGTAACCGCCCGCGCGTATGACTGCGCCGCGTCCTTTATGTCCCGTACCGTTGGTCCTACGCCTATCGTAACGTGAATACCCAACTCTTCTTTTAAGGACTGCGCCAAAAATTCCGCGTAATCTACCGAAGATTGGTATTCGTTTTCCTTTTTATCCACGTATTTGACGAGCACGCATTCGTCCGCGCCCATCTGCACTACCGTATCCAAACTGTTGCCTACGTACTGTTCGATAACCGACACCGTTTCTTTCAGCATTTTCGGCACGCGGATGGAAAGCGCGTAACAAGACGCTTCTCTTACCGAGAATTTCGAAGCGTATTTATGAATCCCGAGCGTGGAGCATTCGCCAAGCAATATCCTTTTTAAGTATTCCGTTTTGGAAAGCTCCGTTTCCTTATCGGCAAAGCCCTCGATATATGAAGGCAACAGCGTCGCGTAATTGCGCTGCGTTTCGCCTACGCCCGTCAATACCCCCACGTATCCCACGCCTTTGAATAAAAAGCGGAAAAACGTATACTCGCCGTCGTCCGTCGTATCTTCAAACGATTTTTCGCAAACGGGTACGTCCGTCGGTTTCATCTTCTCTTGATAGTAAAGGAATTCTATCCCCAATTTTTCCGCCGTTTGTTTGGTGATTTTTTTCAATTCGTTCATCTTTCACTCCATGCGCGCCGAAAACGGCGTTTTGGCTTCTCTTTTACGTTGCTTCCTATATTATACCCCAAACGCAAAAAAATTTCAAGACCTTTTTTGCAATCTATCTTCATTATAACAAAAAAATCATCCCTTTTTCATAAAAAAGACATAAAAATAATTTTGTTAGATATTGACATATTGAAATAAAAATGCTATAATATTATAAAGTAGTATGTTTTACCGCCATAATCACGGTAATTTATGCAAAAATATATTAGGAGATTCGTTATGAACAACAACACTGCTATCGTGGCATACGAAGACGCGACTCAAAACGTACCCGAAACGGACGTGCCCGTCAACGAAACGACGCCCAAAAAGAAAAAGAACGTGGTTTACCGCGTTTTTGCGGCTTTGCTTGCCGCTTTGGCTATCGGCGTATGCTTCGTACCCTTTACCTACGTCATCACGCTGACGGCGGTGAAGCAAATGAGCTTTTTTGAAGCCATTAAGCTTCTCTTCTCCGACGGCGCGGTAGACAAATTATTCGGGGTTATCCCTGCGCTCGTTCCTACGGAACCTATTAACGGACTGTTCACGGCAATCGTTTTCTATTTGCTGTTGCTTTGCTCCGTTCTCACCGTGATTTTCGGCATCGCGACGATTTTCTGCTCGAAAAAAGCGCCCGCTATGCTCCGTATCACGACCTATTTCTTCACCGTCGGCTTCGGCGTATATTCGCTGTATCTGTTGTGGTTCAGTTATTTGTACTGCGACGCATTGGCGCTTGATTTTGTTTGCTTGGGGCTTACGGCTGTCGGCTGTATTCTCTTCTTCGTACTCGCTTGCCTGAAAGTCGGTGCGAAGGCGGTGATTAACGCCATCCAATGCTTGCTTTCCATCGTGCTTTCCAGCGCGCTCGTGTTGACCATCGCAAAAGACAATGCGGCGTTCTCCGCAGGTTTGGAAACGTTCGGCATTGATTCCGTAGCGAACATCGTTATCATTTCCGTTATCGGAATCGGTATTTTGAACATTATCATCGCGGCGCTCCGCGTGGCAACGAAGAAAGGGCTCGTTCCCGATTTGATTCGTTACATAATTCTTCTTCTCGTTGCAGGCGTAATTCTCTACTTCCAAATCGTGAATTCCAACGAACAGTTCGCGTTTATCGTAGCTATCGTTGCGGCTGGCGTAGCGTTTATTCAAATGGTGATTTGCAGCATCCAAATCGGGCTTGCAAGACGCGCGAAGAAGAAGGCGAAGAAAGCGGCGGCTGAACCTGTAGAAGAACCCATCGAAGAAACGCCCGTGGCAGAAGAAGCGCCCGTAGCGGAAGAAGCATACGTTATCGACGAATATGCGGAAGCCGTACCTTACGATGGCGGTCCTGTTGAAGGCGTGGAAGTTGCCGAAGAATTCGTGGAAGAAGGGCAAGAGCCTGCTGCTCCTGCGGCTACCCCCGCGGTGGAAACGGCGGATTACGATTACTACAACAGTAAGAGCTTCGACCCGTTCATCGCTACCCTTTCCAGCGAAGAAAGAAATCAATTCACCGAATTGTTTATCCTCAAATACAAGGGTACGATGCCTGAAATCCCCGAATATGAAGTGGGCGGCAACAACAAACAATTCTTCCGTAAAGTCTTCATCTATCTCGGTCAATACAGAGATAGAATTCCCGACGGATTGCTTTCGAAGATGTACGAATTCTCCGTTAAGCTTTAATCGGATACGACAAACGAACGCCCCACCGCAAATTTGCGGTGGGGCTGTTTTATAAAAAAGAACCGATTGTCGTCGGCTCTTTTTTTGCGTTATTTAGCGTATTTTAATTCTTACTAAGACGTCCCCCGCAACATATTAACACCCATATTTATTTCGTATTCTAACAAGCGCGTCTTTTATGTATTGAGCTGAAATTTTATATTGGTCAAAAACTATATCAAATCCTTTTTCATCATTACAAACAAAATTCCAATAATCTTTTCCTATCAATAACTCTTCCGCAGAAAAAAAGCGTTCGACATTTGCTTGATGCCAAGCATTGTGTTCACCAAATTTATTATACGCAGTTGCAAAATAGATAAAAATTTTTTGTCCATTGGGGATAATATTTTTTAGCATAAAATATTCTTTTAACAAAGCCATTTTTTCGCTTTTTGCTTTTTTGTTATCTAAATCGCCACCTGCCTTCAACTCCACTAAATAATGTGTTTTGCTCCCTTCGTCATAAAACCAATTATCACAAACGTGTTGCGTTTTGAAACTGGTCTTATCTTTCGGGGGCACCACAAAAAAACTCTCATAATGTTCTTTTGACGGTTTGCATATATGGTCTTCGTATTTATCTAATAAACTCCCAATATATTGTGTTTGCTCCGTAAGAATATAAGAGTGAATTACTTTATCTGTCTTATATGAAAATGTTGCAATTTGATTCCCGATATCTTCCAATAAATTACCAAAAGAAGAATCAAAAGAACGTACAAAAGCGCTATAAAAAATAAACTCTTCCCCCAAAACAGAAATAAAACAGTTATTCTTTTTAGCATTAATCGTTCCACTTGGGTCATCCACTTCGGAATTATGTCTTAATTCAAAGCCTTTAACAAATCCTTTAATTGCCGTGTCTATAATTAACCTTATTGATTTTTCCTTTAATTTTTCCATTGTTTATACCTCAACAGCATAATTGGTTATTAAAAGGTGTTTTACATCTTTTATATTTCTGTTTTTAAAACTAACCAAATAGTTTTTGTCATATTCAAGAATATAAAAATCTTTATACATATCATAAATAAAATCCGTCTTCTTTATTATCATCATCCATTTTGCTTGGGTTTTCTTTAAAAATTCCAGCAAGCGTATTTGCTCTTTTTTATCAAACAAATGTTGGTCATAGGTAGAAAACCCCGAATCGTACGGGGGGTCTAAAAAGATAAAATCATTTTGATTCAACTTAAACAAATTTAAAAAATCTTCAAAATCCAAATTATATATCGAAGTGTTTTCAAAATACTTAATTGTTTCGTTGGACTGCATTTGTTCGATTTTTGATGTCATATACTTTAAATTATAAGAACGTCCACCATAGGGAACATTGAAATTACCTTCTCTACTGAATCTAAACATAGATGAGTAACAATATTCTCTAATAAAATAAAAGTATGCAGTATGTTTAGCCTGTTCTATCCCTTTCCTGTTATATAAATCTCGTATACACATATAGAACGCCGTTTTTTTTGCCGTTAAAACCATTTCGTCTTTATCACTTTGCGATATAATATATCCACTATTTTCCAACCGTTTAATTTTTTTTATTTTAAACACCAAGGATTCATTGAAATATTTGTCAAATTTTTCTATATCACATAATGACGAAGTAAGTGTATCAGCATTGTCGATTATTTTCCATAAACGATCTAATTCTTTTATATACTGAAAAAAAACATCGTCTTGAAATTTTATATATTGATATAAATCGGACAAATCTTTTGATTTATCATTAATATAAGAATCGCAAATATCGATATTAAGATATATAGCCGCTCCACCAACGAACGGCTCAAAATATCTTGATATTTTCTCTGGCTTAAACCTATCAACCAAAGGAAACTCTTTTATTTTGCCACCAGGATATTTAATAAATGGTTTCATTTTCGATACTCCTTTCATTTTGTCGCACCGTTTTTATATAAAAAAAGTGCGCCAACCGAAGTCAACGCACATAAAACGCAAACTCCGCTTGTCGCGAAACAAAACTAAACGGAAATGAGTAAACACTCCCATCGGAAATTTGCGTTTTTTACAAATTGCTACAATGGGAGTATGACAAGAAAAAGGGCATAATATCCCCTTTACCTACTCATTTCCAAGTTATTTAGTTTTGTTTCGCAAATTTAGTATAGCACATCTCAAAGTTTTTATCAAGCGGTTTAGAATAAATAAAAACCTCGACTTATAAAAAAAGTCGAGGTTTTTATTTAAACGATTGTCGTCGGTTCTTTTTTGCGTTATTTAGCGTATTTTAATTCTTACTAAGACGTCCCCGTCTTCCGTTGTGATGCGCTCTGCGCACACGCTGTCCACCAAATACAGTCCCCTGCCGTGTTCCGCGTATACGTCCGAACATACGCTTTTTTTCGGCGGGATAAATTTCGCCGTCGAACGCACCGTTAATACCACAAATCCGTTTTCAATCTTGCCGTGCAAGCTTGCCTGCGCTTTGGCGTGGCGCAACACGTTGCCAAGCAGTTCGTTTGCCACCAAACGGCAATCGAAAATATTTTCAGGGGTCAATCCGAAGTCCGTGAGAAAACGGCAAAAATCGGCAATCGATTTTTGCATCGTTTGATAATCCTTGACTTCGAATTCCATTTTCTCTACACCAAACCTTGTAAGCGTTCTTTTAATTTCAGCAATATTTTTCTTTCCATACGCGACACGAACATTTGCGATACGCCCAGCCGTTTCGCCGTTTCGCTTTGCGAAAGCTCATCTACGTAACGGTACTTGACGAGCGCCTTTTCCGTATCCGAAAAATCGCGCATTTCCGCAAGCAACGTTTCTTTCAGCTCGAAATTCTCATACTTATCTTCCCCGTCCGAAAGCAACGTATATAACGAGCCGTCCGATTCTCCGTCTTCACTCGCGCCTACCTTATCCAACGATAAAACGCCGCCCGTTTCCAACGATTTTACCACGTCTTCTTCCGTAAGCGACAATGCTTCCGCTATCTGCTTTACCTTCGGTTTTACGCCCTTTTCCGCTTCGTATTCCGCAGAATATTTCTTTACCGCCGCGCTGATTTCGCTCAATCTTCTCGGCAATTTTATCACGCGGGCTTTATCTCGGAAATAATTTTTTATCTCCCCCGTAATCGTTGGCGTGATAAACGTTGTGAACTGCATACCCAAATCGGGGTCGAACCTGTCGATACCACGCAAAAGCGCGTACGACGCTATCTGCTTCAAATCGTCGTACTCCACGCCTCGCCCCACGAATTTTTTGGCGAGAATATCGGCTATGTAGAGATACTTCTCGGCAATTTCGTTTCGAACGCGAATATCGCCGCTCTCTTTGTAGAGCCTAAACAGCTCGTTTGCCTTTTCTTCCGCCATCGTTTAGCCTTCAAATACTATTTTTTGGACGTTACCGTCGTCGTCTTGCGCAAATTCCACTTTTCCCAACAGAGCCGAAAGCAACGCGCGGGAAATTTCGTCTTCCATGCTCTCTTCTTTAACGCCCGTCTTTTCCTTGCCGCATACGGTGCAAGAGAGCGCGTCGCTTACCGTGAAACACAGTTCCGCGCGCGTGTACCCGTTCCGCTTTAAAATGAGCAAGCTTTCCGTTACGCATACTTTATAATCTTCCGCCAAGTCCACGTCAAAGCCGACGAGAGAGCAAAGTCCGCCCACCGTCAAACGCACCGTCGTTAAATATTCGCCCGTTAAGGGCAACGCTACCGAAAAGTTTTCCATATTACGCAATCTCCATAATGCGGTCAAGCGAACATATTAAAAACAGCTTCTTTATTTTCGCTTGCAAGCCGACAAGACGCATACTGCGCCCGTCTGTTTTTAACGTTTTCAGGATTTTTACGAACGTACCCAGCGTCGTGCTATCGATAAAATTGAGCGCTTGGCAATCGAATATGATATCGCTCGGCGTTGCTTTGTACGCCGTCATTACTTCGCTGAAAAATTCTTCCGCATTTCCCAAATCGATATCCCCCGAAAGCGCGATTGTTAAGTTGCCGTCGGTTACCCCGACGATTTTCACTTCTTCCATAGCTTACACTCCAAAAAAGTTTTCTATTTATTTATAAAGCAATTTTTCCTTTTCGAAACGGTTTTACGCCGTAATCGGAAAAAGATTGCAAAGCAAACCGATAATTACCGCAAGCGCATACGTACAAACAATCAAGAATACGTTGCGTTTCCATTTTCTCGTGTTTTTAAGCAAAATAACAAAACCCATACCTGCGTTGGCGCAAAGCCCCGCCACAAACGAGCCGAACGTAATGCCGCCGCTTAAAAACGTTTCCGTGATAACGACGCTCGACGCACAGTTGGGGATTAAACCCACGGCACACGTGATAAACGGCTGGATAAAGCGGTTACGGTTCATAAACGCCGCAAACGTGGCTTCCCCCACCGTATGGATTATCGCCGTCAACGCAAAATTGACAAGAAAGATAAACGCCGCTACCTGCAACGTATGCAACAGGGGCGAGAGCAAATATTTGCGCCAAGCGCTATCCCCGTGCTGTTTCCCGCAAGCGCAAACACTGCCTACTTGCTGCTCCTCCAAATAACGGCTGATAAATATCTCGTGCGTGGTCTGGGGCGTTGTTACGGGCATTTTTTGCACTTCAACGCATACCTGTCCCCGTCCAAGCCATTTCAATAACAAATCCGCGCCGTAACCGACAAGCACGGACACCACGATTTTTACGCCCAACGTCGGCAATACCCATTTCGCACCGACGCCGTCGGACAGCAAGATGATAAACGCTTCGTCGCTCGTCGAAAAGAAAATAGCAAGCAGCGTTCCCACCGTGATATACTTCCGTTCGAACAGCTTTGCCGCCATCACCGAAAATCCGCATTGCGGAATCAATCCCGTCGCCGCACCGACGAGCGGACCGAGTTTGCCGCCGAAACGATTGGCGCTTTGCAAATTCGTTTTGCTTTCCAGCAATTCTATCAATATATAAATCAGCAATACCCAAGGCAAAAGCGGCCAAGTATCTTGCAGGGCGTGTAATAAAAATTCCCAGAAATGTTCCATACGCCCACCTTATTTCTTTAACGGATTTTGCGGTGTAGACAGGGTTGCCGCCAAGGGAATAGACGCCTTTGCATTGAGCGTCATTTCCGCAAAATTGCCAAGCGTATATTGCACGAGCCCTTCTGCCGCTATCATTGCCGCATTGTCCGTACAAAAGCGTTTTTCGGGCAAAACCAGCGTCAACCCCGCATTATCGCAAGCCTTTTGCAACGCTTGCCGCAAATAGCCGTTCGCCACCACGCCGCCGCCTGCCGTCACGCGCGTTACGTTCCTTTCCTTTGCCGCCGCCATCGTTTTCTCCACAAGCACGTCGAGCGCCGCGCTTTGGAAAGACGCCGCCACGTCTGCCTTATTATATTCTTCTTTCTTTTGTTCTTTCGTATGGCAGTAATTGATGACCGCCGTCTTTAAACCGCTATAAGAAAAGTTATATCCGCCGCCGCCTTTGAGCATTTTCGGCATAGGAATAACCGCTTGTCCTTCTTTTGCCAAACGTTCGATATTCGGACCGCCGGGGTATTTTAAGCCCAATACCCTTGCCACCTTATCAAACGCTTCGCCTACCGCGTCGTCGAGCGTTGCGCCTAAAATTTCGAATTCCGATTCCGATTTCGTATGCAAAACAGCCGTATGTCCGCCGCTTGCAAGCAACGTGATAAAGGGCGGTTTTAACGACGTTTCGTGCAAGTACGCCGCCGCCAAATGTCCGCGGATATGATTGACGGCGATAAGCGGTTTGTTCAAAGCAAACGCAAACGCTTTCGCAAAGGATACCCCTACAAGGAGCGCGCCCAAAAGACCTGCGCCGTACGTTACCGCCACCGCGTCGATTTCTCCGTACGTAATTCCCGCGTTTTTTACCGCCTTTTCTACAACTTTCGCTATTGCGTCCGTATGCGCGCGAGAAGCGATTTCGGGCACAACGCCGCCGTATAAGGCTTGAATATCCGCCGACGAAGCGATTTCGTTCGACAAAACTTTACGCCCGCAAATTATTGCCGCCGCCGTTTCGTCACAAGAACTTTCTATGCCCAAAATTATCGGGTTTTCTTTTTTTTCTACGCTGGGTGAATACATACTTTTCCTTCAATTAAAGAGCGGTAGTCCACCGCTCTTTATCTTACGCTTTCTTCAAATAATCGATGACGAAGCCGTGAATATCTCCGTCCATAACCGCCTGCACGTCTCCCTTTTCGTAGCCCGTTCGGTGGTCTTTTGCCATCGTGTAGGGACAAAATACGTAGGAACGGATTTGCGCGCCCCACTCTATTTTCTTTACGTCCCCTTTCATCGCCGCCGCTTCCGCTTGGCGTTGTTCTATCTTCTTTTCCAAGAGCTTTGAGCGCAACATACTGAAACACATCGCTTTGTTTTGCAGCTGCGAACGCTCGTTCTGGCATTGGACCACGATACCCGTCGGGAAGTGGGTGATACGCACCGCCGAAGCTACCTTATTGACGTTTTGACCGCCAGCCCCGCCGGAGTGGTAAATATCGATACGGATATCGTCGTCGTTGATTTCCACTTCGTTATCGTCCTCGACTTCGGGCATAACTTCCAGCGAGCAAAAGGAGGTTTGACGGCGTTTATTCGCGTCGAACGGGGAAATACGCACAAGGCGGTGTACGCCCATTTCCGCTTTCAAATATCCGTATGCGTTTTCGCCTTCTACACGAAAATCCACGCTCTTAAAGCCGGCGCCGTCGCCTGCTTCTCTATCAAGCTCGTATACCTTAAAGCCCATTTTTTCGCAATAACGGCAATACATACGGTATAACATTTGACACCAATCGCACGCTTCCGTTCCGCCTGCGCCTGCATGCAGCGTGAGCATCGCGTTATGGTTATCGTACGGACCTTTCAAAATAGCGCGGATTCGCATATCTTCGATATCTTTTTCCGCAACCGTGAGCATTTCGTCCAATTCTTCAATCAGGCTTTCGTCTTCCGTTTCTTCAATCAAGTCGACCACGTCTTCCGCGTCTTTGAGCGCCGTTTCGCCCTTTTCGTACGCGTTGATTTTGTTGCGGATACCCGAAATTTCCCTACCGATTTTCGTGGATTTTTCCAAATCCTGCCAAACGTCGGGATTTTCCTGTTCCTTTTCCAGCTCCGCAAGACGGGGACGCAAATGCACGATGTCCAAAGCGTATTCCGCTTCTTTAAGCACTTCGCGCATGCCTTGGATTTTTAATCTGTAATCGTCTGCTTTAAACATATACTATTATTCCGCCTTATTTTCTCCGTCTTTCGCTTGCGATTCTTGCGCTTTTTGCATCGCTTCTTTATACGACGTCATTTGCGTAATCGGCGTGGGCATTTGACGACGGAAAGGTCTTGCCGCAGGACGAGCCGCTTGCGCGGGTTGTTGCGCAGACTGTTGCGTAGGTTGCGCAGGTCTTACTTGCGCGGGCGCGGGGCGCACTTCTATCTTCGCTTTGAGCAATACGCTTATCGTCGTACGTTGGATACG
This sequence comes from Clostridia bacterium, assembly GCA_017473605.1. Taxonomy (GTDB): domain Bacteria; phylum Bacillota; class Clostridia; order Christensenellales; family Borkfalkiaceae; genus Scatosoma. The sequence continues at coordinate 20,890 of JAFUKM010000006.1, read as the reverse complement.
TTCAATCATTTCGTCGAACATATCGTAGCCTTCCTTCTTATACGAAATAATCGGGTCTACCTGTCCGTATGCACGCAAACTGATACCTTTGCGGAGTTGGTCCATCGCGTCGATATGGTCTATCCAATTCCTGTCTACGTTCATCAAAAGCACTCTTCTTTCCATTGCGTAGAAGTCTACGCCCATTTCTTTGAGTTCCTCGATTTTCTTTTCGTATTCCTTTTCTACTTTCTTGGAGATACGTTTCAACGCCAATTCGTAATCCCACTTGGTAAGGCGTTCTCTCGTCACGTAATTCGTGCCTTCGGGAAGAACCTTCGCTTCGAGCGCGGCATTGAGCTCCGCTTCGTTCCAAAGTTCGGGCATATCTTCTACGTTCACCGCCGCCGACAACGTTTCTGCCACGTAATCGGGGATATATTTCAAGATTTGTTCGTGTACGTTACCGCCGCGAAGTACGTTCATACGTTCTTCGTACATAACCATACGTTGTTTGTTCATAACGTCGTCGTACTGCAAGACGTTCTTACGGATACCGAAGTTCTTGCCTTCGATTGCGCGCTGCGCGTTTTCAATACCGCGAGAAAGCATACGCGATTGCAAACACGTGTCTTCTTCGATTTTAAAGAACGCATACAACGACTTCATACGCTCGCCGCCAAAGCGCATAACCAAGTCGTCTTCCAACGACAGATAGAATACCGACATACCGATATCCCCTTGACGACCTGCACGGCCACGGAGCTGATTATCGATACGGCGGGATTCGTGGCGTTCCGTACCGATGATACAAAGACCGCCTGCCGCGATAACCTGTTCTTTTTCCGCGTCCGTTTCTTTTTTGTAGTATTCGTATACCTTTTTATAGCGTTCGCGAAGGGCTTTAATCTCGTCGTTCACGTCCGTGATATACGTACTGATAGCCAGCTCGATATCTTCGTGCGCCGCGCCTTCTTCGCGAAGGCGTTTCTTCGCCAAATATTCGGGGTTACCGCCGAGCAAGATGTCCGTACCGCGCCCTGCCATGTTCGTGGAAATGGTAACCGCGCCGAGTCTACCTGCCTGCGCGACGATTTCCGCTTCGCGTTCGTGGTTCTTTGCGTTCAAAATGTTATGCTTTACGCCGTTTCTCTTCAACAAACGGGAGATTTCCTCCGATTTATCTACCGACGACGTACCCACGAGTATCGGCTGACCGCTTTCGTGGCGTTGCATAATTTCTTCTACAATCGCGCGTTTTTTGCCGTTTTGCGTCGAATATACCATATCGGGCAAATCTACGCGTTTTACGGGACGGTTGGTGGGGATTTCCACAACGTCGAGCGAATAAATCGTTCTGAATTCCGCTTCTTCCGTCTTTGCCGTACCCGTCATACCCGAAAGCTTGGAATACAAACGGAAATAGTTTTGGAAGGTGATGGTTGCGTACGTTTTGTTTTCGCTACGCACTTCTACCCCTTCTTTCGCTTCTATCGCTTGGTGTAAACCGTCCGAATAGCGACGTCCTATCATCAAACGACCCGTGAATTCGTCTACGATAACGATTTCGCCGTCGTTGACGATATATTCTTCGTTCAAATGGAAAAGCTTATGCGCTTTGAGCGCTTGTTGGATATGGTGGTTCAAATCCGCGTGTTCGATTTCCGCAATGTTATCGATATTGAAAAATCTTTCCGCTTTTCTCGCGCCGCTTTCCGTAAGCTCTACCGTCTTGTCCTTACGGTTGATGATATAATCCCACTCTCTCGCCATTGCAAGCGATTTTTTACCTTCGGGCGCGTTTGCCAAAGCCGCAAGACGTTTTTCTTCCTGTTCCGCTTCGTAGTTCGCCTGCTCTTCCAAAGTCATCTTCGTATAATCAACGTATTCTTCTTCGTCTTCTTCGTCAACGACTTTTTTCTTCTTTTTCTTATTCGACTTTTTCGCATTCAACGCTTCGTTTTCCGCGTCTTTAAGCTCGTCGTCGAAACCGCCCGTAAACGTGCGGACGAGCTTATCTACCTGTACGTACAAATCGGATGATTTTTCACCCTTGCCCGAAATGATGAGCGGCGTTCTCGCTTCGTCGATGAGAATCGAGTCCACTTCGTCCACAATCGCAAACGTTAAATCGCGCTGTACCATTTTCGAAAGGTCGGTCTTTAAGTTATCTCTCAAATAGTCGAAACCGAATTCGTTATTCGTACCGTAAATAATATCGCACTTGTATGCTTCGCGCTTTTGGTTGTCGTCCATACCCGGAACGACGACGCCTACCGTCAAGCCCATAAATTTATGCACTTTCCCCATCCACTCGGCGTCGCGCTTTGCAAGATAGTCGTTAACCGTAACGACGTGTACGCTCTTGCCCGTCAAAGCGTTGAGATATGCGGGGAGCGTGGAAACGAGGGTTTTACCTTCGCCCGTACGCATTTCCGCAATACGACCTTGGTGCAAACAGATACCGCCGATAATCTGCACGCGGAAGTGGCGCATACCCAGTACGCGCTTTGCCGCTTCGCGAAGCGCCGCAAACGCGTCGTACAAAATATCGTCGAGCGTTTCGCCCTTTTGCAAACGTTCTTTCAATACGCCCGTTTGCGCTTGCAACGTACTATCGTCCATTGCTTGGTATTTCGGCTCTAACGCTTCCACCTTATCAGCCATTTTATTCAGCTTTTTCAGGCTCTTTCTACCGTCGCCGCTTTTGATATAACGAATAAGTCCCATAAAAAATCTCCGATTTTGATTTTCTTACTTCTTGTCTTAACGGACGAAGCGCTACGCGCTTACAAACCGCCTTTTCTATTGTACAATATTTTTGCCAAAAATCAAAGCGTTTTCGCCTGCTTTTCCAAGAAAAAATCAGCGTAAAAGCTACGCTTTTGTCTTTTTTATAAAAATATCGTTTATTTATACCCGTTTTCGGCGTTTTTCAAAACAAAAAAGAACGGTGTTGCACCGTTCTTTTTTGTTTTAATCATAATTAAACCACTTTCGTTGCTGTCCGTCCACTTATGGAATACGCATATAAATGAGAATCCCCGCCAACACCGCCAAGGGCATAATTTACGAAATAAATATTGTCGCCAACAATAGACATCGACGAAACGAAATAGGTTACGTTATTTACCGTTTTATCCATTAATTTAGTTTCATCCGTACCGTCTTTTTTAATTCTATATATACCCGTAGCATCAGCTTTTGTCGTCGAAGAATAGAAATAGATATATTCGCCTTGAATAACGATTTCCACAGGGTCATAAGTCTTTTCGATAATAACGGCATAACCAGTACCATCTACGTTAATTTTAGACAAGTTTTTATTAATCACAAGGACTTCTCTAAAATAAATCACTCCATTATCAATTTCAAACACATCTACATTCTTGGAACGCAATTCCTCAACTTTATCTACCGTCCAGTTAGCCGTAGGCATTCTATATAACGTATCGCCGTCAATAAAGTAAATATATCCGTTGTAATAACGCAAATTATTAACGCCTTTGCTATACATAATCGAATCCGTACCATTTTCGTCTATTACGTGTACAGCCGTGCGCGCACTTGCCTCATTTTGTTCCACGTAATATATTTTCGAATCCGCAAAAGTTACGTCTACGCAATCGTTCGTCGAGATTTTTTCAACCTCGCCACCCGTTTGCAAATTCACGCGATACAAATCGTTATTTACGCCAAACGTTACGGCGTTGTAATATAAGTATCCGTCAATTATCGAAAAATCACTAACCTTATTCGAAGTGATTTTTCTCGTCGCTCCCGTTGCAGGATTATACGACGTTAAGACCTTACCTTCGTGCAAATTCAAGAAATATAACGTTCCGTTATAAGTCAATGTTTTCGAACCGAGAGATGCAGGTATTGTTTCAGGTGCAACAAAACCGTCAAGCACCTCCGTTTCAACCCCCGTCGTTACATTGTTAACACACAACATTTGATTGCTGACACGATAATATGCGATTTCACCGTCGCCGATTTGCGTTAACGAAGAATACGTATCGCCACCCACAAGCAACGTACCCGTCAATGAATTATCAAACGTAGGATATGCGTTCGCATAATAAATACCGTCGCCCTTCAAATACGAAGTAAGCAAATCTACGTTAACGTAATAAATCTTATCGCCGATAACCGTTAAATTTGCACCTGCGTCCATCGTTACCTTCGTGTATTTTCCCGAGGATATTTGATAATTTTCAATATAATCGCCCTGCGTTCGATTAACGGTATAAAACAAATATCCGTTTGCAATCGTCAATGTCGTAATTTTCTCATCTCTTACCAACGTCTTAACTTTGGTGGATACCGACAATTTGGTCAACTTATAATCATTCGCTCCGTCCGCAAAATACAAGTAGCCGTCATAATATTGCAAGTATTTTGCCTTTCCCGTGGAAAGCTGTGTTGTAGTAGGCTCTTCCCCCGAAATGTCTAATTTATATACACCACTCTTATTATTCGTAAGTCCGTTTACCGCATAATAGAAATAAGTGCCGTCCGTAGTCAAATACTCTCCTTTTACCGAAGTAATAGAATCTACGCCCGTATTCCCGATAGTCTTTATGGAATTCCCAAACAACGATTTACTTCTAAAATATAAATCGTTCCCTTTTACCGTAAAATCGTAAGGCACGTCCGTCGATACTCTTTCGAGCGTAGTACCGTCATAAGAATACAAATACTCTTTATCCAACGCGTTTGCAAAATATATAACGCCGTCCTTTTCCACAATAAAACGATTATCTTCTTCCCCTTGAATTTTCATCGTAGCTTGTAATGTTTTCGTTATGTAATTGGGATTTGTTATCGTCGCAGTAATCGTATAAACACCCGATTCCGTCGCCGTATTCGTAATATTTTCGTTTTCCTCACAAATATATGACACGTTCGTTCCTTGGGGTAATACGCCAAGCACTTCAATCGTTTTTGCCGTTGCATCGTAATCAAACGTTTCACTTGTAAAAGTCAACCCTTCAAACGTAGCTTTTGAAATCGTAAGTCTTGCAGTAAGCGTTTTTGTTTTATATCCGTCGCCACTCAAAACGGCAACTGCGTTATACGTACCTGCTTGCGTTCCTTCATTATTCGTATATTGCACTTCAACGCCACTCGGCAACGCCCCGCTAATCATAATAGTTTTTTTCGTTCCGTCATACGTTTCGGTAACATCGTTAAAAACAATCCCTACGATTTCTTTTTCTTCGCTTTGGGTATCGTCGCCACCTGTCGTACCGCCTTGTTCGGTGTTGGTTCCGTTTCCCGACGTATTATTGTCGTCGCCACCGCCACCGCACGCCGTCACTACGCCAAACGATAAACATAACGCCAACGTTGCCAATAATGCCTTTACACTTTTTTTCATTTTAGATACTCCTTTATGTAATTTTATTTTTTATCAATCTACCAAATCCCCTTTGGACACACGACGAAGCGCAGGGAAGAACGTAAACGGAGATATGAAAATCGCCGCCATCGCGCATATTATTACCGTAGCCAAAAAGATTAAGAAACGGATAACCGCAAACAAAATTTTTACTCCAATCAAAAAGATGATGCCGTCCAAATCCAAAGTAAAAATTACCCCCGGCGTACCTATCGTCTTACCGCCCGCAAGCGTACAATCAACCACCGCACCGTCCCAAAACAACTGCGCAAAATACGGATATAAAAACAATATCCCCACAAACGTAACGGGCAAGATAACTACTGCCTTTGCCCCCGCGGATATCGAACCGATTAAATAAATCAGTAACAACGCGCCAACGATAACCGCCGACCAAATCAACCCCCTGTTTCGGCTTTTTACAATCGCTTCTCTGCGAACCGCCGCTTTGTAGCGTTCATCTTCCGCTTTCTTATCTTCTTGGCGCTTGATTTCTTCCGCCTTTTGCTTACGTATAAGCTCGCGACGCTCTGCGCATCTTTTACATACCAACTGTGGCGTTCTTTCCCCAATATCGTCCGTATAAACCGCCATACCGCACGCACGACAAACGCCCACAAAATCTTCGCTATCTATCCCTTGACTCTTGTCAACGATTTTCTCTTGACTATCTTTTTCAAAATAAGAAACGGAAACGTTAAAGTATTGCGCCAATTTGGAAAGCGTATCAAAATCGGGACACGATTCATCCCTTTCCCATTTGGAAACCGCTTGATAGGAGATGTTCAATAATGCGCCCAAATCCGCCTGCGTCAGTCCGCGCGATTTACGAAGCTGTAAAATTTTACCGCCCAACGTTTCCTTTTTAATTTCCTTCTTCTCTTCTTTTTCTTCGGGATTTTCCACTATAAAATACGCGGGCGGAACTTTGAAAAATTGAGAAAGTTTATTTACCGTTAACGTATCCATCTCTTTTTCGCCCGTTTCGTATTTCTCCACCACTTTTACGGGTACGTTTAAGTAAACCGCCAAATCCGAGTACGTTAAATTTTTAGCTTTTCGTAATAACGCCAATTTGGAAGTATTGCTTGTTTTGTTTTCCATATTTTGTTCTCCTTTCGTTTTGATAAGTCTATTATACAATAAAATCCACAAAAAGGAATAGCATTTTTTCTAAACCATTGGTTGAATTTGCTTTACCTTTGGTTGAAAAATCAAGTTTTACTTGAATTTTTCTTTATTATATCACAAAAAAATAGCGTTTGCAAGCATTTATGTGTATATTTACACATAAAAACTCAACCATTAGATGATATAATACATATAGAGAGGTATTATGACGATTTCAACAGCGATTTCTAAACGGATAGATGAGTTTTTATATTCACGCGGAATTACCTTATATAAACTCGCAAAGGATTCCACTTTACCGATTGCCACTTTGCAAAATTTGTATCGGGGACAAACGAAAACGACTTCTTTGACCGTTGTTTTCAAAGTATGTTCGGGGTTGAACGTAACGCCTTTGGAATTTTTCGACAGTCCGCTTTTTTCTCTTATTGATTTAGAACTCGATTAACCGCCTATATACTCGGGCGGTTTTTTATTTCAACTTTTTTACACCCCTTTTCTCATTGACAAGAATATCAAAAAGTGCTATACTATCATAAATTCCAAAAAGGATATTTTGATTATGAGTAAAGTTATCGTTCCCAAAGGATACCGCTCGGCGCTCGGTATGTACGACACGCAAACCGCTATCGGGCTGTTGAAACGCACGTTTGAAGAACGCCTTTGTTTGGCGCTCAACTTAAAACGCGTTTCCGCTCCCCTTTTCGTAGACCCTACGACGGGGTTAAACGACGATTTGAGCGGCGTGGAAAGAGCCGTCAAGTTCGACTTGAAAGAAACGGGCAAAGACGCCGTCGTCGTACACTCGCTTGCCAAATGGAAGCGTATGGCGCTCCAACAATACGGCTTTTCCGCGGGCGAAGGGTTATACACCGATATGAACGCTATCCGCCGCGACGAAGATATGGATAATTTGCACTCCGTCTACACCGACCAATGGGACTGGGAAAAAATTATTACCCGCGAAACGAGAAACGTCGATTACTTGAAAAAGGTAGTCCAAGGTATTGTAGGCGCGATTTGCGATACGCTCGATTTCTTGAAATGCCGTTATCCGCAAATCGACGTGGAACTCACGCGTACCGTGCATTTCGTTACCGCGCAGGAATTGGAAAACGCGTACCCCAATATGAACGCAAAAGAACGGGAGAACGCTTGCGCAAAGGAATACAAGACCGTATTTATTATGCAAATCGGCGACAAGCTTGCTTCGGGTAAACCGCACGATTCCCGTGCGCCCGACTACGACGATTGGTCGCTCAACGGCGATATTATCTTTTGGAACGATATTTTAAAGTGCGCGTTTGAAATTTCCTCGATGGGTATCCGCGTAGACGAAAAAGCGTTGGACGAACAGCTGAAAAAGGCGAACGCCGATAACCGCAGGGAGTTGCCTTTCCACAAGGCGTTATTAAACGGACAGCTCCCCTTGACGATTGGCGGCGGCATAGGACAATCGCGCCTGTCTATGCTGCTCCTTGGAAAAGCGCATATCGGGGAAGTGCAAGTTTCCCTTTGGGACGAAGAAACGAGAAACGTTTGCAAAGAAAACGGCATCGTATTATTATAAAAACGGTATACGCCGAGCGGAAAACGGTATTTTCCGCTCGGCGTTTTTTTCTTTCAACGCATACCTGCCCATTTCTTTTTTCGACAGTTTTTTCCAATATCCGTTTTTTTTCGAAATCCTATTGCCAAAGAGCGTATTCTATGCTATAATAAAAAAAATCAATAAGGAGATGATATTTATGAAAGCAAAAAAATTCGTCGGTATTTTTAATCTTATCGTTTCAGTTTTATTGTTCGCAATTATCTTCCTATCCAGTATTTACGAACTGAACGCATTTGCGGCGTACATAAATTCTTTGGAAGAAAGCAACGGCGAAGGGCTTGCCGTTATTGCCATTATCGCGTTTATGATTTTTTCCGCGCCGAGCGCGCTCGTTTTCGGAATTCTCACTTTGATTGCAGGATTGAAAACGATTCACGCAAAATGCGGCAAAGGTATGGTAATTATGGGCGCAGTCGCAAAAATATTGGCAACGGCAGGGTTGATAATATTGTTTATCATTTATTTGGATTTGTACCCCGCAGGTTGGGTATCCAAAGCAACGTATTTACTTACCGCCGTTCTTGCGCTCGGCTCTACCGTATTCGATTTCATCGTAATACGCTTTTTCAAAAAGCCCGAACCCGTAAACGTTATCGAAGAATAAACTGCATAAAAACGAAAAAAGGAGAGCGGTTGCTCTCCTTTTTTTGCTCCGATTTTATCTTACAAATATTTTTTAAGCGCGTCGGTTTTATCCGTCTTTTCCCACGCAAAGCCTTCTCTTCCGAAATGACCGTACGCCGCCGTCGCCGCAAATACGGGTTTACGGAGTTCCAAAGCGCGGATAATCGAATACGGGCGCAAATCGAATTCCTTTTTCACGATTTCCACAAGCGTTTCGTCGTCTACCTTGCCCGTGCCGTGGCTATCCACGAATACGGATACGGGGTTTGCCACGCCGATAGCGTACGCCACCTGAATTTCCACTTCGTCGGCAAGCCCTGCCGCCACGAGATTTTTGGCGATATACCGACAGTAATACGCCGCGCTTCTGTCCACTTTCGTACAGTCCTTGCCCGAAAACGCGCCGCCGCCGTGCGCGCATCTGCCGCCGTACGTGTCCACGACGATTTTTCTACCCGTTAAGCCGCTATCCCCTTCCGGACCGCCGATTTCGAATCGACCCGTGGGGTTGACGAAAATTTTGGTATTTTCGTCCATCAAATTTGCAGGGATAATCTCGTCGATGACGTATTTTTTCATATCCGCGCGAATTTGCTCTTGCGAAACAACCGCGTCGTGCTGCGTGGAAACCACCACTGTATCTACGCGTTTTGCCACGTGTCCGTCGTATTCCACCGTTACCTGCGTCTTGCCGTCGGGACGCAAATAGGGCAAAAGCCCGCTCTTTCTTACGTCCGTCAAGCGCTTGGCAAGTTTATGGGAAAGGGAAATGGTGAGCGGCATAAGCTCTTCCGTTTCACGGCAAGCATAGCCGAACATCATACCTTGGTCGCCCGCGCCGATTTGGTCGGCTTCGTCGCCGCCCGCTTTCTTCTCTACGGACGCGTTTACGCCCATAGCGATATCGGGAGATTGACTATGTATCGCCACCAAAATTTTGCATTTATCGTATGCAAACGTGCCGAAATCGTAACCGATTCTTTGAATAATCTCTCGCGCTTTCGCTTCGTAATCTACGTTCGCCGTCGTCGTTACTTCGCCCATTATCAAGAGCGTATCGAACGCCGCCGAGCATTCGATTGCCGCGCGCGCATTAGGGTCGAGCGTTAAAACGGCGTCCAAAATTCCGTCGGAAATATTGTCGCAAACCTTATCGGGATGCCCTTCCGTTACGCTCTCGCTGGTAAAAAACTTTTTCATGTAAAAACTCCTCTTTTTAACATAGTTCTTCCCCGCCGCTGGGATTTGCGGTGAAGTTCCCATTTAGGACAAGCAAAGCTTGTCCCCAGGGATATTCATTATACCTTATTTACATACCTTTGTCAACTTATTATGCTATCCCTTGCAATGCGCTTGCAAATTTTTTTTACGTATGGTATAATATTTTTATGAACGAAGAATTTTCCGCCATCCTGAAAAATTGCAAACTTTGCCCCGTAGCTTGCGGCGCAAACCGCAACGAAAGCGTCGGCGCGTGCGGCGTACAGGGCTTGAAAATCGCAAAGTATTATCTTCATCCTTTTGAAGAGCCTTGTATTTCCTTTCAAAAGGGCAGCGGAACGATTTTCTTCTCAGGTTGCAATCTCCGTTGCGCCTTTTGTCAAAATTACGAAGTTTCCCGTGCGCAACGCGGCAAGGATATCACGCCGTCCCAACTCGCGGACGTTTTTAAGGAATTGGAAGATGTGGGCGCGGACAATATCTCGCTCGTAACCCCGTCCCACGTGATTCCCTATCTGGAAGCGGCGTTCCGTATCTATAAGCCGAAAATCCCCGTCGTGTACAACAGCGGCGGTTACGAAAAAACGGATACCCTTGTACGTATTGACAAGTACGTGGATATCTATCTTCCCGATATGAAATTTTATTCTTCCTCCCTTTCCAAACGGTATTTGGGCAAGGAAAATTATTTCGACTACGCAAGCGAAGCGATTGCCTTTATGGCGCAAAAACCGCTGCGTATGACAAGCGAAGGCAAAATGCTGTCAGGCTGTATCGTACGGCATCTCGTAATGCCCCTTTGCACGTCCGATTCCAAAACGCTTTTGCGATGGTTTAAAAAGAACTTGCCCGCAACGACCTATTTGAGCTTGATGCGGCAGTATACGCCCTTTGGCGATATTCAACAGTTTCCCGAACTGCAACGCGGCGTTACTTCGCGCGAATACAACGCCGTCGTGAACGAAGCGGTGGCGCTCGGTATCGTAAACGTTTTTTTGCAAGAACGCGAATCGAGCGGAAAAGGATATATTCCGTCTTGGGATTTTTAATCGAAAACCGTTGCCTTTAATCTTACGATTTTACCGACCAACTTCCCCGCCCGTTTTGGGGAAGCGTAAGCGATTTCCCGTTCCAAACGACGGATTTTTTGTAACGTCTTTTGCGTTTTTTCTTTATCCATACTATGGATTATGTCTATTTTTACCAAGAAATATGCCGTATCCCCCGATACGCGCGCATTATAAGGTGGTTATATGCTCATATGCTCGGACAACGTACAATTCGGCTTTAACGGCGAAACGCTGTTAAAGGACGTTTCCTTTACGCTCAACGAAGGCGAACGTGTCGGGCTTATCGGCGGCAACGGCGAAGGCAAAACCACCCTTATCCGCTTACTTTTGGGGGAATTGGAAGCGGAAAGCGGTTCGCTATTCGTGAAAAACGGTATACGAATCGGTTATTTGGCGCAAAACGGCGGATACGATTCCGCAAATACAGTATGGGAAGAAATGCGCGGGGTGTTCGCCGAAGATATACGCGCCGTGGAACAGTTGGGCGAAATCGAAAAAGCCATTTCGTCCACGGACGAACACAGTTCTCAATACCGCGTTTTGTCCGCAAAATACGAAGCGTTGAACAAAAAAATCGCCGCGCGCGACAGCTGGAATTTTGAAGTAAAAATCCGCACCGTATTAGGGGGTATGGGGTTTGAAAACGCCTATTCTCAACCTATTTGCACCATGTCGGGCGGAGAAAAAACGCGGCTGAAATTATGCAGGTTGTTATTGGAAGAACCCGAACTTCTTATCCTGGACGAACCGACCAACCACTTGGACATGAAAACGCTCTTTTGGTTAGAAGAATATCTTTCTACTTTTAAGGGCGCGATACTTGTCGTTTCCCACGACAGATACTTTTTGGACAAGCTTGTTTCCACCGTTTACGAATTGGAAAATAAGAAACTGTCCGTTTTCAAAGGCAATTATTCCAAATACAAGATATTGAAAGCGGAAAAGGTGGCGCATCTTCTCAAAGAATACGAAAAACAGCAAGAAGAACGGGCGCATATGCAAGAGTACGTGGACAAAAATCTCGTGCGCGCTTCTACCACCAAAATGGCGCAATCGCGCAGAAAGGCGCTGGAAAAAATGGAGCTGATTGAAAAGCCCGTTTTACCGCCGTCGCCGCCCCGTTTTCATTTCACGTATCCCGAAAAACCTTACGAAAAGGTATTGGACGTGCAAAATTTACGCCTTGTCGCGGGAGAAAAGACGTTGCTTGAAAATTGTTCGTTTACCCTTATGCGCGGCGAAAAATGCGCCGTCGTCGGAGATAACGGCACGGGAAAATCCACTCTTTTGAAAACGCTGCTTACCGCCAAATGCGACGAAGTGAAATTCGGGCGGTTTGTTAAAGTAGCTTGCTACGACCAAGAAAACGCCAACCTGCACGGGGACAACACCGTGCTTGCGGAATTATGGGAACGCCACGTGTTATGGGACCAAACCCGTGTGCGCGCTACGCTTGCGCGCGTGGGATTGCCTGCCGAAGATATGGATAAAAAGGTGCGTATGTTATCGGGCGGCGAACGGGCGAAGCTTGCCCTTGCGGTATTTGAAAGCGAGAACGGCAACGTGCTTTTCTTGGACGAGCCAACCAACCATTTAGACCTTTCGGCAAGAGAAAGCTTGGAAACGGCGTTAAAGGAATTTGACGGCACGGTGCTTTTTGTATCGCACGACAGATATTTTATCCGCGCTATCGCGGGAAAAATATTAGCATTGGAGAACGGAAAAGCAACCTGTTTTACGGGCGATTACGAACGGTATACCGCTGATAAAGCGCTGAAAAAAACTGAAACTCAACGCGTATCTGCCCCCGCCGTTTCGACAAAATCCGCACAGAAAGAAAGCTTTTACCGTACAAAGGAAGAACGCGCCGAGAGCGCACGTAAGCAAACGCGGATAAAAAATATCGAAAAGGAAATTACCGCACTCGAAGCGGAAGAAGCGCAAATCAACGAAGAAATTTCTTCCCCTGCCGTCGCCGCGAATTTCCCCCTTTTGAGCGAGAAATGCAACCGTTTAGAAGCAATCAAAATGCGTTTGGACGAATTGTACGGCGAATACGAAACGCTTGTAGAATAAAAACGCAAACAAAAACGGCAAGGACTATTGCGTATTTTTGCGCTTTGTGTTATACTATACGTTAGAAAACGGTTTGTAGCCGTTTTAGGGGTAATATTTATGGATTACAACAAGATTGTTCAACTCGTATACGAAGCGAGAAAAATCGTATTTTCCAAGCGCAAACTGGCGCACGTGGAAAACAAAAACCCGTACGATTTCGTTACCGACGTCGATACGGGTATTAGCGATTTCATGAAAGCGGAACTGTATAAGGCGTTCCCTGACGTGGGATTTATGACCGAAGAAGAACAAAACCATATCCTACAAGATAAGTGTTTTATTTTAGACCCCATCGACGGAACGACCAATTTGATATACGACTATAAAAAGAGTTCCATTTCTCTTGCTTACGCGGAAAACGGCGTCGTCGTATTCGGAGTGGTATTAGACCCCTTTGCCCACGAGCTGTTTTTCGCCGTGCGCGGCAAGGGCGCGTACGTATATAAAACGGACAAAGGAATTCGCAACCTTATCGAAACAGGCGTAGAAAATTACGTGCGCACCCCCTTACGGGCAAGCGAACGCCCGTTAGAGCGTTGTCTTATCGAATTTGGCGCAGGCTCTTCCCATAAAGACCAAGCGGACGAAACGTTCGCTCGGGCAAAACGCGTGTTTGCGAGCTGTTTGGACTTGCGTAGAATATGCTCGACGGCGCTTGCGATTTGCTATATTGCAGCAGGCAGGCTGGACGGGTATTTTGAAAAGGTCATTAAACCGTGGGATTACGCCGCGGCATCGCTCATCTTGGAAGAAGCGGGCGGAAAAAGCTCCGATTGGCAAGGAAACACCCTCCCCTTGCATAAGGCAGGCACGATTGTTTGCGCCAACGGCGTAATTCACGAACGGTTACGGGAATTGGTTATCGGATAACGGAAACAGGGGGATATACAAATGAAGCAAATCAACAACCATACAGCAAACGCCGTAGGAAAAATCCACGGATTGACCCTTTCTGCGTTTCTTATCGTCAACATCGTCGTTACCGCTGTCTTACAAGGTGAATTATTCCCCTTTTTACAAGACTTTCTCGGCACGACTTGGCTCGCCGTTATCGGCTCGATTATCGACGCCACGTTATACGGCGGACTGTACGCGCTTATCAAATGGCTTTGCGATAAATCCTTTCTCCGCAAAAATAAAAAATTCGATATTGCAGGCAGATGGTATCACGTGCATATCCCCAGACAACTGGGCGAAGTGGATTACAGCGCGAAATATTTGAGCGCAGGATATACCGATATCTCCCGCGAATTGTACGATTTCACTTTGAACGGGTACAATAAACATATGAAAATGTTTGACGACGGCGTTTTCCCGTCCGACGATTATACCACCCATTGGTATACGAAAGCCACCAAGTTCGCCGATTCCAACGAATTCGATTTGATTGAAATCTACGAAGCGGAAAGCAAAGGCCGTTCCGTACGGGAATTGAAATCTTGCCCTTGCTGCAAAACGCAATTTCCAACCCCCGTCAATATCTCCGATTCGGAAAACTACCGCTACGGTATCCATACCTTCAAACTGTTTACCAAAGGCGTGAGCGGCGTTTGCGAACGCATTGAAGCGGAATATTCCGATTGTTGGCCGTCTTTGAAAAACGGCGATATTTTCTTCTTCCGCACCGAAGCGGAACGCAACGAATATATCAAAAATTATTTCCGCATCGCCCAAGAAAAAAATTCTGCCTGCTCTTAACGGAATTTATCAAAATTGTCTTGACAAATGCTCCTATATATGATATCATTTTAATATCAAAATATATAAGGAGAAATTGAGATGCAAGAAATTATTTTGAAAAACAAGAAGCACGGTATGCGAACGTTACTGCTTTGCTTATTATTGGAAGTATTGTCTATCGTAGGCATTGTCTTGGCTTCTACTTGGGAAATGGTTGCGCTGTTAATCGCGTCGTTTGTCGTTATGTGCGTGGCGTGGATTCCCCTTTGCGGACTGCGCGTGTTAAAGCCGCAAGAAGCGTTGGTACTTACCCTGTTCGGAAAATACGTCGGCACGATTAAAGGCGAAGGCTTTTACGCCGTAAATCCCTTTTGCGTGGCGATAAACCCTGCGGCGAAGACGAAGCTCAACCAAAGCGGCGACGTAGATAAAGCCGCGCCCCTTTCCGCAACGGAAATGAAGATGGCGATGATGGATAAAAAAATCTCGCTGAAAATTATGACGCTCAACAATAACCGTCAAAAAATCAATGATTGTCTTGGTAACCCTGTGGAAATCGGAATTGCGGTTACTTGGAAGGTAGTCGATACCGCAAAAGCGGTGTTTAACGTGGATAATTTTAAGGAATATTTATCCTTACAATGCGACAGCGCGTTGCGGAACATCGTACGTATTTACCCCTACGACGTAGCCCCCGGCGTGGATACGACGGGCGACGGCGTGGACGACGACGGTTCGCTTCGCGGTTCAAGCGAAATCGTGGCTTCCCGTATTCGCGACGAAATTCAAATGCGCGTAGAAGAAGCGGGCATTGAAATTGTGGAAGCGCGCATTACGTACCTTGCGTACGCGCCCGAAATTGCGGCGGTAATGTTGCAAAGACAGCAAGCTTCCGCCATTATCGACGCAAGAAAGATGATTGTAGACGGCGCTGTGGGTATGGTCGAAATGGCGTTGGAAAAACTCAACGAAAACAAAATGGTACAACTTGACGAAGAGAGAAAGGCGGCGATGGTGTCCAATCTCTTGGTGGTATTGTGCGGAAATCACGACGCGCAACCCATTGTCAATACAGGCAGTTTATACTAAAATACGAGCGACGAAAACGCCGCTGAACAAGTAGGTGTCCTATGAACGATAATCAGAAAAAACAAATTCCTTTGCGTTTATCCCCCAAGCTGTACGAAGCCGTTGCCGCTTGGGCGGAAGACGATTTTCGTTCCGTCAACGGGCAAATCGAATACTTGCTTTCCGAGTGCGTACGACAGCGCAAGAAAAACGGCAAGTACGTGTCCGACGAGATTGACGTGCCGCCACAGCTGGATATTTAAAACAAGACAAGGAGCAACATAATTGCTCCTTTCTTTTTACCATTGACGATTTTATACAAAATATTTACGATATGATAAAGACTCTTCCCCTAATATGTGATATAATGTAAACGATTTGGAGCATAATTATGAAGGCTGTATTAAACGACATATTTTCCGACCACGCCGTATTTGCGGCAAATAAACCCATACGTATATTCGGGCGCGGACAAGGCAAAATCGAAGGTGTTTTTCAAGGCGAAAAAGCCGTCGCTACGATTATGGACAACTGTTGGATATTGGAATTTTCTCCACGCTCCTACGGCGGTCCTTATACTGTCGAGCTGTTTTTGGACGGCGAAAAGAAAATACTCTCCGACGTATACGTGGGAGAAGTATTGCTTTGTTCGGGACAATCGAATATGCATTTTAAGCTGTCTTCTTCCACCGAGCCGAAAGAAAATTATAAAAACGACGACAGCGTTCGGTTATTTATCGTGGACCGTTTAGAAGAAGGAGAACGTTTTTTCTCTGAAAACGGTTGGTTACCTTGCACAAAAGAAAACGCCGCGGAATGGACGGCTATCGGTTATTACGTTGCGCACCGTATTGCGAAAGAAAAAGGTTGCGCCGTAGGCGTCGTCGCCTGTTGTCAAGGCGCGTCCGTTATCGAAGCTTGGCTTCCACAAGAATCCTTGCCTAATTCCGTTCGAAAAATCCCGACGGAGCAGCTACACCCAGACCATACGTTATATCCTTGGAATCCTACGGGTACTCTATACGAAAAAATGCTTTCTACCGTTATCCCCTACGCTTTTTCTTGCGTTGTATGGTATCAAGGCGAATCCAACGCCTTTTTCCCCGAAGCGGAAACGTACGCCGAAACGCTCACGGCAATGATAATGCGTTGGCGAAAGGATTTTCTTGACGAAAAACTGCCTTTCCGTATTGTACAAATTGCCGACTACGCACTTTATCCGTTTGATAAAGCCGCTTGGGAAACGATACAAAAAGAACAGCTTGCCGTCCCCCAAAAGCTACCCTTCGTCGAAACCGTCGTTTCTCGCGACGTATGCGAAACAGACGATATTCATCCGCCTACGAAGAGCAAACTTTCTTTACGAATTGCCAATTCAATTTTATAACGTATATGAAAAATCCCCGAAACGAATCCGTTTCGGGGATTTTTTTATATTCGCTTACTTTCTGCTTTTTTTAATCAACGCGCACGCCGCCATTGCAACACCGAGCACCGCAAAACCGCTTACGGAAGCGCTGCAACCGCCTTTTTTCACTTCTTCGTCAGACGCGTCAGGTTGTTCATCGGGAGTAGTAGGTTCGTTGGGTTCACCGGGAGTATCGGGTGTGCTGGGCGTATCGGGTTCACTGCTTCCCGTCTCTTCGCCGCACACGTCGCATACGCCGTCTTCGTTTTCGTCAACGCACTCGCTTGCGCTTTGTCCGCAGTACTCGCAGGTATGCGCGCCGTCAGCCGCTTCGTGCGTTCCCATTGCCGCGCCGCAAATATCGCAAGCGTGGTCGCTATTTTCGTCCACACACTCGCTTACCGTTTCGCCGCAGTAATCACAGGTATGCTTACCTTCCGCCGCCTCGTGCGTTCCCATTGCCGTACCGCAAACGTCGCAAGCGTGGTCGCTATTTTCGTCCACACACTCGCTCACCGTTTCGCCGCAGTATTCGCAGGTATGCGTGCCGTCAGCCGCTTCGTGCGTTCCCATTGCCACGCCGCAAATATCGCAAGCGTGATTGGTATCGCTATCCACACAATGGCTATCCAATTCCGCGCGTTTTTCCGTCAAAACCGCATAATTATCCACCAATGCTTTTTCTTCGTCCGTCAAAGCCGCGTAAGCAGTTTCCGCCGTTTCTACTGCGGATTTTACCGCCGCGTAATTGTCTGCCGTAAGCGTATCAGCAGGAATTGCCGAAATCAAATCCTTAACCGATTGCGCATTGGCTTGCTTGGTCACTTCCGCCTCGTATGCGGTAAGCTCTGCACGTCTTCCCGTCAACGTAGCGTAGTTCTCCACCAACGCTTTCCCCTCGTCCGTCAAAGCATTATAAGCCGTTTCCACCGCTTCCACTTCCGCTTTTACCGCTTCGTAATTGGTAGCCGTAACCGTATCGGTGGAAAGCTTTGCAATCGCGTCGCTCACTACCGCCGCTGCTTGCGTTGCGAAACGCGTGGTAATATAGCTTTCCGTCGTCGCGTCTTCCGCATCCACCGCAAAATCGATATCCGTCAATCTCGTATACGAGAAATCGAGAATTTCCGTTTCCGTAGCGTAGTTGCTTGCGCCTGTAAAGTACAAAGCAAACGTTTGGTTGCCGTCGCGCGACGCGTTCGACGTATTCGCCGAGATACTCGCTTTTACCACGTTAAACCCGTTGGTCATAAAATCGCCGTAGTAGAAATACATATAGTTATTTACGTATCCAACGGTAAGCGTGATACCGTCCGTCGTATCCAAATTTTCGTATGCCGCGCCCGATACGTAATTTTGATTTGAGCCAAAATTTTGTTTACCGTCGTCGCCACCCGTTAAACGCGCCTGCAAATTCATATATTCCGCCGCCGTAGAATCCCACGTAACGCGGCTTGCCATATACATATTTTCGCTACCGCTTACGTTCAAGCCGCGTACCGTCATTTTGATTTCGAAATTACCCAGCTGCGTTTTTCCGTAATAACTGTTGCTTCCAATCGTTCCGTCGGGATGGAAACGGAAATCCAACCCCCTTTTCGTCGTATTATTGATTTTTATGGATTTATTCGTTTCGTCGTACGTTACGTAATCGTCCATTGCAAGCGACGCGTTCGTTCCGTCTTGATAACCGAATCTAAACCAGTTCGAAAAATCCGCCAAGCTTGCGAATTCGTCAATTTTCAAAGAGTTCAGGTTTGCGCTCGTTTTGCTCGTTTCGTCCGCATAGGTTGCCACTGCGTTGCTTGCGGGCGTCAAACGGTTGGTAATATACGCTTGCGTCGTCTCATCTTCCGTATCGAAAGCAAACGCTTCATCCAATCTCTCATACGAGAAATCTAAAATTTCCATTTCCGTGCCTGCCGTGAAATATAAACCAAAGGTTTGGTTACCGTCGCGAGCCGCGTCGGAATTGGCGGAAAGCGTATTGCTGACCACCGAGTATCCGTTTACCAAATGGTTGCCGTAATAGAAATACACGTGATTGTTAACGTACCCGGCGGTAATCGTAATCCCGTTCGAAGAATCCAAGTTGGAATACGAGCCACCCGATACGTACGAACCTTTTCCGCTACCCAGCGTATGTTTTCCCGACGAAGAACCCGTCAAGTCCGCACGCAGCGCCATACCGTCCGCATCGCTGGAATCCCACTGAACGCGGCTTGCCATATACATATTTTCGCTGTCGCCGACGTTCAAACCGCGTACCGTCATTTTGATTTCGAAATTGCCCAGCTCGGTTTTACCCGTCGTAATCGTATCCAAATGGAAACGCATATCGAGTTTTTGCGTGGCGTTAATTTTCACAGACTGATTCGTTTCATCGTACGACACAAAATCGCTCATCGTCAAAGAACTATAATTATATCCCCAGCCAAACCAATCGGTGAAATCTTCCACACTCGAAAACCCGTCGATATTGAGCGAAGTCAAATTCGCGCTCGACTTATTCGTTTCATCCGAATATACTGCGGTGACGTTGCTTACCGTTGCATCCGTTTCCGTTCCGCCCGCCGTTTCGTCAGCGGAAACGTTCGTAAGCGTGGTAACCGCGCCGATACTGCAAGTTGCCGTTAACGCACAAAGCGCAAACAATAATTTCTTATTCTTGATTTTCGTCATCTTCCTTTCTCCTTACCTTTATTATTTTTTAACACAAAATCGTCGCCCTTATAAAGGTTCTCCTACATTTCAATGATACCATAAGCAAAATCATTTGTATTTAGAAAATAGTAAGTATTTGGTATAAAATCGTAAATTTTTTTTGTTTTATATATAAAAAATGGCGAATTTAGCGTATAAAAAACCCCGAAACGAGTCCCGTTTCGGGGTTTTTATTGTTTGTCTTTTAACCGTTTAACAACGTATCGAGTACTTCTTTCAAAAGTCTTACGTCACGGTCCGATTTCAACGTAACCATCATCGGCGTATCGTCAAAACTGCCGTTTACGCTTAAATCTTTGAAGAAATAGCTTTCGTAGTCCTTTGCGTTGAGCGCCAAGCAAATCGCTACGTCTTTGCCGCGAACTACCGCACGCGCTTTTGCGATACGGTGCATCGTGAACGATTCGTAACCCGAACTCATACGCGAGTGCACTTTTTTATGCCCGAGAATAAACGCTCGAATTTCGTCGTAATACGCCTTACTCTTCTTGTTCAATTTATCAAGCTTTGCAAGGAAACGGCGTCTGGTTTGAATTACCTGTTCGTCCATTACGTCGTCGTCTTCGTCATCGTCGTCTTCGTCTGCTTCCACAGCCGCAGGCGCGATTTCTTCTACCACGGACGTTTCAACGGGTTCTTCAACGGCTTCTTCCACCGTTTCTTCTACCACGGGTTCTTCAACAGCTTCTTCCACCGCTTCTTCTACCACAGGTTCTTCAACGATTTCTTCCACCGTTTCTTCTACCACGGGTTCTTCAACAGCTTCTTCCGTTTCTTCTACCACAGGTTCTTCAACGATTTCTTCCACCGTTTCTTCTACCACAGGTTCTTCAACGATTTCTTCCACCGCT
>JAFUKM010000005.1 GCA_017473605.1 Clostridia bacterium | reverse complement strand
CTTTTTCAAGTACTTCTTGTTTTTGAAATTAACGAAAATTACTTCTATTTGCTTGTTTGTCAAATATTTCTCATTTCTTTCTTATTCTGTTTTTAATCTGCTTTTCTCCGAACATTTCAGTTCGGGGCTGCCCTTTCTTGGCGACAGCTTGTATATAATACCACAAACCTTTTCCTATTGTCAAGCGTTTTTTCACGGTTTTTTTAACTTTTTTTGAAAAGTTTTTTGTTTTTCACCGCTTTTTTCGCTCTCCGTAGGACAGCTTGCTTATATTACCACTTTATTTTTGCCTTGTCAACTGTTTTTTATTCGTTTTTCGCAAAATTTTGGAAAATTTTTCAAAATTCGTCAAAACCGTTTATTTATCCGCTTTCACAAGCGTCAAAATAATCTTTTCGCCGTTGATATCCACTTCTTTGGTATATCCGTCCGCTTCGCCTGCCGTCACGGAAACCGCCAAAACGTCTTCGGCAAAGTTTGCGTTCGCCAAAACGGTTTGTACTTTTCCTTCCGCTTTATAATATATAGCGATTCTGTCGGTAATTTCGAAATTCGCTTCCTTTCTCATCGTTTGAACTTTGGAAACGATTTCTCTTTCCATACCTTCTACGATAAGCTCTTCCGTGAGCGCGGTATTAAGCGCAACGGTTACGCCCCTATCGCTTGCGGAAATGAAACCAGCTTTGCTTTCCGTAAAGATTTGCAAATCTTCTTCTTTCAGCACGACTTGGTTATCGGTAGGCAAAACGAATTCTCCGCCGCCGCGAACGGCGTCTACCACTTCTTTTGCATTGCAGTTTGCAAGGAACGCGGAAATCGCACCCAGCTTTTTGCCGTATTTAGGACCGAGCGTTTTTAACTGCGGTTTGAGTTTATACGAAATAAATTCGTTAGCGTCTTCCGCCGTCTTATACGCCTTGATATTCAATTCGTCAAGAGCAATCGCTTTCAACCCTTCGTCAAGCGTTTCCGCTCGCGCGGTAACCACATACATTTCGGAAAGCGGTTGACGGTTTTTCACGTTCCCCGTATTTCTCGCCGCTCTGCCTAAGTTTACGATATCGAGCACGGTATCCATACCCGATTCCAACTGCTCATCCACAAGCGTAGCATCGTAAACGGGGAAATCGCAAAGATGTACGGATTTGGGCGCGTCCTCAAAGAAATTGGGCACGAGATTGAGATACATTTCTTCCGCGATAAACGGAGTATACGGAGCGGTGAGTTTCGCAAACGTTACGAGCACGTGCCAAAGCACGGTATACGCCGCCGCCTTATCGTCCGTCATTTCGCTGCCCCAATATCTGTCCCTACCGCGACGCACGTACCAGTTGGAAAGGATATCCGAGAAATCTTGTAACGCGCGCGCGCTATCCGTAATATTATATACGTTCAAGCTTTTATCCACCAAATCAATCAACGTATTCAGCTTGGACAAAATCCACTTATCCATCAGCGAAAGCTTACATTTTTTCAAATCGTAATCGGCAGGATTATAATTGTCAATATCGGCGTACAAGCAGAAGAACGCATACGTATTCCAAAGCGTACCCATATACTTTCTTTGCGCTTCGCTTACCGCTTCGGGATAGAAACGGGACGGAAGCCAAGGCGCGGACGACGTGTAGAAATACCAACGTACGGCGTCTGCACCCTGTTTATCGAGCACCGACCAAGGGTCTACAACGTTTCCTTTATGCTTACTCATCTTAATACCGTTTTTGTCGTTGACGTGTCCGAGCACGATACAGTTTTTAAACGGCGCTTTATCAAAGAGCAACGTGGATATAACGAGCAACGTATAGAACCAACCGCGCGTTTGGTCAACGGCTTCGGAAATGAAATCCGCAGGGAAAGTCTGTTCGAACAAATCCTTATTCTCAAACGGATAATGGTATTGTGCGAACGGCATGGAGCCGGAATCGAACCAACAGTCGATAACCTCGGGCGTACGTTTCATTTTACCGCCGCACTTTGCGCATTTGCAAGTCAAATCGTCCAAGTAAGGGCGGTGCAATTCAATATCTTTCGCCGCGCCGCACTTTTGCACGAGTTCTTCACGCGAACCGATTACTTCGATTTCGCCGCAATCGGGACAAACCCAAACGGGCAAAGGCGTACCCCAATATCTGTCGCGCGACAAGCCCCAATCGATGACGTTTTCAAGGAAGTTGCCCATACGCCCTTCCTTAATCGTATCGGGCATCCAATTTACCGAACGGTTTGCCGCAATCAATCTGTCCTTAATCGCCGTAACCTTGATAAACCAGCTGGAACGCGCGTAGTAGATAAGCGCCGTGTCGCAACGCCAGCAGAACGGATAGCTGTGCGTGATTTCGAGCGGTTTCAAAAGCAAACTGCGGTTTTTCAAATCTTTAATTACGAGCGGGTCAGCCGCTTGCGCGCCGATTCCCGTAAGCTCGCCGCAACCGACAGGAAATTTTCCTTCTTCGTTGATAAGCTGTACGACCGGCAAATTATACCGTCTGCCTACCTTATAGTCGTCTTCGCCGAACGCAGGCGCAATGTGCACGACGCCCGTACCGTCGGAAAGGGTTACGTACGTGTCGCACGTTACGTAATACGCCTTTTCACGGAAGTTGAACACTTCTTTTCCGTAAGGATACAACGGCTCGTACGCCGTAAACTCGTAATCCTTACCTTTTTTCGTAGAGAGAATATCGTAGCCTTCTTCCCCAAGCACCGATTGCAAAAGCCCTTGCGCAAGCACGTATTTTTCGCCGCTTTCTTGCATTTGCACTTCTACATAGTCGTAATCGGGATGCATACAAAGCGCCACGTTGGACGGGAGCGTCCAAGGCGTCGTCGTCCACGCAAGAATATATTTATTCTCTTCCCCGACAACCTTGAATTTCACAAACGCCGTCGTTTGCTTAACGTCTTTATACCCTTGCGCCACTTCGTGGGACGAAAGCGCCGTTCCGCAACGGGGGCAATAGGGTACGATTTTGTGTCCCTTATACAAAAGCCCTTTCTTATGGATTTCTTTGAGCGCCCACCACTCCGATTCGATATAATCGTCGTGATAGGTAACGTACGGGTTGTCCATATCGCACCAATAGCCTACTCTGTCCGACATCTTCTTCCACTCGTTGCTATATTGCCAAACGGACTGTTTGCACTCCTTGATAAACGGCTCGATACCGTAGCTTTCAATGCCCGTTTTGCTTTCCAAACCGAGCTTTTTCTCTACTTCGAGTTCTACGGGAAGCCCGTGCGTATCCCAGCCCGCTTTTCTCAAAACGTGCTTGCCTTTCATTGTCTTATAACGGGGCACGATATCCTTCATAACGCGCGTTAAAATATGTCCGATATGCGGTTTGCCGTTCGCCGTGGGCGGACCGTCGTAGAAGGAGAATTCTTCGTTTCCTTCCGTTTGCGTCATACTCTTTTCAAAGACTTTGTTTTCGTTCCAATATTCGACGATTTTCTTTTCTCTCTCGACGAAATTGAGCGATGTGTCCACTTTTTTGTATATAGACATAATATTTTCTCCTTTCAGTAAAGGTTATTTATGAAATAAAAACGCCGTCGTGTCTTGGAAAAAACACAACGGCTTTATCAACCACCAAAACAAACTATCATTTGCCACACGCGATAACGGAGTGTGAAACCGTATTAAACTACTATCCTACAAAGAGTTCGTCCAATCAGCTGACGGGGTGATATTTTTTGCGTTCGTCTTCTTCCTTTCACCAAAACGGAATTTCTCTGTGCGACGGAACAGCAAAAACGGTTGTCCCCTTTTAACGCCTTTTCTTATTCAACTGTATTTATTATAACGATTTTTTTATCTTTTGTAAAGCAAATTTCACCGCTTTTACAGCAAAACTTCCTTGTTTGTGCCGTAGAAAATATCCGCTCTTCCCGAAAGCTTTTTGCAAATCCTTTCAAACGCTTCCCAAGAGATATATTCCGCGTCCATCTCGTACGAGTGTCCCCAAATATACAAAAGCTGCTGTTTGTCTGTTTGCAAGCCCAAGAACGTATCCACGATATCTTCCAAACAATCTTCCACGTAATATACCGTCGGGTTAAACCGCAACAAATTTTCCTGCAAATCGAAATTATACGTGGAAGTAATCGTTCGCGCGTACTTTACGCCCGTGTTTTTACGGATAACGTCCGCCACTCTATCGTCGTTGTTCACGCCGCCGCAAGGATACGCCATACCTATCACGTCGTAGCCGCAAAGCAAAGACAGATTTTCCCTATCCCTTTCCACTTGACGGATAATCTCGTTTTCGTCAAGTTCCGTCAGCCGTGGATGCGTGAGCGTATGCACGGCGATTTCGTGCCCGTTATAGAGTTCTTTCACAGTTTCGGGCGCAACCTTATCGTGACGGACAACCGCGCCGTTTCTTTCCAACGCGCCCGCTTTACCGAGCAACTCGGAATTGAGATTAAACGTCGCCTTTAAGCCGTATTTATTCAAAATTTCAATCAAGCGAATATCTTGCGTTACGCCGTCATCGAAACTGAACGTAATTGCTTTTTTCTTGTTATTCCACATAATACTTCATACTTTATCTTATAGTGCTACGAGGTCTACCGTTTACGATAACGCTATATATAAGCGGTAACGAACGATAGAAAGACTTGCCCGCGGAAGCTCTCCGTTTAAGGGGAAACGCGGTTGATATCGCGGGGGAACATCGTCGCTTCGCGGACGTTTTTCGCGCCGAGAAGGTGCATCGTCAAACGCTCTAAACCGATACCCAAGCCCCCGTGCGGCGGAGCGCCGTATTTATGGAGCATAAGATAGGTTGCAAATTCTTCGGGGTTCATACCCAGCTTTTGCATCTTTGCCACCTGTTCGTTGTAATCGTGTACGCGTTGACCGCCCGACGTGATTTCCAAGCCCCTGAACAACAAATCGAAAGAAAGCGTATATTCGGGGTCTTCGGGGTCGTCCATGGTATAGAAAGGACGCTTTTTAGACGGATAATGCGTGATGAAAATGAAATCGGAATTAAACTGCTTCTTTGCGTACTTGCCAAGGAGCTGTTCTTCCTCGGGGTCAAAATCCTTCATATCCGTCGGCTGATACTTAAATTTCTTCATCAAAATTTCTTTCGCTTCCATAAATTTAAGCGTCGGTATTTCCGTAATTTCGGGGATATCGATATGCAACAAATCCACTTCGTTTTTATACTCGATTTTGAGCAAATTCATAATGTATTTCAGCGCGCCCGTTTCCATATTCATAATATCTTCGAAGCTGTCGATAAAGCCCATTTCGAAGTCCATGGAAATATATTCGTTGAGATGGCGGCTGGTGTCGTGGTGCTCCGCGCGGAATACGGGCGCGATTTCAAATACCTTTTCATACACCGCAACAAGCGCCTGTTTGTAAAGCTGGGGCGATTGCGCAAGGTATACCTGCTTACCGAAATAATCGAGCTTAAATACGTTCGTACCCCCTTCCGCGCCCGCAAAGTTAATCTTCGGGGAACGGATTTCCGTAAAGCCCTGTTTCATCAAAAATTCTCTAAAACCGCGCGCAATACCTTCTTGTAATTTGAAAATCGCGCGTTCCTTGGGGTTACGCAAGGTAACGGGACGGTAATCCAAATTGGTGGACAAATCGCAGTTGACCTGCTTTTTCGTAATAACCACGGGCGGAATATCCGCAGGATGGGATAAAAGCTGAATATCGTGAATTTGCAGCTCATAGCGTTTGCTGCCGTCCTTTTGCACGCCCGCAACGATTTTACCCGTAATCTTCGCCGCGCACTCTTCCTTCACGTCTTCGCTCATACGATAGGAAGAAAATTCTTCCGAATACACGCATTGAATCGTCTCTCTTGCCGTACGCACGATGACGAACGCAAAATCGGACATCATACGGATATTGTGAATCGTACCTTTTATCGTAACGACTTCGTTTTCGTATTTCTCAAAATCCGCATACGAAACGGTTTTGTTTTCAATTTCGCCCGTAATAGCCATAAAAATTACCTCTTTTGAAAAAATTTCTTATCTATTCTATTTTAATACGATTGACAAAAAAAATCAAGAATTTTATAATAGATTTACACTAAATTTTTCTTTTGCTTTCGGAAATGAAAGCGAAACGGACGGTTTTTTATGCGAGTGCTTGCCATCAACGATATATCCTGCGTGGGAAAATGCTCCCTTACGGTTTCGCTTCCCGTCATCTCGGCGTGCGGAATCACTTGCGACGTGCTGCCCACGGCGCTTTTATCCACGCATACGGGCGGTTTCGACGGCTATACGTTTTTGGATTTAACGGGCGAATTTACGGGTATCTTACAACAATGGAAAACGCTCGGCTTGCGCTTCGATTGCATTTACAGCGGATATCTTGGCAGCCAAGCGCAAATCGATTTGGTGTCGAAAATCAAAAAAGACTTTTTGACGGAAAACGGAGTATTCGTCGTAGACCCCGTTATGGGCGACGGCGGCAAACTGTATAAAGGCTTCAATAGCGAATACGTGGATAAAATGCGCGCGCTTTGCCGTCAAGCCGATTATATCCTGCCCAACCTTACCGAAGCGTGTTATTTGGCAAATATCCCCTATCCCACGACGGATACCAAAACGCTCCTTAACGCCTTGACAAAGCTTTGCCCCCGCCCTATCGTAACGGGAGTAATAGAAAACGGCGTCGTTTCCGTATGTTATTTGGACGACGGCAAGGAAAAACGGTATTCTTCGGAAAACGTGGACGGTTTTTTCCACGGCGCGGGCGACGTATTCTCGTCGGCGTTCGTCGGGGCGGTAATGAAAGGCAAATCGGAAGAACAGGCAATTCGCCTTGCCGCCGACTTTACGACGGCTTCCATAAAACGAAGCGCAAAAGAAGTTCCCGATAAACGGTACGGACTCAACTTCGAGGCGGAAATTTTCGACTTTTTGAAAAATTTGAATAGTTAAAATTTCCACTTTTCAATCCTTGACAAAGAAATTTTAATACTATATAATAGTATTACGGTCTGCGGTGTTCGGAGTTCGGTGTAAAACGGAATCCACAGTATGAAAAAGGGAGCAAGTTATTCGTTGCGATAGGCAAGGTCTGTTATTCACGGAAAGTCCGACGCGCAAAGATGCGGCACCCACCTGCGAGAAGCGGGTTCATCTTTTTGCCGAGCTGCGGCACAGGCGGATTGTTATTTTGAATAGTTTTGCCCTTTCGGGCATTGAAAAACGGACGGTTTTCACCGTCCGTTTTTGTTGTTTTATGTTCTTACCACGCCGTTGCCACGCCGTCCACGTAATGCCAATAATTACCGCCGTCGTCAGGCAAATCCGCCTCGTTCTCAATATAGTAGTATCGGGTTGCATTAGTTAACGCATCATTGCCCCAACCAGAAATACTTATTCTTTTCCAATCGTTCGCTGTACCTTTGTAATATACGTTTGTTATGTTGTCGCAACCACTGAACGCATAATTGCCAATCGAAGTGACACTGTCGCCTATCACCACGCTCGTCAGGTTGTCGCAACCACTGAACGCATAATTGCCAATCGAAGTTATACCGTTACCCATTACTATGCTTTTAAAGTAGTGCCTGCCCCCGGGTATCCTTGTTACGCTATCGGGGATTACCAATTCAGTTATAAGGTTGTATGCTGCTTCATCTTCATTATATACATAGAAATTCTTCGCATCAACCAGAGGGTCCTCTTCACATGTAATATTACACCAATCCTCAATATTCCCCTCGTAATATATATCACCCACCCCCCGGATAGCGCAGTCGATATATGTTACATTGTCCGAAATAACAAAAGATTCGCCCGTTTTACCCATAGGCCATCTTATCAAGCCTTTCTCGTCTTTACTGTACAATACGCCGTCAACCGATTTATATGCTGTATTGTTTTCCGAAACCGTTATACTTGAAAGAACCTCACAACCATAAAACACCGCAGAAATGTTTTCTACTGAATCGGGTATAAAAACTTCTTTCAGCGTAATACAATTGACAAATGCGTCACCCGAAATATATTTTATACCATCTCTTACTTTGTATTTTCCACCCACCGACGTCTTTGTATCCACCAAGTTTTTCCCGAGATACAACACGCCGTTTTCCCAATTATCACTGTTCTTATAGAACGCCGTATCTGCAATATCGCCCGCACTTATACGCAATTCTCCCGTTACTGTGATACTATCCAGCCAACTACACTCTTCAAATACCGACGAACCGATAGACGCTACGTTTTTACCCAAAATAGCACTCTGCAAATATCCACATTTATAAAAAGCTTTATCTCCTATACTTTTTACCGAATCACCCGTGTCGATACTGGTTATTTTACTCCAAATCGTCGTTCCCCACGAAGAAGTCGAGGCGAACGCTCTCTCTGCTATCTCCACAACGGGTTTTCCGTTAAGATAGGACGGGATAACGATATCCGTATCCTCACAATCGCCTAATCCCGTAACGATATAGCCCGTACCATCTTCCGTCTGCTCATACGCCAATCCCAAGCTGTACGCCGCTTGTCCGCATTTCGTACATATACCGCTCTCGTCCGCCGTATGCGAAGCGCTTCCGTAGTCGAAAGTCTGTACGCCTTTCTCTCCGCAAGAACAGGAATAATAGTATTTTACGGGGGATTTGCAGCTTGCCGACAAGAATAAATATGTTTCCTCTACGTTTCTCTGCGTGTACGAGTGGGTATGCCCACCCCCGCTTGTTCCACCGCTCTGCGTTGTTCCGCCACCAAAAATCCCGTCAACAACGTCGCTTGGAGTAGTACACCCCGCCGATCCGACAATCAAAACGCCTGCGCAAAGCGTTGCCAAACCAAAAAGCCATTTCTTTTTCATAAAAACCTCCTAAAAATAAAAAGTGCGCCAACCGAAGCTGACGCACAAAAACGCAAACCCCGATTGTCGCTAAACTAACTCAAATGGAAATAGGGATAAACCACAATAACACTTTCAAGTGGAATTTGCATTTTATCAAATTCTATGAAAATGTTATGTGAAAAAACGAGGTATATTATTCCCTTATAAAAAAAGAGAATACCCCTACAATTTTCCATTATTCAGTTAGTTTAGCATTTTCAGTATAGCACTTTCCCCTGTTCTTGTCAAGCTTTTTCGCACAAAAAAATCATTACGGCGCATTTACCGTAATGATTTTTTTTATTATTGAATTTATTGCACGTAAATATTACCGCTTACGGTTGCAACGGTGCACTCGCACGCGCCGTCGCCGAAAATATATTTGTCCGTTGCTTTCTTTTCGTATGCTTTATCCGTATGCAATGCGCCGCTATCCACTTCTATTTGTACGCTCGCCCCAATACCGTCTTGCAATAACAGCTTCACATTTCCACTCACCGTGGTTAGTTCCGCCGTTTGCAACGCTTTTATCGCAAGCGTTAGATTACCGCTTACGTTCGTCGCCTGCAAAGCCGTACAATCGACAGGTTCTATTACGATATCCCCGCTTACTGAAACGAACTCTACGGATTTCGCCGTCAATTCACCCAAAACGATATTCCCCGAAACGGTATTGATTGCGACGTCTTCCAAAGATAACTTCTCCGCCGTAACGTTTGCGCTTACCGTATTGAGTACCAGTTCCACACCAACGGGAATTTCCACGCATAAATCCTTATATTCGTCGTCTACGTCTATTCTTCTACCCGAAGCGCAATATTCGATTCTCAAAGTATCTCCGTCCAAATAACTGTGTACGCGGTCTTTCTCGTTTGACGCGCTTGCCGTTTCGGAAACGGACAACGTTTCTTTATCCGTTTGTTGCAACCGCACGTTGCCGTCCACCCAAGAAATTTGCACTTTCGATACGTCTTTCGTTTGATACGTAGTATTACCGCTGACGTATAATTCCGCGTTATCGTATTCGTTATAGGTCTTTACACAACCCGAAAACGAAAAAACACTTATCGCCATACAAAATAGAACCAACAATAATCCTATTTTTCTAAAAACATTTCGCATATTTATTATCCTTATAATCAACAGACGGGCGAATTTCCACCGCCCGTCTTCCTTATTATCTTAATACGCGCGTGCGTATAGAACGCCGTTCGGCGTTATGGCACAAAACTGCGTTTTGCTTTGGGTGGGGCTATATCCGCAAGGGCTTTGCCCCTGCACCCCATAAGGGACCACGTCCCTTAACCCATATTTTCTACGATACCATTACACCTAAGCGTTAGTGAAAGATAGAAAGACTCGCCCGCGGTGGCTCACCGCTTAATACGCGCAGGCGTAGATGATAACGTGTTCCGCTTTTTTACCGCATACCGCGCACGTTTCCGCGGTTTCGCCTTCGGCGTATACGCGCGCCGTTGCGCCTGTTTCTTCCTTTATCTTATCTTCACAATCGCGACAGCCGCACCAACCAGCTTTCACGAAGTTACCCGCGTCCACTCCTGCTAAAATGCCTTGGATATCGTCTGCGTACACGATACGGCTATCTCTACGCTTTCTCGCCGCTTCCAACATATCCTTTTGCACCGTTTTCAAAAGTTCTTTTACGCTATCCGCAGCGTTTTCCAAAGCGTATTCCGCTTTTTCGCACGTATCGCGTCTTGCGCAAATCATCTTGCCCGCTTCGATATCTCTCGGACCGAGTTCGATACGCACGGGAACGCCTTTCATTTCCCACTCGTTAAACTTCCAGCCGGGACTGTTGTCGCTTGCGTCGAGCGTTACGCGGATACCGCTTGCTTCCAATTCCTTCTGCAACGCTTCGCACGCTTCCACAACGCCGGGTTTTCTTGCGGCGATTGGTACGATAACGCATTGAATAGGCGCAACGACGGGCGGCAAAACCAAACCGCGTTCGTCGCCGTGCGTCATAATGATTGCGCCGATAAGACGGGTGGAAACACCCCACGAAGTGGTATAAGCCGTTTGCAAAACCCCTTCCGTGCCGAGATATTTGATATCGAACGCCGAAGCGAAGTTTTGTCCCAAGTAATGGGAAGTACCTGCTTGCAAACTCTTTCCGTCGCGCATCATTGCTTCCATCGTATAAGTAGCGACGGCGCCCGCGAATTTTTCCTTTTCCGTCTTTCTGCCCGTTAATACGGGGATAGCCAAACAGCTTTCCGCAAATTCCTTATAGATATCGAGCATTGCGAAGGTTTCTTCTTCCGCTTCTTCCTTAGAAGCGTGCGCGGTATGACCTTCCTGCCATAAGAATTCACTCGTTCTTAAAAAAGGACGGGTGGTCTTTTCCCAACGCATTACGTTACACCATTGATTGACTTTTAAAGGTAAATCTCTATACGATTGCACCCATTTGGACATCATCGTACCGATAATCGTCTCCGACGTCGGGCGGATTGCCAAAGGCTCGGCGAGCTCTTCACCGCCTGCGTGCGTTACTACCGCAACTTCGGGCGCAAAACCTTCCACGTGTTCCGCTTCTTTCGTGAAATAGCTCATCGGAATAAGCAACGGGAAATATGCGTTTTGCACGCCGCGTTTTTTGAAACGGGCGTTCATTTCGTTTTGAATATTCTCCCAAATCGCATACCCGTACGGACGAATAACCATCGTGCCTTTAACGGGACCGTAATCTACGAGCTTCGTTTTTAATACCACGTCGGTGTACCATTGCGGGAAATCCGCGTTGATATCCGCGATTTGTTCTACAAATTGATTTTCTTTTGCCATAATCGACCTCCGCCCTTTTCGGGGGCTTTATACTCAGTTTTCCGAAAATTCGCCCCTCGGGAACACCGAAGGGCGAAAGTCCGTTATTTTGTCAGACTTTTACACACTCTTTACGTACGTCTTGAATTTACGGAGTTTGAACACTTTATCACAAGCGGGACAACGGTGATAAGGAGAAGCGTCTCTCACCATCAACGCTTTGCCGCATTGGGGACAATACACCTTATATTTTCTATAAGGATTCAACGTATCGTCTTCCACAGTTTCTTCCGTTTCTTCGTTTGCTTCCGCTTCCGCCACAGCAGGCGAAGGCGCAGGCAACAAATGTTCGGGCGCGGGAGCAGGTGCAGGCGGTTGCGGCATCATACCCCCTTGCGGGAACGCGCAAAATACGGGTACGAAAATCGGTTGATAAGGAACTTGCTTATTTCCGTTTTCTTCTACTGCGTCGGCAGTCGCCGCCGTCATATACGGATATTGGAATTGCGGTTGAATAGGCAAACCGTACGGCGTATTCGCTTCCGCAACGGGTTTTTCTTCGGGTTCTTCGTCCGCAGGGATAGGGTCGGCGTCCGTTTCCTCTTCCTTTCTCTTCTTATCTCTTGCTCTGCAAATGCAATCGAACAGGAATCCGACAAATGCAATCACAGCAGCCCAAAGCATAGGCATATTCAACGCAGCTTCTTCGCCTTCCGCCACGCCGATACCCAAGAACGGCAACAAAATCAACGCGCCGAAGCAAAGCGCAGCAAAGATAGCGAATACCGCAAAGTTCTTCATACCGTCGCCGTGGTTGCAATCACGGTTATATTCGGTAGAAGCCGCTGCGTGCTTAATCATTACCATAAGACAAACGAGCGCAATCAATTCCACGTATACGGGAATCGCGTTTACGTTGATAAGATACATCTTGTTTCCGTCAACGATAATTTCCGTAAGAATTTCGTATAAGCCGTATGTAAATCCGCTAGCGGAATTCAAGAAGAACAACACGCCTCCAACAACGACAACCTGCACAAGGTTACGGATAAAGTAAATAAGCAAGCCGTGGTCGCGTTTCTTCTCCACTATTTTGCCGCCCGTCGTAAACAAGGGCACAGAGCCTTCCAATGCGCCGAACACGAAACGGATAACGAGCGCCACACCAAGCGTGATATAACCCATTAACGTAATCGCGGGAGCAGTGGTTATTTCACCGCAAAACTTCAAGAACGAATAAAGTACCAAATCTTCCCCGCGGAAAGTGAGTAAGGCAAACAACGCGTAGAAGATAACTACCGCCGCAAACGAACTGGAAAAACGTTTGCCAAGCGCGTCCATTGCATACATATTACGGTTAAAACCGTTGATATAGCTTGCTTTTCTTTTGAAAAGCCAGTTCAGTTTGCTCAATGCGCGAAGGACGTTGATAACGACCACGAGCAACAGCACGAAATACAACACGAGTTGTAAAAATACGATAATCAACGCGGGGTCTTTGAACACTTCGCCGATACCCAAATCAAACAACTCTTTTACGCCGTTATAAAAGGTAACGACCGGCATTTGATTTTGCATGGAAAAAATCATCCCGCTCATCAAAGGCAACACCGCCACTGCCGCAGCGAGCGCAATCGTCGCCAAAAGATAAATCACGCCGACAAATTTCGCTCTACTATGTACTGCATTTACGCGTCTTTTCAGCAAACCCGCTTTCGATTGAATGCGTTTCATAAATACTTTCTTCTCCTTACTTGGTTTTCTCTCTATTGCACGTTAACCGTGATAATTTTGCCCAAACGGCGGCATCGGAATATATACGGGCGGTAAAATTTGCGGTTGCAAAGCAACGTTTTCGGAGAGTTCCTCCTCTTCCGTTACGCCCTTTTCCAAATACGCGTTTGCGTCTACGTCGTCGGGATTCTTTTCTTTGGTTTTCGGGAATTTACGTAAGCAAATCTCGAATACGAACGCCACGAGCGCAATCCCCGCCAAAATCATAAGGCTCGAATCAAGCGACACTTTGTAGTACAATGCGTAGAACAACGCCGCGCCGAGCGATACGAGGAAGGCAATAAAGGAAACCCACAAGAACGTTCTTCTGCCGCGCGTTTCTCTGCCGCTGGGTTCAAACTCCGTCGTTCCAAACGCGTAACAAATCATAATCAAGCCAAGTACCAAAAGGACGAGCCGTACCGCAGGTTCTGCAAAAGATACGGGGTCGGAGAGCATTTCACCCAAACCGCCCTGCAAAAGCACTTGCACAAACGCGGCAATCGCGCCGCAAGACTTCACAAAGAAGAATACGAAGCCTGCCGTCGCCGCAATTTGAATAAGGTTGCGCACGAACACCGAGAACGTACCCACTTGGCGTTTTTCTTCGATAATTTCGCCGTCTACGGTAAACAGGCTGGTATTTCCCGCCAGCAATCCGCAAAGGAAATGGAAGAACACGCCCACGCCGAGTATCGCCCCTGCCCAAATCAGGTTCGCTCTTACGTTCACGACGAGTATGGCAATCACAAAATAAATGCAAAGCACGGCTTTGAGCGAAGACGTATACGCTTTTTCAATATCGTCCATCGCGTACATATTGCGGTTAAAGCCGTAAAGCTTGCTGGCTTTCTTTTTGAATAACCAACCCATGCTGCAAAGCGCGCCGATAAGGTTAATCAAAAGAATCAACAGCATAACCGAATATAATACGGCCACGCCGATTTCGAGCGCATTTTCTTTGAGCACGGTTAAGAAATCGCCGCCGTCCGTTAACAACGTAAACGGTTTCCAAAACGCCAACACGCCGATTGCGCCGCCTTCAAACGTAATGGGTTGCAAACATGCGAGCGCCGTCAACGCCACCATAGCGATGACGTACAGTACGCCTACCCATTTCGCTCTGTTTTGCATTTTTTTAATGCAATGCTTGATATGTAAATATTTTTTGGGGGCTTTTTGTTGTGCCATAGAAGCCATACCCACCTCCGTTTGATTTTGCCCGTAAAGTCACGCAACGGTTTTATTCCCGATACCCGACTCTCAGACAAACCTATTTTTCTCTCGCTTATAACATTATACTCCGTTTTTTATATAATGTCAATACGCTATCACAAAAAAGTCGTCGAAAAACGTAGATTTTCTTTTACTTTTTTTTCTTCTTTTTACCAAATTCTTCTTCATAAGCGCGAATACATTTGTCAATGATTTCCATCGCTTCGTCCCGATGGCACATTTCCTTTACCGTGGTTTGCTTATGTTCAAGCGTTTTGTATACTTCAAAGAAGTGCATCATTTCTTCGAAAATATGCTTGGGCAATTCTTGAATATCGTAATAATCTTTATACGAAGGGTCGTTACAGGGAATCGCAATAAT
Source organism: Clostridia bacterium (assembly GCA_017473605.1). Taxonomy (GTDB): domain Bacteria; phylum Bacillota; class Clostridia; order Christensenellales; family Borkfalkiaceae; genus Scatosoma. Next base: position 57,903 of record JAFUKM010000005.1, on the reverse strand, counting down.
CTTTTCGTCGAGCGACCCCCCGTCAATCATCTTGATAACGCCGATGGGATAGCATTCGACAAGCGTCGAAGGATAAATCGTTTCGCCGCAAAGCACCAAGACGTCCAAAGGGTCGCCGTCTTCCGCGAGCGTGCGGGGAATAAACCCGTAATTTGCGGGATAGACCGTAGACGTATACAAAACCCTGTCCAAACGGAGCAAGCCCGTTTCCTTATCCAATTCGTATTTCGCCTTACAGCCCTTAGGAATTTCAATAAACGCTTCAAAGCGCTTCGTCGTAATCCGTTCCAAAGGAACGTCATGCCAAACGTTCATAAATTTTTAACTCCTTTTTTAACAAATATCTCTTTAAATTTTTTCAACGACATTATTTTAACATATTTGACTTTTTTTAGCAAGAACAAACGAGCATATTTTTTAATCTTTTTTCATTATTTTTTCCTTTTTTTCTTTATAAGAAAAGCTTTTTTCCGTTAGCGTTCTCGTCTTTTACCGCCAAAGCGCGTAAAAAAGCGCTTTTGGGGTAGAAAAACAAGCCACCAGGTACGCGCCGAAATTTTTTATCACTTTTTTGTTATACGACCGCAACTATTTCGACTGCACATACCGCGCTTGCGCCTACCAATCCCACAATTTTCTTGCCGCCATCGTATGTAATCCGTCGCTAGACTGTATGCAATCAATGCCTATCATTTAGCAAATCTTTGACTTATATCTTTTGTCGCTCGCGTGAACTCGTGCTAATTCGCGCTTTCAAGCGGCTCGTTTTACGCCAAAAAAGGACGGCAACGCATATTAAAAAGCGCAGAAGACGACATTACTCGCTTCGCTCGTAGCTTCGCGACAAACCTACTCCCGTTTTTAATCAAACCTTTTCATCTTTTGTCGCTCGCGTGAACTCGTGCTAATTCACGGTTTCAAGCGGCTCGTTTTACGCCAAAAAAGGACAACCAAACGGTTGTCCTTTTTTGGCGCAGAAGACGAGATTTGAACTCGTGCCACCAGTTAAGATGCTACTCCCTTAGCAGGGGAGCCCCTTGAGCCACTTGGGTACTTCTGCATAGCTCGTTTTCTTCAAAAGCTATATTACTATAACACATTTTTTTCGCATTGTCAAAGCTTTTTGCCGCAAAAAATAAAAAAACTTTTTGAAAAAATACGGACGCCCCTTTTCTTTTTCTCGGGAATATTCGTTTCATGAAAAAAGTATAAAAAATATACTTTCAAATACTTGATTTTTTTGAGAAAATGATTTACAATACAATCGTTGCGTAATGCGACGAGAAATTTTTTATCAGAGGTGCTTTTATGAACGTTATTATCACGGAAAATTACGAAGAGATGAGCAAAAAAGCGGCTGAAATTTTAATCGGTATCGTTAAAAACAACCCCAATGCAATCCTTGGGCTTGCTACCGGTTCCAGCCCTATCGGTACTTACCAAAATATGATTAAAGACCATAAGGAAAACGGCACGTCCTACAAAAACGTGAAGACCGTTAACCTTGACGAATACGTGGGGCTTACCAAAGACCACGACCAAAGCTACGCCTACTTTATGCGTACCAACCTGTTCGATTCTATCGATATCGACCAAAACAACACCAATCTCCCCTGCGGCAGCGCGCCCGACACGCAAAAAGAATGCGAACGTTACAACGCGCTTCTTGAAACGATGAAACAAGACGTACAAGTACTTGGGCTTGGTTCTAACGGGCATATCGGCTTCAACGAACCGAACACCCCGTTCGAATCGGTTACCCACCTTGTAGACCTTACGGAAAACACGATTAAAGACAATTCCCGTCTTTTCGCTTCTATCGACGAAGTTCCCCGTCAAGCGCTTTCGATGGGTATTAAAAACATTATGCAAGCAAAATCTATCCTTATGGTCGTTTCGGGCAAGAACAAAGCCGAAGCGGTAAAAGGTATGGTAAAAGGCGAGGTTACTCCCGCCCTTCCCGCTTCCGTTTTGCAGCTCCATCCCTTCGTTACTATCGTTTGCGATAAGGACGCCGCAAGCTTGCTTTAATCGTTAAAAATTGTTAAACGATTACACAATACATCTTACCGCATTTCGGGGAACGCCCGAAATGCGGTTTTTTTTCCAAAAAATATTGTAAATATGCAAAAATAACGTCTATTTTTTAATAAATTACTTGCTTTTTCCCCGCACGTATGATAAAATTATTGTAGCGTATTATGGCGTATAGTAGGTTTTACGTAAAATGCGCAAAATAATAAAAACTTTATGAAAATGAAGTGTAGGAGACTTTTTATGAGAAAGATGAAAAAAATCGGAGCAATTTTAGCAGCGGCTACCCTTTCGCTCGGCGTATGCGCATTTGCGGCTTGCGGCGACAACGGTAACGACGACTCCGCAAGAACGGACGCATATACGATTATCGTAACAGACGCAAACGGCAACGCTATTTCCAACCTTTCCATCGGCATTTGCACGTACGATGAAACGACGCATGCCAAAGGCGAGTGTCTTATTCCTGAAAAAACGGACGCAAACGGCAAAGTCGTATTCGACGCAGCCGACGAAGCGGTAGAAGGCGTATACACGTTAAATACCGATATGTTGAGCGACTATCAAGCGCAAGAAACCTACGTATTCAAGGATTACGGCGAATATACCGTTGTTCTTATTGCTGAATAATCCACTATAAAAGGACTTTTTATGAAACGAATCAAGAAACTGCTTTTGCTCGCATTGGCTTGCCTTACCGTATGTACGGTTGGGGCGATTTCGGCGTGCGGCGGAGACGAGAATCCCAACAATGGAAACGGCACGCAACAAGGCGGCAACACGGGCGACGAAACGCCCGACGAACCCGTCGAATACGTCTATAAAATCCGCACGCAATCGGAAGGCGGCTTCGGCTTAAAAGACGTCAACGTCGCTTTGTATAACGGTAGTGAAAAACTCGCTTCGGTAAACACTAATGCCGACGGCAATGCGTTTTTCACGAGCGAAGAAATTGCGCAAGTAGGCGAATACAGCATTGAGCTTACGAACGTACCCAAAGGTTGGAACGTGAAAGACGATAGTATCTCCTATCAAACCTCCACCGTCTCCGGCTCAAACGTCAATATTAACTTCTCCGCATCCCTTATTACGGACGAAGAAGTCCCCGAAACGAAAATGTACCGTCTCGGAGACGTTATGTACGATTTCTCGTTGACCGATAGCGCGGGCGACACGTACAAATTATCCGAATTGTTAAAAGAAAAGAAAATGGTTTTGCTCAATTTCTGGGCGACCTATTGCGGACCTTGCGCTTCGGAATTCCCCGTGATGAACCAGGCGTACGAGTTGTATAAATCGGACGTGGAAATTTTGGCGGTATCGAGCTACGAGCCAGACACGCAAAGCGTGGTAGAAAACTACAAAAACGGAAAAAGCCTTACTTTCCCGATGAGCGGCGTCCCCAACAGCTCGGTAATCACTTCTCATTTCAGTACGAGCGCCATCCCCGTATCCGTCGTCATCGACAGATACGGCGTAGTATCGTATATCCACACGGGTAGCATGGTTGCTCTTACGGACTTCGCTACCCTGTTCGATAAATTCGTGGGCGACAATTACGTACAAACGGTCATCGATTCGGAATCAAGCGAAGGCGGCGACACGGGCGTCTTGGAATGGGCGAAACCGGATGTATCCAAGCCCAATCTTGACGAAGTCAAGGCGGCGTTCTCGGGTAGCGACAGCGCGTTTACCTATTCGTGGGAAGACGACGAATATTCTTGGCCTTGGCAAATCGGCTCGGATACGAACGGATCGTACTTGGCTGCCTCGAATAAGCAAGTAGACTATTCTTACTCTACCGTGAATATTGATTTCACGGCGGAAGCAAACACGGCGCTTGCGTTCGATTACGCGTTAAGCACGGAGAGCAAAGCCGACTACTTATACGTAATGTTAGACGGAACGATTATCCACTCGCTTTCGGGCTTGCAAGAAGATTGGACGACTTGTTACGCGTACGTATTTAATGCGGAACACGCAGGCGCGCATAGGCTCTCTCTCGTCTATATGAAAGACGCGTCCATTTCGGGCGACGATAACGTATTCGTCAAAAATCTCCGTTTTGTCAATTTGTCGGAAATCCCCGAAGAAGGGCTTGATTTGAATATCGTCCGCCATGCGGCGACGGAGTGGAACAATCCCGCCGATTACCAAGACGGCGACTCGAAAACGGCGAAATTCGATAAATACGCCAACGTAAAATTGGGCGCGGACGGTTATTACCACGTTATCCCCGACAATGCAGAGGCGAATTACGAAGTAAATCTTGACACCGACCCCCTGCTCTTTGCGGATATTATGAACGGCACCCGTTGGAATAAATACGACTTGTGGCAGCTTGCGTATAACGGCGTGCTCGTATATAACGGATTCGATTTGGAAGAAGCAGTAGAAAGCTTTGCTTGGGCGGCAAACGAATCGACCAACGGTTTTGTTCCCGTAACCCCGGCGTTAAAGGAATTGTTACAGCACATTACCAAGCTTAACGTAGTTGGCGAAGCGAAAGACGAAAACGATAATGCTTCCCGCGTCAACTATTTCGACGAGAACTGTCACGTGGATTATCACGAAAACGAGTGGCTCGAATTCTGCTTGTATTACGACCATTACGGCGACACGCCGCAAATGAGCGACCCTACGCGCGGTATCACATACGAAGGTGCGATTGAAATATACGAAGGAACGACTACGATAAATTGCTTCAAGTCGATGGTTCCTGTCGGCATCAAGCATAAGTTCACCCCGCTCAAATCGGGCGTATACCATTTTTATTCTAACGTCGACCCTAAGCATTTCGACACGGGAGAATCGTATAATCCGCAAATGTGGCTTGTAGACAGCGACAAAACGACCTTCCTTGCCTACAACGAAGATTTCCTGATTCACCATACGGGTAATCCCGAAAACTTCGACGTTAAGTACTATTTGGAAGCCGGTAAAACGTACTATTGTTTGTTTGCGTTCTTCTTGAACGCCACGGGTGAATTTGAGTTGCACATCGATTACAAGGGCAACTATTACGAAAACTTGACGAACTGCGCAATCGGCCCCTACACAATGAATTTGGTTACGAGTGAAACGTACGTACCGGGCACGCAAAACATTTTGTACGACGAAACCAACGACGTTTATCGCGTGGCAAATAAAGACGGCGTATTCCTTGGCGATATTTACGACGGCTTGGACGATAAGGTATATTGGGATTTGACCAACCCCACGCCTTTGTTTTCGTTATATACGCTCAAATCGTATATCGATACGTATACAAAATACGACGAAGACAAACGTCTTTTCTATCTCCCTGACGAAAACGGCGACAAGAAAGACTATTCGGCGATAATGGCGGACTATTTGTTCGAAGCAGAACTGAACAACTACGAATTAAACGGTAAAATTGCCGTTAACGCAGAATTAATGCACATTATGTTAGAACTCACAAAAGCGCACGACGGTTTCGGCGGCGTAAAAAATTCTTGGCAAATGATGTGCTATTACTATCAACCGCTCGGTCAGCAATAATTCGGAGAACATTATGAAACTTTGGAAAAAAACCACCACTTTGCTCCTTGCGCTTATGCTGGCAGCACCTTGCGTTTTGATGACGGCATGCGGAGAAGAACCCCCTCCCACGGACGACACCCCCTCGGGCGGCGACGAGATTACCTATCAGGCATTTACGTACGACGCTACTTCTACGGAAACGCCGGGTAGCGAATTCAACCGTTACCAAGGCGTAGAGGGATATTACGAAATCTCGCTGCAAGCAGGAAAAACGCGCTATTATTCTTTCTCGGTAAGCCAAGCGGGTCAATACGCGCTGACTACGTTGGAAGAGAAAACAGGGCTTACTATTGAAAGATGTGATGCAAGTGAACATTATATCTCGCCCAACACCTACCCTGCAACGGTGCAAGAAGACGGCACTTTATATTCCTACGTGCATTGCTCGACAACGCATTTCAACGAATATTGGAGAGCCACATATAAAATCTCGTCAACCGTCGACGGAATTGTAAAAATCCGCTTTGAGCGCGTCGGCGACCCGTTAAGAGAACCTGAGCAAATTATAACGTCTGTTACCGCGCAAGAAATCGTTGGGAAGGCACAAAACTATTCTAGCGAATACGCCGTTACAGAAACGCCTTGGCTCATTTCGGAATCCCCTTCGTATTTTTACGACGAAGACTACGAAATGACGTTTACCGATTTAGAAACAGGCGAAGAAAAGACAGCAAAAGGTTTCTATCGTTACGGCAACAAAAACGACAATACTGCGCCCGTGATTTGGGTTAAATTGACCGACACTCCCACTCGACTTTTCGAAAGCGCGACGTTCGCCACGATTCAATACGAAGGCAATAACCTTTCCTTGCAAACAGGTATAGCGGACAACGGCGATTACCTTATCAATAACTACGTTGATTTCATTATGAACAACGGTGCGGATATGTATTATCCCGTAGATGAAAATGGAAATACGGCAAAAGACCCCGTACCCGTTGAAGGTGATGATAAAATGCTTTGCTATATGAACGTAACGAATTCGGACGGTATGTACCCCGTCAATCAAGAATTATTTACGTTTTTAAATTATTATGTAAGCATTAAACCCCCTATCTTTGAAGAAGGCGTTACCGTCGACAAATCAAATTATTGGCTTGCACCCTGTTACTATTACGAATTACAGGTACAAGGTTCAGAAGGATATCCTTTGATATTGGCAGACGGCGAAAACACCGTTTCCGCGACCACTACCAACGTATATTATAAATTAAATAGTGAAACGGCAACCCAATATACGTTTGTCGGCTCGGAGGGTTTAATCTTATACGTTAACGGCAAAAACCACGGCACGGATGGAAACGGCTTTACCGTACCCTTAGACGTTCCCGCTGGCGGTATTACACTTGTATTCAAAGCCCGTACGGCAGGCGATTATACCGTTACCGCAACGGAAATTACGCAATAAAACAAACGAAATAAATAAAAACAAGCCTTTGCAAAAAGGCTTGTTTTTATTTTGTTTTATTCTTCTAAGGCAAGCGCCGGCAAGACAATCTCTTCCAATCGTTCGTACGTCAAAGACGCCGCAGCCATATAGATGATTACCCCTTCCCTATCCACGACAATCGTTACGGGCACTTTGGTGCTGACGTCAAACATCGAAAGGATATCGTTATCCTCTTCGAATCTTGCAAACGTACAACCGTAATTTTGCCAAGCTTGATAATATTTATCGTAATCGTCGTCCGATTTCTTGGGGTCATTTTTATTCACTTTATCATCGAGCAACGATTGCGCCGTATAATCGAATTCCCCGTTTAAAATCGCCATTTCCAATCCGTCGTCGGCGTACTTTTCGTATAACTCGTTAAAGTGCGGTATTTCCACCTTACAGGGCTGACAATACGTCGTCCAAAAATTAAGCACAACCACTTTCCCTTTTTGTTCGGAAAGAGTAAAAGACTTACTCTCATCAATCACCATTTTTCCGTTCTTACCGCTGTATACGTAATCCACGGTAAAATCGGGACAAGCGTCGCCCACCTTGGCGGGAGTAAACCCGTCGCCCTGTTCCGAAGCGTTTTTATAAATAAAGTTATAATACACCAACGCGCCGCACAGCATGCCGCCCGCAAGCGTACAAGCGCCTATTTTCCACCAATTCCACGTCTTAAACTTCTTCATCGGTTTTCACCTCCGAAGCCGTATTTTCCGCAATTTTGTCCGTTTGTACCGTCGTTTCGGGCGCAACGTTTTCCACGGCTTCTTCCTTAGGTTTTACCATACCGAGCAAGTTCGCGCTTTCCGCTTGCGCAGGCATATCCGTATCGTTCTTTCTTACGAACAATTTAGAACCTTTCCACGAAATAGCTTTTGCCGGACATACGGAAATGCACTTACCACAGCTTATACACTCGTGGTCGCCCACCTTTTTGATATCCATAGGACAAACGCCTTGGCAAAGCCCGCAATCGGTACACTTGTTTTTATCCAATTTTACGCCCAAAAGCGCAATTTTATTAAAGAATCCGTACAACGCGCCCAGCGGACACAAGAAACGGCAAAACGTACGGTAACAAAAGATACTCAATACGATAATGACAATAAGCAGGGTAAATTTCCACGTAAAGAACGGTCCTAAGTCTGCGAGCCAATCTGGATTATTGGGGAAAGACAAAATCCCCGCAACCGTCCCTGCGGGACAAATATATTCGCAAAAACCCGGCACAGCGAACATCAAAGGCACGATAACGACCAGCACAATCAGCATAAAATACTTTAAATAGGATAAAACGCGCGTCGCCTTGCTTTTCTTGATTTTAGGCGTTTTGATTTTATACAATAAATCCTGTCCAAGTCCGACGGGACACAGCCAACCGCAAATCGTTCTACCGAGCATCAACGCAAAAAGCGCTAAAATCCCAAGCACGTACGTAGGCGTTCTAACGCTTGATTCTCCCAAAGCGTTTTGGAGCGAGCCGAGCGGACATGCGCCAATAGCGCCGGGACAGGAATAGCAGTTCAATCCGGGAAAGCAAACGTTCTTCGTTGAACCCTTATACATATCCCCCGTGATAAAGCCTTTCAAATACGCATTATGTAAAAGCGCGGAATACAGTTGGATAATTCTACGCTTGGTAGGCGCATGACTGATAAACCAATTTTTGATTTTCCCAAAAAACTTTTTCATCTTACGCACCTCAACCTATCCCGATACATTGCGAACATATGGTAATCGCCTTATAGAGAACTGCTTTCATACCGCCGTTAAAAATTCCCGTAATAATGAATACGACACCCAAAACGCCGATAACTATCCGCAACCCAAGGGTAAACCATTTCGATTGCATAAAAGCAAACTTTTTCAAAAGCACGTCTTTAAGCGTTACTCTTTCCGCTTGCGCCGTAACTTTCACTCCGTTTTTTGCGTTTGCGGCGATTTCCGATTTCGCAAAAGCAATTTCTTTTTTATACGTTCCCTGTACGAAATACGCCGTAGCAATCGCCAGCGCCGCCGCGGCTATAAACCATATCAAAGCGCGCAAAAGGCGCTCCGCTTCCGTATGTTCAGCAAAAAAGCCGCTCGTTGCCGACAGTTGGTAATCGGCGACCATATACACCAATGCAATCACTGCGCAAGCCATAGCGGCAACAACGCAAATCCATTGCGCCACAAGCCGTTTCTTTTGTAATTTTTTCGCTTCTTCGCCGCTTTCGGGCAAACGCTTGTTCAACCGCGCAAGCGTGCACTTCAAATCAATATACGGCGTTACTTTTTTTTGGGGGACGGGGAACGCCAACAAAAGAACGCCGCCGATAACCACCGCAGCCAGCCAAATGTATACGGGCACGGCGATTTGGCGAAAGTATGCACCGATACTGTCTACCGTGAACGGATTGTCGCCCAATCCGTAAATACGCCATACCTGTACGATAAACGCAACGCCGACAAGCACCGTCCAAACGCTTAAAAATAAACCGACGCCCTTACGTAAATTGTTTTTCGTCTTATCCGTCATAAAGACCCCTTTTTTCTATTTCTTGCAAAGTTTTACAGTATATAATAACATTATATACTATCTTTTTCCGCCTGTCAAGCGATTACAAAAAGCGCAAACAAGTTTTTCCTTTGTGAAATCATATAAAAACAACGAAAACCGTTAAAAAATTCTTGTGTTTTTTCAGGATATATAGTATAATAGAGAAGTATCGTTAAATGGGGTATTGCGCGTTGCTTATCAAGCGGACGAGCCATCCCCCGAAAACAGAAAATCCGCTCCTTTTTACAGGAGCAAATACGGAGTTATTTATGAAAAAATTAACCATTGCGTCTTTATTGGCTCTTTCCGCTGCTTGCGCTTTTGCGGCAATCGGTTGCGGCGAAGACGAAACGCCAAACGGTAACAACAATTCGCCTGCGCAAGGCGAAACGCGCACGATTACGTTAGAAGCGGGCGAAGGCTACTCGATTGTCGGCGACGACGTTACCTACGACGAATCAAACGACTGTTGGGTTGCGACGGCGGTAAAAGATTCGACGTATTCTTTCTCGTTGGACGTAGGCGCGTTCTATACGGGTACGCCCACCGTAACGGTAAACAACGTTATTCTTGCCGAAGCGAACGGAGAATACAGCGTTACGGTATCGGATAATATGGAAGTATCCATCGACGGAATTTTCAAGGACGTATCGAGCATGGTAGGTACGGGCGCTTTCGACGACGCGTACGTCGTTTCTCGCCCTATCGACCTTGTATATATTGCCGAGCAGGTAAACGCAGGCAAAGGTAATTATGCCAGCGCGGCATACGTGCTTGCGGCGGATATCGACTGTAAGAGTGAAGAAATCGGCGTTATCGGCACGGATACCAATCCTTTTACGGGTTGCTTTACCTGTCTTACCAACAGCGAAACGGGCGAAATGGAAAGATATTCCATCTCCAATTTCAAAATCAATGCCAGCGACAAAAATTACGTAGGTCTTTTCGGTTGCGTACAAGTGGATATGTCGGTAACGAGCAGCGGCTTGTTCTACGGTATCCGTATCGACAATTTCGAAATCAACGCGTCCACTTCAAATCTCCAAACAGGTAACAAAAATATCTATTGCGGCGGCTTAATCGGTTACGGGCTCGGTACGAGAGCGTACCTTTGCGACGCAACCAACGGCGAAATCAATATCTCCGCCGACTCTACGGAATTCTCGTTCGTAGGCGGTATGATGGGCGTACAACAAAGCGTATATATGGCGGAATACAATCAATTCTACACCGCAGAAACGGCGTATGCCACCGTGGACGTAGACGTAACAGTCGTCAGCGGTACGACGTTATACGCAGGCGGTATTGCGGGTTATTTGTACACCAACTCCTTCGCTACCCCTTCGTTTATCCATAACTCTTATTCGACGGGCAACGTCAGCGGCGCTATCCGTACGGGCGGAATTGTCGGTGGACTTGGTCAATACTCTTCGGTAGCCACCTGCTATTCGTCGGGTAACGTAACGGCGGACGTAAAATTGACGGCGAATACCGACGGGTATCTTCCCGAACATTGTATCGCATACGCAGGCGGTATCGTCGGCTTTGCGGAAAACGACACGGTAGTCAACGACTGCTTTGCGGTAGGTAACCTTACGGCGAAAGCGGTAGACGGCGCAAGCGCGGAAAAGACGCACTACGCGATTGGCGGCGGCGACGAAGACGGCACCATTTCCGTTGCGGCAAGAAAGTACGTCGTTCGCGATTGTATCGGTTCTCTCGATAAAGCGACAATGCAAACCACCCTTTCGAATATGGGTTGGCAATCGTATAACTGGAACCTTTCGGATAGCGACTATCCCACCATCAATTACGAATCTTCTGATGAAAGCGTAACGGTAAAAACGGTAGTAAAATACATAGATAAAGACGGTAAAGCTATAAAAGTAGGCAACGCAGAAAGCGAAGAATACTCCTATACCGATATGTACGTACCGATTGCAACGGCATTTGTAGACGGTTTCCTTTCCCTGTATCTTACAGCGGAAGATAACGCCCTGTCGTTCGGGTACTATTTCGACGAAGCCTGCACCCAACCCGTTCCCTATTCCTACGTTACGACGAAAAATACGGTATTGTATATGGGCTTTACCGACCCCGCGAACGTTGTAGGCGAATACACGCTGGCGGTAAAAGGAGCGGAAAAGCCGTTGACAATCCAAATCAACGCAGACGGCACCGTCGTTTGCGCGGACGGCAAATCGACGACGACTTCCCATTACCAATACGACGGCGAAGCGCTGATTATCGAAAACGCGCGTCTTGCGAGATATTTCACGGGCGAAGTGGATACGGAGCAAAGCGTTAACGAAGATACGCTGTTCGATATGAACCGCTATGCAAATTATTATTTCCAAGCGAACAAAACGGAAAACGGTTTGGAAATTTTTGACGGCACGTACTTCACGGCAACCGCTCCCCTGCGCGCATATACGGCGACTGAATTTAAAAAGCTCGGCGCGTATTACGTAGAAAACGGCGCCGACGTAGACGAATATGTATTCCTGCCCGACGGCACGGCAACGAAAAACGGCAAAACCGTTACGTACACGTACGCGGACGGCAAAATCACGGTTGCCGGCGCGGAAATCGGCGTAGAAGATTTGAAAGCGTATAACAACGTAAAAGGCACGTGGCAAAAATCCGCGTTCGTAAATAAAGTATTCTACTTCGACGGTATCGACGGTTGGAGAGCGTATACCAACGTATACACGCGCGATATTATGAACGGAAGCACGTCTTCCGAGCGCGCAAATCTCGTTTCGGGTACGTACGAAACAACGGACGACGTAACGTATATTTTGAAAGACAACGCAGGCAACGAATACGCAAGAGTAACCTTTGACGAATACGGCTATTTGCAAGTTACGTATGTAAACGCAACCACGGAAACCTATTACGGCGAAAACAGCTTTGTAGGCGAGTGGATGAGCAACGGTATCACTTTGCGCTTTAACGGTATCAAAGCAAGCGGCGTAGGTGAAGCGAGCGTAACGTTCGAAAGCTTGAACTACACGTACGATTTAACGTATATGCAAAGCGAAAGCTCGGCGTATTTGTGCTTGTATTACGAAGACGTACTCTTCGGCTATTTCACACACGACATTTTGACGAATTATATGTACGTCACGTTGTACGACCCGACGAGTATTGACGGCAGCTACGTTCTTTCCGCTTTCCGCCTTGTCAATAACTTTGATAACGTGTGGATTAGCAACAACGAAACGTTCGACGATATTTCCTTTAACGGCGTAGGTTCGTTCGATACGAACGGCAACTTTGTAAGTACGTTGACGTTAAACGGCGAACGTATCGAATACACGTTGACAAACGGCGGTTTGAACGGTTACTTCGATTATAACGGAACCCGTTATACGATTGCGTACGACGATATAAAAGACGAAATCACGGTCAATACGGATATCAAGTTAGAACGTAAAGACGCGCTCTCGGGCATTGACTTCGTATCGATTGACGCAAACAATAACGTATCTTCGTTTGCCTTCAACGGTAAGAGCAATCTTACGATAGGCGGTGAAATGACTGCAACGCTTGCAGGTCAATCCCCCGTAACGTACGGCTATATAAAGACGGGAGAAAACGCTTATACGATAATCAACGGCGATAAGCAAGAAGTCGGCTCGATTGTACGCAACGACGCAAAAGCTTGTTATGAAATTACGTTGAACGGCGTTACGTACACAACGTATATCCGTAACGAATTCATCGGCAACTGGGCATTGAGCGGAACATTTACGGATAATGCGTTCGTCATCGGCGCAACCGATTTGGACGGCTATATCCACGCTACGTTCCAAGGCGAAAAGATTAAGATTGAAAAATTGGAAACGGATTTCTACTATTTCTCTTGCGAAATCGACGATATGCCCGTAACCTATTATATGTACGTGTTGTATAATACAACGGGCGAATTCGACAGCTTTGCCCTTTCCGAATACACGAGCCTTGTTTACGGCGAGTATATCCTTTGTTCGCGCGTAGACCCTATGCAAGGCACGTGGACGCAAAATACCGACGCAAACTTCACGATTTCTTTCGACGGCGTGCAAAGCTCGTACAGCAACGGTACGGCAACGCTCTCGTATAAACAATACGCTACCCCCTATCTCTACCGTATCTATACGGATGAAAACGGCAACGTAGAATCGGTAATGTTGTGGTCGCAAAATACGTACGACGGCAAAACGCTGTATTATAAGCTGACCCCGACGGCAACGACGACGGAAGGCACGTTTGTACTCGGCGATAAAGCGTACGTCCGTTCGGAAATCGACTCCCTGTATAAAATGGAAGCGAAGGATACGGACGGTTATACGTACACGTTCGACGGCGGAAACCTTGACAACGATACTTGGGGCACGATTACCGCCACGAAAGACGGCGAAGAAACGAGAACGCTTACCTACGACATCGTATCGTTCAACGACGATAAAACGGCAACGATTACCGTAAAAGAAACGGTAGACGGCGAAGAAATCACATATACGGCTACGCTTGATTACAGCGACGCTACCAACCTTACGATTACGTTCGTAAAACAAGCGGAATAAATAATTAAAAACAAAACCCACCGCCGCAAGCGTTTCGCTTGCGGCGGTTTTTCTTTATTGCCCCTTTATCGCCCGTTTTTGTAACGTTTACTTAACAATCGGGTATTTAATCAAACAAACGACTATCGCGCCAATTTTCCGCGATTTTACCCATAAATAACCCGCCCTACGCATAAAACGCGCAGGGCGGGTTTCTTTATTCGGTTGTTACGGCTTTCTTTATTTCGCCATTACTTCTACGTAACCGCACATGTATTGCGCCGCATCAGTAATGGTACCGCCTGCCATCATTGCCGTATTAAACGGAAGGTATCCCGCTATCGTACCGTCTGACAATAATGTTTGATTGGTAAACACAATATCCGGATGACCCGTATTATCTGCCGCCCACTCACTGGTCGTACTGTTTACACCTCTAACAAGCAACACAAGATTAAACGTAGACGCTACGGTCTCTCCTTCTCCAATGGTCTTGATAACTGTACAAGAACCTGCATTATTAGGATTTATTTGGTTTTCTATTGCCGTTTTCATCCCTACCGCCATTTCCACCAACTCTGGACCACGCGAAGCAAAGTACGTTTCTGTACCTATCAAGAAGTTCTCCACCTTGGTATCGCTATCCATTGTGATAGAAGATTCAATCGTCGTTACCGTTTTCGGGTGCGCAATATCGTCCAAATGAATTGCCGCGCCTCCGCAATCGCCGAGATACGAATTGCTAATTGTCAACTTAACATAATGATACATATACACTTGGTTACCCCAAGAGTGGTCGAGCTTGGAAGCATTGACCAACCATTGCGACGCCTGTTGCGTTGCGTCCGTACCGCTAACATTGCCGTCGCTGAACAATGCGATATTGGTATTGACAACCGTCGTATTATTCGTCGTTACCGTACCGCCGCGAAGCACAATGCCGTGATATGCACCGCTTTGCGTTAATAAGGTCTTACCATTATATTCAACCCCGTCGTCTTGCGCCTTCACGTAATTGCCCGTGATATACAAATCGTTAAAGGTTGCCTGCCCGTCGTGGAAATATTTATCTTCCTTCTCGTTTTTATAAAGGAAGATACCGAGTTGCATATTATTTACATAATAGCTGTTTTCCCCTGCAACACTCCAATCTCTACCGCCGACATCGTTATTCATCAAAGGCAATTCGCTGCCGTCGATTTTGAAGAAGTTGCCGTTGACGGTTATCTTATCGTTCGTCGCCGCAACGTCACGGGTATATACGCCGTATTTATATTCGTTAATAGGCACGCCCGTATTTACGCCGTCTTTATATACGTAATCGCTATCTCTCAATACCGCTTTAATGTTACGCAATACATTGATTTCGCTTACCGCCGTATTGCCGTACGCCGATTTCAAGCTGTCGTTATCGTATACGTTCACGCCGTCGTTTATCGCCAATTTCACGGATACGGATTGATTGGTAAGCGAATATTTCGGTTGGTACGTTACTTCCACCACCGAGCCGACCTCCACGCTTTCGCCAAACGTAATCGCGCCGTTGCTTACCGTGTAATCGTTCGTTCCCTCGCCGTCGTCCGTCACCGTTATCACAACATTGGCGTCCGTCAAAGAAAGCGTTTCGTTCGTATCGTTCAACATCGACAAATCGGGGATATAGTTGCTCTTACCCACGCTCATCGTAGTATTTGCAACCGTCTTACTCGTATCTTGGAAATTCGTACTTCTATCTACGCCTGCCCCCCACGCGGAAAGATAATCATTGCCCGCGGCAAAGCCCGACACTTGGTCTACGATTTTCGCCTTACGTTCGTACGTGTATTCCGTGCCGTCAAAATCCTTCGTAATACGAAGCTTGAAATCACTTACCGTATCCGTCGTCGTAAGCGTCAAATCGGTCAACGTTGCCGCCGTATCCGCGCCGATAATTTCCATTTCCGTAATATTGGAGCCTTCGCCGCCGAAATTATAGGTTTTACCCGTAACGAATACGTACGTAAACTGTTCTTCTTGGCTCGTTCTTTCTTTGAAATAATTGTCTTTTTTCAAGAGCAGCTCTTCTCCGTCTTCGTCTACGTCCGCGTCGAGCGCCGCCCACGTCGCCGTAACGGAAATGCTGTCTTCATACGTATACGTTCCGTTTACCGCAAACGCTTCGCCCTTGTACGTATAGCCCAAGAACTTAAAGCCGTTCTTTACAGGTTTTGCGGGCAATTCGTACGTATCGCCGTACTTTAAGTCAACCGTCTTAGTCGTATCCGTCGTCGTTTCGTCTTCCGTACCGCCGTCAAAGTTTACGGTAATCGTATACGGATTCGCTTCGTATTTCGCATACAGCTTCATATCGTCCGTAACGATAGTCTCGGTATAAGGCGTTTGCAAGCCGCTATCGGTATACCACCCCTTAAACGTATGCCCTTTCTTTGTAGGCGCGTCAATAAGGTCTGCCACCGCCAACGTCGAACCGTCTTCTACTACTTTGGTAAGAGAATCGATTTCCTTATTGCCGTCGTAGAAGCTAATCGTACTCTTATTAAACGTTTCGTCCTTTTCCCACGTCGCCACAACCAAGATATCGTCGGTGTAATGATACGTTCCGCTCGCCGCGAACGGTTCGTCATTAAGAGTATAGCCTTTGAAAATATATCCTTCTCTCGTCGGCGTTTCGGGGAGCGAATACGCGCCTCCGTACACCGCCGTCGTATCCAAAGGCGTATCGCCGTCTTGGTTGACGGTAATATCAAACGTTCTGGGTTGCGTCTTTACGTACAGCGTCAGGCTTTCCGTTACTTCTTGCGTGAAATCGTACGCTTGCGTCATCGCTTCGTCCGTATACGTACCGACGATTTCATAGCCCTCGTTGAAGTCTACCCAAGTAGTAACCGCCGTCGCTTTATCCTTATACTCTACGTCTTGCGTCGCCACAATATCGCCGTTATGTTTGAACGTTACGGTATATTGATTTATCGTCCAATTCGCCGATACACGAATAGAGTTTGATTTATTATAAGTTCCACTTGCGGGGAATTCTTCGCCGTCTACCGTCCAGCCCGTAAAGGTGTAACCCGTTTTCGTAGGCGTGGGAAGTTGGTACGCTTGTCCGTTTTTCACTTCCACTCTGTTCACGTCGAGTTGCCCGCCGTTGAGATTGAACGTAATATACATTGTATTGGGCGTATATTTTGCGTACAAGATAAGATTTGCCGTCAAAGCGCTCGGTTCGTAAGGCACCGTCAACGCCGCGTCCACGTACCAACCGACAAAGGTATACCCTTCTTTGGTCGGCGCTTGGGGAACGGTCAAATGCGTTTCCTTGTCCTTTTCCATCGTGTCCACGACGGTATTGCCGTCCATCAGCGTAACGGTATACGATTCGTCGTCGCCGCAGCCCACTAAGTTGATACAACTTAAAGCGAGCATACTTGCCACAATTCTTGTCAGTTTTTTCATACTTTTTCTCCTTTTTCTATATCTTCGTCGAATATTCGGCGTTATAGACTACTTTTATAACGGTTAAATTTCCACATTTCCGCCATCTTTATTTTGCGGAATTAAGTGAATAGAATCGCTCACGTTGCTCCCGTCCGTCGAAGAAATGGTAATAATGACGTCAATATCCTCGAAGAAGGTAACTACCCCTGTCGTTTCGTCCACAATTACCATACTCTCGTCTTTATCGCAAGTAAAGCGTACTGCTGTATTCGTCGCGTTATCCGGTCCCACTTCCCAATATACCTGATAATCACGTTTGGAATCGGACAGTTCGAATTGTAAAGCCACGTTATCTTCAATCACCGTCCCGTCCGCATACGTAAAATGCACGTACTGCACGGGTACTTTATTTACAGCGCTGAAAATCGCTTGTCCAAAGAAGCTTATCAAAAATACGGCGAGAATACACTCTATTAAAATAACAATGTATACGACTTTTTTATTCATCTTCTCTCTCCGTTACATTTGAATATCGTTGAAATATACCTTGATATTCCGTCTTAACAGGTAGAACCGCGCCGCCAAGAACGCTATTGCAATCGCAAATAGACGAATCCAACCGCTCGCTTTGGTGCTATCCATAAGCAGCAACAACGCCAGCACGCCCGTCAGCGTCGCCACGATAAACCCAATCAAAATGGATTTCCCCACGTTGACGTTATCTACGACGTGATTTCCCTTTTGCGCGTATTCCAAGATACGGGGATTGTTGATATCCAGTTGGAAACTCCAAAGAATATGCCCCATCGTCAAAATAATCAGCAACAACGCCATCAACGTCAAATCGGTATTACTAAGATTGGTCGTAAACGTCAGCATAACGAACGTAACGATAAGCGCGACCAAGTTCACGAGCGACGTTACCGCAATCTTCGCCCAACAAATCACCGCCGTGTTCGAAGGCGCGGTTTTCAATACCGCAAATTCGTTCCCTTCCGATGAAATCGCGGAAGCCACCGTCGCGTTATTTGCACTCAAAACGCTGAGCGTAATCATTACGTTAAAAGCGATACTCATGAAATCGCCGAGCGTATTTTTATTGATGACGAGCAATACAAAATTGAATACGTACGATATAAACGGGAACATCAAAATGGTCATCACCGCCGAGTTCACCGATTGAGAATTTCTCGTAAACAGTTTCCACTCTTTACGGAAGAAAGTCAAGAACAAATTATTGTATTTATGATGACGGGGCTTATGTTTTTTCGTGCGCCCTGCTTCTACCGTAGACGATACGGCTTTGAAATAGAACGGTCTTGCAATCAGGAAACAGCCTGCGCCGAAAGCCGCGAACACCGCCAAAGAAAGGGGCAGGAAAATATACACCTTTTCCCCAAACATTGCCGCACCGATAAAAGCGTACCAAAGCGACCAACCGCGCATCGCGGCAAACCACCCTTCCAATTTCTGGATAAACTGTCCGTACACCGCCACAAGCCGCAACGGGTCGGGCAATTCCTGTAACAGCAACGTAACGCCGATAAACAAACCGACGATAAACGCCACCACCAAAAAGGCGTATATACCCACGTGCTTTTCCAAAAACCGCTTAATATAAATAATGGGTATGGAAAGCAACGCGCCGATAAGCACGGGGAAAAGACAAAGCATAAACCAGTTGGGAATTACCAACAACCAATACGCCAAGCCGCCCGCCTGTAACCCGAACGCCAATAAAATTGGAACGAGAAAATACAAACTCTTTTTCAATTCTTCTATCGTATACACGATAATGCGGCTTAAAAAGATTTCGCCATACGTACAAGGAAACGCCAATAGCATCGTATTGTCCTTGCTCGTATACAATATGGAAATCATACTGCTCATACAGGAAAACAGGGTAATAATCTGCGTTACAAATAAGAAGGAAACAAACATATCCTTGGACGTTTCCACTTGGAACGTGGATTCCAAGAAAGAAAGCAAGAACAGGATAACTGCCGTTACCGCCACCGTGACGCAACCTTTCAAAAACCAAATAAACGCTTTCTTTTTCGTCGAACGCGTTTTCTTGGCGCGGAGCTGTTCGCCCATTTGCATCAGCGACAGATATTTTACCCGCCTATACGGCGTATTTTTTTTCTCTTTCGCTTGTTTCATAATCCCAATCCCAACTTATACTCTTTCGCTTTCCATATCCTCTTTGGTTGTTTTTTGCGCGTATTGCAAATACAACTGTTCCAAAGAAAGCCCTTCCTTTTGAATATCATCTACTCTCGCCACTTTACACAGCTTACCGCCGCTGATAATGGCAATCCTGTCGCACACCTTTTCCACAACTTCGATAACGTGGCTGGAAAAGAATACGATATTCCCTTCGTCCGCGTGTTGACGCATACACTCTTTGATTTGCCAAGAACTCGTCGGGTCAAGCCCCGTAAGCGGTTCGTCTAACACCCAAACCTTTGGATTGTGGATAAGCGCGCCGATAACCATCGTCTTTTGCTTCATACCGTGAGAATAGCACTTGATTTCGCTATCGAGCGCCTTTTCAAGGTGGAACATCTTGGCGTACTTTTCAATGCGTTCTTGTTTATCCTTTTCGTTTACCATATACAAGTCGGCAACGTAGCTGATATATTCTCTGCCCGTTAAATTTTCGTATACGGCGTGATTATCGGAAACGTATCCCATTTTAAGCTTCGCTTCCAAAGGCTGACGCGCGACGTCGTAGCCCTGCACTTCGATTTTTCCTTCGGTAATCGATTGAATCCCCACAAGACTCTTAATCGTAGTACTCTTTCCTGCACCGTTATGACCGATAAAGCCGAACACTTCGCCTTCGTGGATTTCCAAATTCAAATCTTCCACGGCTTTGCGCGTCGTCCCTGCGTACGTTTTGGAAAAATTCGTAAACTTAATCATATGCGCTCCTTCGGGCGACAGCGGTTCTTTTACCGACCTGCCGTCCAATTCTTTGAGTAACTGCGCGTGGTCCACACGCATAAGCTTTGCCCGACGTGCAAGTTCTGCGTGCGCGTCCGCCGTGCGGTAGAGTATCGTATAAATGCCCCATATCACGAACATCAGCGCCACGAATACCGCCCAAATCAACAAGTCGTACAGCCAATAGAATACGAGATTGGTATTGCCTATGGTGAACTGCAAAACGTAATTGTTTCTAATCGGCAACATAAACGCAAATTTATCGACGAAGAAATTGCTGTACAAGAAGAAATAATCCACTTCGTCCTTTGCGGGATTGAGCGTAGGCGAGTTATTCAGCCAACCGTTTAAAATCATTGCCAGCAACACGTACGCGCTAAACGCGCCGATTGCCTTATACATCATTTTAATATTTGGACGGGGGAAGATACCCAGCGCCACGCCGAAAATAGGCAACACGAACGCATACGTGTGATTATACCAGAATATCAACGCGCCGCTATCCGTCAATAAGTGCTCTCCCGTGTTCGGCATCAAAATCGCAAGGAAAGCGCCCAAAACGTTTACAAGATAGGTAAAATAGAACACGCTGTTCCAACGGAACATATACGCGAACAACATCAATACCATCGCCGTATTACAAAGGTGTAAAGGCAATCCTGTAACGCCCGAACGATGCGCGTTATAACTAAAATACTGTAAGTAACCGCTAAGCGACAAGAATATTAAGAAAAAGAGCTTTTCTTCTCTCGACTTTTTCCGCAAACACACGTATCCGCCGAACATAAATACGATACAAGTATAAATCAGCAATCTATGCGTGAGCGTAAACTCTGCCGTTTCCTGCCCGATATGCCCGAAAATAAGTTGCGGAAAATACATCGGCATAAAGCCCATCAGCCAAATCAGCATAAAGAGCGCCGCTTTCCCGATTCTCTTGCCTATTTCCTTAAAATCTCTTTCGGCAACCGTTTGCCAAAGCGCCGCGCCAGATATACAAGCCGCCAAACAAAGGCAAACCGCATAAAATACGATTCGGTAATCGTAATACGCCGTTTTATAAGTAACGAACACCGCGTACGGTTTTAAGAATATCCCGTTCAAAAGCAATACCACGGGCACGAAGAACGCCGTAAAATCTCTTACGTTTTTCTTTTGAAAGAACGGTTGCACCATACAAACCGCCAGCGAAAAATAAGTAATCCATTTCAATACGACGAGCAACACCGCTTGCGCGGCAGGCAACGTTCCGTTTTGAAGCCCTATTTGATTGCTTATTTCTTCCAAAGAAAAGAGATAGGGCATATACGCAAGAAACAGCAACACGGAAAGCGCGCCAAGGATAAGCCGCTTCCACTCCACCGTTCTTTTGAAAATACGTACCTCGCCACGCAACTTACGGGCTAAAAATCCCGTAGCCACGCCGCCTCCGCACATACCCGCTATCAACAAAACTTCGTTCATTTCTTCCTCTGCTTATTCCGCGTTTCTTTCCCGCGGAATATTTTATACGGAAACGGTTACGATTGGGATACGCTCCCTGCCGTTTACGTCCTTTTTATTATATCACTTTGCAAAGAGTAGTGTCAACGGTTTGAACCGATTTTTTCACAATTCACCCTTTTCAGCGCCCTTTCTCGACAAAATCTCCCCCAAACGTCTCCCGTATTTTGTATATTTATGCAATAAATGAAAATATTTCCTTGTTGTTTATTCAAATATACGGAAATTTAGGAAAATTGTGTATATATTACACTTTTTTTAACAAAAATACACTTTTGCTTATAAATATAGACAATTTACAAAATAAAAGCGTTGGCAGAATTAAAAAAAACAATTTTTAATTCTCTATATTTTATATTAAAAAAGGAGTCGTTTCAAAAGAAACAAACTCCTTTTTATTGCATTATTCTTGCGCTTCGTTTTCGTCGCTCACAGCGGTTTCGGAAACGTTTTCTTGCGTTTCTCCCGTTGCCGTTTTTGCCTTCTTTTTACCTTTCAAAAGGACGATAACCACCGCCGCGCCAATGCCCGCGACGCCAACGCCGACAATCAACCAAATCCACCAAGGCGCGCCGTCCTTTTCGGATACGGAATCGTCGGGAATTACGGGTTCTTGTACGTCGGGCGTTTCAGGTTCTTCCGCCGCTTCGGAAACGGAAATGCTCACACGGAATTGATAGGTGTTTTCCGCGTCTTGGTAAAGAATCTCCACGTAACGGTTGGTCAGTTTTAACGGACTCGTATACGCAGACAATACGGTAAGGTTTTCCGTACCGGCCGCGCGTTCGGTGCCGTCTTCGTAAACGAGCGTAATTTGCATACCCGTCATATCGAACGTTTCGCCCACGAGATATTCCGTCTTGAACGTCGTTCTGTTGACTTTGACGCCGCCCGTTTCCTTAATCTTCACGATAACGCCGAAATTGGATTTCGCGTTGCGAACGGCGTCTTCCACCGTTGTCAACAACGTTTCCTTTTCTTTTACAAAAGCCGCTTGCCCTGCGTCTTTGCAAAG
Organism: Clostridia bacterium; assembly: GCA_017473605.1. GTDB lineage: Bacteria > Bacillota > Clostridia > Christensenellales > Borkfalkiaceae > Scatosoma. The sequence goes on along the minus strand of JAFUKM010000005.1, from coordinate 34,870 downwards.
CAAATCGTACGTATTGCGGAGCGCTTTTACCGTGTCGCCGATAGCGATAACTTCCGCCTTTTTCGCTTCGTCCGTATTATCCCAATCAGCCCAAGACTCGATTTCTTTCACGGACAAGCTATCCAAAGCGTTTATCCAATCGCGCGTCGTATCCGTTTTCACGATATTCGTTTGCGTACGCGTACCGAAGTATGCTTTGTAAACGTAATTGTCGTAGCCAATGCCGTTTACGGGATAATACATCACAAGCTCGCTCGTTTCACCGCCGAACTCGGTAAATTTATAGAAATACGTTTCAAAGTTACTGTAATAGTATCCTTTATAGTACGCAGCCGCCTGTTCGTCCGCCACCGATTCAATGAAATCGGCAACGCTTTGACGGTACGAAGTTTCCAAAACGGGCGCTTGCACGCTTTCAAACGTATATTCTTGAATTCCGCTGTTGAAGAACGCGTCGTCGCCGATAGCGTTTACGCTATGGGGCAATACCACGCCGTCCAGCGCGCCCTTGTTCAAATCCAAGAATGCCGCCGATTGCACATACAACGTACCGTCGGCAATTTCGTATACCTTTTTGCCGTCCGTCGCTTCTTGCACTCTCGCTGCGGGATAACAAACGATTTCGTACGTGTTCGCCGCCTTATCGATATAGCGGTACAACACGCCGTACCCGTCGTCGTCACCGTCTAATACGACAAACCTGCCGTTTCCGTCAGCCACCTTAAAGCCAATCAAATTCTTCGATGAAGCAAACGCTCCGAAACCGATTTCCGTTACGTTCGGTCCGATTTCCACCGACGTTTCTCCGCCGTTCAAGAACGCGTACGCGCCGATTTTTTCTACTTTCCACATATCGAGAGTGGTATACGCGGCTTCCTTCGTTCCGTTTGCATTTTCCACTGCGAACGCGCCTACGCCGATTTCTCTCGCCTCGTCAAGCTGCAACGCGGTAAGCGCCGTGTTATAGAACGCTTGCGCGCCGATATATACGACTTCGTCGAGATTGTTTACGGTATTGAGCTTTTCACAGTCGCTGAACGCATACGCGCCTACGGTATGGAATACTTCCGTTTCCTGTCCGTTTATCACAACGAGACTCATCGCAACCGACGACAAAGTTACTTCCGTCAAATCGGAGCAGTCGTAGAACATACCTTCGCCAACTATCATTTGTTTATCGGTAAACGCAAACGATTGGATGCCCGTAACCGCAAAGGTATAATTCCCCGTCGCCGTAGCGTTTTCGCCAAACGTAGCTTCGGTTAAATTTCTTGCATACGCAAAAGTATAATCGCCCATCTTGGTAATCGACGGCAAATCTGCACTTATCAACGACGAGCAGCCGTAGAACACGCCTTCGCCAAGCGTCGTAAGCGTATCGGAAACCGTAATTGCATTGCTTACGGGTTCCGAAGCCGTCGCCACTTTTCCGATATTGGCGCAACTTGTAAACGCATAATCGCCAATCGATTCTACATTAGGCAAATACGCCTCACAGATTGCGGAATACGCAAACGCATACTCGTTAATTTTCGCAACGCTGTCGCCAAGCGCGATTTGAGAAAGATTCGTTAAGTAGAACGCATACGCGGGAATTTCTTGCACCGCAACCCCCGATAAATCAATCGCTTGAATTGCCGAGCCGTAGAACGCCCCTTCGCCCATCGTTGTCAAAGCGCTCGCATTGGCAAAGGTAACGGTAGAAAGCTTGCTGTTTGCAAAAGCATACGCCCCGATTTCCGTTACGCTTGCCGGCACTTCGAACGAATCCGTAAGATAGGTATTTACAAGCAAAATCTTGCTCTTGTCCGTGTTGTAAATTACGCCGTCCGCTTCCGCATACTTGCTGCCTTTATACCCTTCCGCAAGTTTCACGGTGATATTATTAAAGGATAAGCCGCCCAAACGCAACGCGTCGAAATCGAACGAATCGTTGATATACAGTTCGGTAATACCGCTTCCTGCAAACGCGTTTTTGCCCACGGTACGGATAATTTCGTCGCCGAAATCGACGGTAAATCCATTTCTCGTATCGATACCGCAATTTTCAAACGCTCTCGCGCCGATATCGAATTCCAACGTTACGCCGTCGGGAGAATCGAACTTAACGCCTTTCAAATTGGTACAACCGCTAAATGCGCCTTCGCCGATATTCGGCGTATACAGCGTAATTTCTTCGCGCAAGCCCGTACAATTCTTAAACGCTTCTTTGCCGATGTCGGTAAATCTTCCCGTCGTTACCGTTTCGATACCCGTACAGTTTTCGAACACGTTGTCGCCCATCACGTACGTACCGGAAATATCCGCTTCGGTAAGGGAAATACAACCCTTAAACGCGCGGTGATACATCGTACCGATATTATTCATCTTCACGATTTCCGAAAGCGCCGTACAGCCGGCAAAGCAATCCTGCGCGACGGTAATCGTCTTAGCGTTGGTAAGGTCGATTTTCTTTAACTTTTTACAATTTTTGAACGCGCCCGCATGTATGAGCGAACAATCCGACCAATCGATGGAAGAATCGACCACCGTCTTCCCGTCTACCACCGTTTCACGGTGCGAAGTAGATACAAAGTATACGGCTTCGAGCGCAGAACAGTTTTCAAAAGCGCCTTCTTGGATTTGCACGACGGAAGCGGGAATTACGATAGCTTTGATATTGTCGTTATCCTTAAACGCGTCTTCGCCGATATACATAATGTTCATATCGGTAGGAATCCAGAGTACGCCGTCGTCCTTATTGTACCCTACGCCGTTATAATCGTATAACGTGTAGTTGCTCACGTCAAATTCGTCTACGACGTCGAGCGTAACGGTAGCCACGTTCATCGTAGGCACGTTGCCACGGTAAATCTTCGCTTCGATGGCAACCATACCCTTCTTCTTCGTTTGCACGTTGCCGTTTTGGTCAACGGTAGCAATGCTTTCGTCATAGCTCGACCAACGCACGGTAAGCCCCGTCATCGGATGATACCAAGGGTCGGTTAAAAGCTGCAAAGTAAACGTTTGTCCCGCGTTCACTTCCACCATACCTTCCGCCTTGGAGAGCGCTTCGCCCGCCGTCTTGATAACGCCGAAGGAAATGCTCGGGTCGGAAATCGTTTTCTTGTTATCGGTAACGGTAACCTTTATCTTTTGCACGCCGCCCTTGCGGTTGGATACGGAAACAGTAGCTTCGCCTGCCGAAAGCCCGACGATTTCGCCGTTCTTCACGCCTGCGATTTGCGGCGCGTCCGACGTCCAAGAGAAATTGGACAAATCCGCTTCCCCTGCGTATTCGAGCGATACTTTATGCGTACCGTAAATATCTAACGTGATATGTTCTTGCCCTTCCGTCAACGCAAATTCGCCGTTTTCGGGAAGCTTACCCGAGTGTAAGCCGTCCAAATCGAGCTGATACAAACAGCTGTTTACCGCATAATCGTCGATTTGTACGTACAACTGATTGCCGTACTGTTCGTAAATATCGGTAATATCGATAGACACCGTCGTCGTGCCGTTCTTTGTTTGACTGCGAACGGGCGTTGCATAATCGGTAGCAAGCTGCAATACAAGCTCCCCTTCGGAATTCGTCTTGGGATAGCAAAGCATAATCGCTTGGGCGTAATGGTTATCGTATACGTCCATATCCAAATAAATGGTTTGCGATTCTTTACCGCTGCTGTCTTTTACAGTCTTATAACGGATACGCGCGTCTTGCAATACGGGCGCGTCGTAGTCTACCGTAAAGGTAAACGAATAGTAGCCGCGCATATTGTTGGGATTCGCGTCGTCGGGCAAATTCTCATCGTCTGCAAACACCGTATAGTCGTCGGGGTCGTTCATATAGAACGTGAAATCCATACGGTATTGACCGTTGGAAAGAAGCCCCAATTCTTCGGGATACAATTCCACTTCCACGTTACCGGGAACGGCTTGCCCGCCGCCTGCGTACGCTTTGCCCACACGGTTGATTTCCTTATCCACAAATACCGCTTCGCCCGTTTCCACGTTGGTCAGCGAATACGTAACCAAACGCGCGTTACGCAAAAGCCCTGCGTATACCGCCTTGATACCCGTCGTCGTGAGATAGTTTTCCGTATTGTCGTCGCCGTAATAATTATTATAACGGGAAATTGCGTTATACTTCTCGTCCGTATATACGGGGTCGTCGTTTTCGTCTACAAGATAGACGAAGCTACCCATAGGCAAAATGTATTTTTCGTTATAATAAATGGAATACGGCTGCGTAGCCCAAACGCTCGCCTGTTTCTTTTCCGCGTCTTCTAAGCTGGGGTCTGCTTCGTCCGCCGCCACTTCATACGCGGTATAATCGAGCATAGAAGCCCCTTCCCAATCCCCGTGGAAGCCGAGGAAAGGAATACTCAAATCGCATTGACCTTCACTCGCCGATTTCAATTTCAAGAAACCTTCAAGGTACATGCCGTTGGGGAAGTTCTTTTCGCCCATATATTCAAGTTCTTCGGGCGAAAGCGCAAGCTGCACGCTTACCGTTACCGTTTCGCCTGCGGGTACGGTAATCTTCGCGTTTGCGCCGAGTGCGGTATTCGAATCGCCCAAATACCACTCCGCCGCCACGTCGTCGAGCATATACGCCTGTTCGGCAATGGCAAGACCGTCCGCCGCCACCGTTTCGGTGAAGAAGAGATGGTCGGTGGCAAATTCCAAATCGGAAGAACCGAAGTTGGTTACGTTAAAGGTAAGCTTTTCTTTGGAAATCACGCCCGTTTTTTGCGGGTCGTCGCCGATTTCGAGCTTCGGACGGTAATCGCTGTCCGCGTTATCCACCCAAAGGAACGCCGTCGTATTGTTAACTACGTTATCCAAGCTGCCCAAGCCCGCGCCCTGCTTACGGGGAGAATACGGTCTGCCCGCTTGGTCGCGTACCGTCGTTGCGGTACTCATAATCAGTTGGTTGGCAAGACGGTTGAGCTTCACGCTGTCTACCGAATCGAGAATATCGTCATTATTCGTATCAACCATTACGAGTTTCGCTATATTTTCTTGCAAAGCTTCATCTTCGCTGCCCGTGAGCGATTTTACGTAATTGCGGATAATCGCCATAACGCCCGCCATATTCGGCGACGCCATCGAAGTACCGCTTTGTTCGCCGTAACCGCCGGGTACGGTGGAAGTAATTTCGCCGCCGTGCGCCGTGATTTCGGGTTTGAGCTTCAAATCGTGCGTAGGACCCCACGACGAGAATTCACTCATAAACGGACCTGCGGACGTATCCCTGCTAATGGTAATTTTACCGATAGCAAGCGCGGGCAAATTGCCGTTGTCGTCTCTCGTTGCGTTGATGAGCGCGTTCCCTGCGTCCATGTCGATAGACACGGCGGGGATACGCATACTCTCTTCGATTTCCCCAAGGTTCATACGGATAAGACCGGCAACGTTGTTATAGACGATAATCGCCTTCGCGCCCATACGCTTCGCCATTTGCACCTTTTCTTGGAACGTGGAGTCGCCGCGTTTTACCAAAGCAATGGTGTTGGGGTTGGCTTGTAATTGTTTTCTAATCACCGTCGTGTAATGCCCCATATCGCCCGTACCGGGGATAACGACGTAATCGAACGTCCCTTCCGTTACTTTATACGAGCCGTCGGAATTTTTCTCCGAGCCGAGCATTTGGTCTACGAAATCAAAAGGATTGCTGTTTTCGTCGCGCGATTCTTCAAAGAATACGAAGCTCTCGCTGTCCGTGCCTGCATTACCAATCATATACGGAGATTCTTGACCGCTGATACTCGCTACCGAAAGAGCGGAAGCGAACGTGGAAGGCGAACCTACCGTACTCGAATCGGGGTTTTGCTTCAAGTTCGTACCGAACACGCCGCCGTAGCCTGCGCTGTAATCGTTACTTGCCGCGCAAACAAGGCTTATGCCTTCGTCTTGAATCGCTTGGTATACGGCGTTGAGCATTTCCCCTTCGTCGTCGCCGTCGTTCGTGGTCGAGAAACCGCAGGAAGTACCCAAAGACATATTGATAACGTCTACTTCAAGCATTACGCAGTCTTCCAAAGCGGCGATAATATCTTCCGCTTGCGCGCCGCCAAGTTCGGGGTCTTCCAAATCGTCGGTGAATACTTTACAAATGACGAGCTGCGAATCGGGCACAACGCCTCTGAATTCGTTATAAATATCGTTGCCGTCTTTATCGGTATAACCCACTTCTTCCGTCGTGTAACCGCCGATAATACCGGCAACGTGCGTACCGTGGTTGGAATAAGAAGGATATACGTCGGCGTCGTTGTCCGCGTAGTCGTATGCAAAAGGCACTTTCGAACTGACGTATACGTCTTTGGTTTCCAAACCGCTCGAACGCTCTTCTGCGCGGAGATTAAAATTGGGGCTGTTCAACTTTGCCGTAACGGTGTCTTTACTCCAAGCGGGATTATCAGGCTGTCTTTGGAACGCTTCGTGCGTGTAATCCAAGCCCGTATCCAAAATAGCGACAACCGTACCTTCGCCGTAATCCACATGCGACACTTCCCCGTCCGCTTCTACTTGCGTGAAGGCGGTAGAATCGTAAATACCCGTTTGGTAAACGCTCGTTACGTTAAACACTTCTTGGGTAGAAGAAGTCGTTACCGTTTGCGGTTCGGCATAAGACGTCGTAATTACCACCGATTCTACGCCTGCCATTTGTTTGATTTGGGAAACGTATTTGGTGTCCACTTCTATGGCGACGGCGTTTAAAAGGGTTTCGTATCGCTCTTCTTCTTTGTACGAAATGCCCGCCTGTTTCAAATTGCGAAGAAACGCATTTTGTTCCTTGCGGATTTGCGAAAGGGTATACTGTCCCGTAAAAGTATTTAAGTATGCGTTGACCGTCGTATCCGACGCCTCGGCAATAGAATCACCCGAAAGGGTAACCATTACCGTACGCGTTTCGTATGTAGGCGTTTCGTCCGTATTCTTTAAAACGGAATCGTTCAACTGACTTTCACGGAGCGCGGACGTATCGATACTTCCCGTTACGTCCTTAAACGCCACGCTCGACGTAGCGCCCGTAGTAGTTTGCAATACCTCGTCGGACGCGCTCGAACGGAGTACCTGCTCGGCAACGAGCGTAGACGCAAGCCCGAGCGAAAGTATTCCGCAAACGATTCTTTTCCAACTCTTCTTCATAAAGCCTCCCCACCGCTTAAAAGCGGTGTATTCAATCCTTCGTACTGTTTTTTTCGTGCTGTTTTTTTGCGTTTGACAGCAATAACAGCATTATAACATACTATATCTTCACCATTTTATCCTAACGGGAAGAAAAAGTCAAGTATTTTCTCACGCATATACGCATAATACAAAATTTTTCATAATTGGCACACACGCCCACCGCGCGTACGCCTAAAAACGCGAATATTCGCGGCGAACGCTTGACATTTCCCGTAAAAGAGGGTATAATGTTTGAAAATATAATGAAAAAGTTTTGGCTTATTTAAAAAAACACGTTATCGAGGTGGATTATGGCAAAAAAATTACGCAGAAAACGCAAAATCTTCACAGCACTCGGTTTCCTTGCGCTTCTTGTCGGTTTGGCATTTTTCCTGTTTTCGGGAGATAACCGCGCCATATTATCCGAGCTTGTTCGGGATAACGTTACCAAAGAGGAAATTCAAGAATCCCTTGGCGATTTAGGTTTTAAAGGCTATTTTACCATCGGTATTTTATCGATGCTGCAAGTAATTCTTACTTTTATCCCCGCCGAACCAATCCAAATGATGGCGGGCGTAGCGTTCGGACTTTGGAAAGGCGCGGCTATTTGCATTGTAGGCGTTATGGTCGGGAATACGATTATTTATTTGCTTTATAAAATCTACGGAGATAAACTGAGCGAATTTTTCACCACCAATGCCGAATTTGATTTTTCCATAGCCAGAACGTCCTCAAAAATCGCATTGATTATACTTCTTATGTACGTTTTGCCCGCTATCCCTTACGGGTTGATTTGTATTTTTGCGGCTTCACTTAATATAAAATATCCGAAATATCTGTTTTTAACGACCTTGGGCGCCGTCCCCTCCGCGTTTTTGGACGTAGGGCTCGGTCATATTGCAATGTCGGCAAGCTGGATTGTGGCAATTTGCGTATTCCTTGTCATTGTTACCCTTTTGATAGTAATGTTCCGTTATAAGAAAGCTTTATTTAAAAAGGTGAACGAATTTATGACGAAAACGTATTCCACGAAAACAACCGTTAAAAAAGGCAGCGGACTGTTGATTCGTTTGGTTTCTTTCGGACTCCGTTTCTCTTTTGATACAAAAGTAAAATCGAAGTTAAAGAAAGAAGTAAAGAAACTGGAAAAACCCTGTATTGTATTATGCACGCACGGCTCGGCATACGATTTTCTCTATGCTGGTCGGTTGTTGATGAAGGAAAAACCGCAATTTGTCGTAGCTCGTTTGTATTTTTATAACAAACGTTCGGCAAGATGGCTTCGTCGCGCAGGCTGTTTCCCCAAGAGTATGTTCTCCGCCGATATCGGCAACGCGAAAAACTGTATGCGCGTCGTAAGTATGAAACGAACGCTTGCGATGATGCCCGAAGCCCGTCTTTCCACAATCGGCAGATTTGAAGGAATACAAGACTCTACGTATAAATTTATAAAGCGTATGAACTTACCCGTGTACACAATTCGTGCGGATGGCGCATACCTTGCAAAACCCAAGTGGGGCGACAAACCACGCAAAGGCGCGTTGGTGGAAGCCAAGCTCTCTCCCCTTTTCACGGCGGAAGAAACGAAATCGCTTTCCTTAGACGAAGTGAAAGCGCGCGTCGACGAAGCGCTCGCTTACGACGACCTTGCTTGGTTGGAAAAACACCCCCAAGTGCGTTACAAAAACAAAACGCTGGCAGAAGGTTTGGAAAATATCCTTTGCCGTTGCCCCCATTGCAACGCGCAATTCTCTATGCTGACGGAAAAACGCAAAATTTATTGTGAAAAGTGCGGTTTCGAACGCACGCTGGACAGCCGTTACGCTTTTACCGAACCCACCCCGTTTACCAACTTTGCCGAGTGGTACGATTGGCAAAAAGCGGAAATGGAAAAGGAAATGCTTGCGGACGCAGGTTGGAAGATAGAAAGTCCCGTCGCGCTGCTCCACGCTTCGCTCGACGGAAGAAGAACGCTCCGCGAAGCAGGCAACGGCTACTGCACTCTCGACAGAACGGGCTTGCATTACAGCGGTGAAGACAACGGCGAGCTTGTGGAAAAACACTTCCCCCTTTCGGAAATCTACCGTTTACTCTTTGGCGCAGGCGAAGATTTTGAAATTTACGAGGGCGAAACAATCTACTATTTCCGTCCGGATAACAGAAGAAGTTGCGTCGCTTGGTATATGGCAAGCGAACTCTTAAAAAAACTTTACGACTGATAAAGGATAGCTATGGAAACGAACGTACACACGGAAGAAAAACAACGTAAGCGGGAAAAGGCAGTTTCAAATATCGAAACGAAATCGTTTCTCGTCATCGTCGTATTGCTTACGGTTATGATTATTTTGAGCGGCGTGCTATCGTATATAATCCCGCAAGGCGCGTACGCTCGCACGGAAACGGACCTGATAATCCCCGACAGCTTTATTCTCGGAGAAGTGAAAGGGATTGCGATTTGGCGCATCCTTACCGCTCCGTTCAGAGTATACGTATCGGAAGATGCGCTGACGATTATTATGATTAGCGTGTTCTTGCTCGTTATGAGCGGCGTATTCAATCTTATGGATAAAACGGGCGGTATCCGTATCTTTATCGGCAAAACTATGCGCAAATTCTCTTCAAAAGGGAAACTCGTCGTATGTATTACCACGCTCGTGTTTATGCTGTTCGGCAGTTTTTTCGGACTGTTTGAAGAGTTGGTAACGTTGCTCCCTATCGTCATTATGTTTATGCTTTCCTTAGGCTTTGATACGATGACGGGTTTAGGCGTATGTATGATGTCGGCGTGCTTTGGTTTCTCGGCGGCTATCACCAACCCCTTCTCCGTAGGTCTTATTCCCGAAATGGCAACGGACAGCGGGCTTTCTTTCAGCGTTACGGACGGACTGTGGCTGCGTATCCTGTTCTTTGCGTTCGTCTTTGCCGCCGTTTGCGGTTTCCTGCTTTTGCATATCCGTAGAATCACGAAAAATCCGCAAAAATCTTTAAGTTATACCATCGATTTGAAAAAACGGGAATCGTTGCAAACGCAGCTCTCCTCTCAACCTATGGAAGAAGCGAAAGAACGGCGCATTTTTAAAGTGTTCGCCATCTTCTTTTCCGTGCAATTCGTGCTGTTGATACTCATCGCGAGTATCCGCGCCATCAGCGGCTACGCCATCCCTATTCTTGCGGTAAGCTTCCTTGTCGGCGGTATCGTATGCGGACTGCTCGTTTGCGATAAAAAGAGCGCCGCTTTCCGTTATCTTGGGAAAGGCGCGCTTTCAATGTTGCCTGCCGTCGCGTTGATAGCCCTTGCCTCGTCGGTAAAACTCGTTATGGTCGAAGGCGGCATTATGGATACGGTAATGTATTACGTAACGGAGTACTTAAAAGATAAAAATCCGTATACGTGCGTCATATTGCTGTATTTCCTTATCTTGTTATTGCAAGTATTTATCGGCTCGGCAAGCGCAAAAATCTTTTTGATTATGCCGATTATATTGCCGATAGCGGCAAGCCTTGGCATTTCCCCCACCGTCGTCGCATTGACGTATTGTATCGCGGACGGCTTTACGGATATGATTTTACCGACCAACCCCGTGCTTTTAATCGGACTGTCGATTGCGGGCGTTTCTTATGGCAAATGGGTCAAATGGACGTGGCTTATGCAACTGTTCCTGTTCGTTTGCACCGTTTTGATTTTACTCTTGGCAGTAGCTATCGGATATTAAAACACAAAAAAAACAGCCCCGAACGGATGCCGTTCGGGGCTGTTTTTATTAAGCGTAATTATAATAAATAGTACGGCATATCTTCGCAAAGGCTTACTCTTTCAAAGCCGTTTTTTGCGGTTTTCTTGCAAGCCGTTTTCTTAGTGGGCGCTTTCTTTGCCGCGGGCTTTTTCGCCGCCGTTTTCGCCACGGCAACTTCTTTCGCCGCCGCTTCTACTGGCGCGACCATTTTTTCCATCACTTGGGGGTCAAGGTTTGCAATCACGTTGCTGTTCTCCATATCGGGCGCGGACGTTTTTACCTTCGAATACCCGTTGTTTTCCACTCTTTTGATAGCGTTTTTACCGATTGGCATACTCCATAATCTCCTTTGTTAAATTGATATATTCCACGGCGCTGCGGCTGGTCTTTTTATACGCAACGACGGGTTTACTGTTGTCCTGTGCCCACTCCACCGCGCTATCCACGCGGATATAATTTTCAAACAATCTCGTACCGTCCGTTTCTTTGAGAATATCCATCGTTTGTTTGAAATACTTTTTGCGTTCGTCCGCTTTGGTAATCGCAATACCGAGTATTTCCAATTTCGGCGCCATATTCTTCGCTTGGTTGCAAAATTCGAACATATTGGCAAGACCGAACAACCCCCAAGGGCTGGCTTCTACGGGGATAACCAAATAATCGGAAGCGCACATCACGTTCATTACCCAACCGCCGAGCGTAGGCGGCGAATCGATAAGGATATAATCGTAATACCCCTTTGCTCTTACCCGTTCCAAGCACTTTTTCAAAACGAATTCCCTTTGCCATTTTGCAAACAAATCGAATTCGATACCGCTCATCAACGACGAAGACGGAATCAAATCCAATCCGTCGATACCCGTGCTGACGATAAAGTCGTTCAAGTCCTTTTCTTCCTTAATCGCAGTGTGAATATTTTTGCCGCTTTGCGCAAATTCCAACGCTTGTTCTTCGTCGAAATAAGAAATGGTAAGATTGAGCTGCATATCGCCGTCAATCATCAACACCTTTTTTCCTTCCATCGCCATCGCGCAACCCACGTTGGAGCAGGTAGTGGTTTTACCGCTTCCTCCCTTGTTATTCGCAAATGCAATTACTTTCGTTTTGCTCATGATTTTCTTCCTTCGTTTCGTTATAACAGCCAAGTGGGCAAAGCCCCTTTATCCGTGTCCTTTTTAATTGTCACCGTAGGTCTTTGCGCAGTTTTTCTTTTCTTCACGCCCGTTTCGTCGTTTAAAAAATCCACCAATTCCTTTACCCCTTCGCCCGTAATCGAGCTGACGGGGAATATTTTTTTACACCCTGCAAGCTTTAACCACCGCGTTACCCGTTCCACGTTCGCGTCAGGCTTGTCTATACCCGTTACGATGCCTATCGCTTCGCGGTTGACCATACTCGTAAGACAGGGCGCAAATATCGAATACGGCTCGTTTGCGGAAAGCACCAAGCCCACCACGTCCGCTTCGTACGCGTATAACGCAAGCGCGCCGCTCGTTTCACGGCGTTCGGTGTATTCGCCCGGCGTATCGATAACCGTATCGAGATAATTGACGTACTGCGTCTTAAAATATTTGATTTCTTCTCCGCGCAGGGCTTGCGTGAGCGTGGTTTTTCCTGCTCCCACCCTGCCGAATAACATTAACTTCCGCATTGTTTGTATTAGGTTTTCGTCAATTCACAGCAAGCGTAACCGAGCTTATTGATACAGTATTCTCTGATCGCAACGAAAGCCGCTTCCACGGACGATACCGTACCCGTGATAATGAGCGTACCCGTGAATCTGTCCACGAACCCGATTTCCGCGCCCGAAGCCTTCATCGCGATATCCGCAGCGATAACCGCGCTCTCGTAAGGGATTACCGTCAACACGCCGATAGCGCTTTTCGTGTAATCCGTTTGCGGGTCTAACCCGAGTTTCGTATACAACGTTTCCCCGGGATTTGCGATAATATGACAAAGGGTAATTTGTTTACCGGGAACGAATTCCTGTATAATTGTCATTTTGTCTTTGAGTTCCATATTCCTTCTCCTACGGATATTTCCGCTTTTTTATTTATTTAACGCCCACGTTGTAGGCGGCGCAAATACGAGCAAGATAAGCAGTGTGCCTATCGACGATATCGTTTCTAAAAGCGTTACAGAACGATAGAAAGACTTGCCTGCGGTGGCTCACCGCTATCCGCCGATTTGGCAGCGCAAGCCGCTCTCTTCCGCCACGCTCAAAAGATATTCCATCTTTTCCTTTGAGGGCGGTTCGATGTCTTTGAGCGAATAATTCCTTTCCAACCCCGTATACTTATCCTGCCCCAATCTATGATAAGGCAATAAATGATGTTCTTTTACGCCGGGAAGCGTCGCCGCAAACTTGGAAATCGCGCAGATTTCTTCCGCCGTATCGTTAAAGGTCGGTACAACGGGCGTACGGATAATCAGTTCCACGCCGCTTTGCGCTATCTTTTTGGCGTTTTCCAAAATCAGCTCGTTGCCGGCGCGCGTGTATTCCTTGTGCTTTGCCGAATCCATATGCTTGATATCCATCAAATATAAATCCAAATAGGGCAAAATTTCTTGTATCTTTTCAAATTCCGCATAGCCCGTCGATTCCACCGCCGTGTGCAAGCCGTTTTCCTTGCAAGCGCGGAGCAAATCACGCGCAAACGCGTGCTGTGCGAGAATTTCGCCGCCCGACAACGTAACGCCTCCGCCGCTTCGGCGATAATAATTGACGTCTGCAAGGATTTCGGGCATTATCTCTCCCACCGTAACGTCCTTTCCGACGACTTTCTCCTTACCGTTTTCCATCATCGTTTGAATATCGTATTCTTGCGATTCGGGATTGCAACACCACGCGCAACGCATATAACACCCTTTAAAGAATACGATAGTGCGGATTCCCCGTCCGTCGTGGATGGAGAACCGCTGAATATTGAATATTCTTCCTTGGGTATCGTATATGCTCATAGTGTTTTCCTGATTTTGTTATTAACGCAAAACTGCATTTTTATTTTTTAACGGTTTCTTGCCTTACGGCAAAAACGCCTATCGGCGTTGGCGCAACCTACGCTTGCTTTTTGTCGGGCAGTTTTCCGCCTATCGGCGGCTCTTGATAGAGTGTCGTAAAGGCTCTGCCTTTACAATCCGCAAGGGACTATGCCCCTTGCCCCATATCCACGAAAACGCTATTAATAAGCGTTAACGAAAGATAGAAAAACTTGCTTGCGGTGGCTCACCGCTTAGAAGCCTTGTTCCGTTCTATTGATGATATCGTCCTGCAACGAACGGGAAAGGGTCGTAAACAGCGCGCTGTATCCCGCAACGCGGACGACGAGCGTCTTGTATTTTTCAGGGTTCTTTTGCGCGTCAATCAGCGTTTCACGCGTAACGACGTTAAATTGCATATGCATACCCTTTTGGTCGAAATACGAACGGATAAGCGCCACAAATTTCGTCAAGCCCGACATACCTGCAAGCGCGGACGGGTGGAATTTTTGATTGAGCAGCGTACCGTTGCTCGCTACGCCCTGTTCGAGTTTTGCCACCGAGTTCGCAGTAGCCGTAGGTCCTTTTACGTCCCTGCCCGACGCGGGACCGATACCGTCCGCAATCGGCGTGAACGCAAGTCTGCCGTCGGGCGTTGCGCCCGTTTGTCCGCCAAGGGGTACGTTCGCCGAAACGGGGTATAACCCTGCTTGGAAAATACCGCCGCGATAGTTTTTATATTTTTCCACTTCTTTCGTGTACGTATTGGCAACGTCGCGCGCGAACATATCCGCTTCGTAAATATCGTTGCCGTATTTAGGGCACGTTTCGTCAATCAAACGCTTGATTTCACGGTAACGCGCTTTCTTATCGGGGTCCATAGCGTTCCCCGTCGTCACTTCTTCGTATACGGTACGGATAACGCCGTCGGTAATCTCCACGCCGTTTTTCGCAAGTTCACGCACGATATCGCCCGTAACTCTTTCCGCCGCCGCGCCCGAAAGTCCGTAACCGAAGTTGGCGTTCATCGCATCGCGAAGCTCGGCAAGCGTTACTTTCTTCTCTTCGAACACGAGTTGTTTAATCGCAAGCAAGCCGTCCGTATTGTTGGCAATACCAAAGCCTTGGGGGCCCGTAAAGTTATAAATCGCGCCGCCTTCTTGCAACGATTTACCGCGAGCGATACAATCGTCTACCATACAGGATTGGAAAGGAAGCGGACAACGCGCCGCATGCGCCGCGTCAATCGCGTTATTTGCGTTTACAAGCAATTTAATGAAATAGCTTTGTTGCGTTTTATAAGCGTTATACACTTCTTCAAACGTCTTCATTTCGGCAACGTCGCCCGTATCGGGGCCGATTTTGACGTCCTTATCTATACCGTTGGAGAATACAAGCTCCATAGGACGGCACATATTGAAGAACGCCGCGTCGTGCCAACCGTCCGTTTTACCGCCCTTTTGCGGTTCTACACAACCGATGATACAATAATCTCTTGCGTCTTCTAACGTCAATCCGCGCGCCATAATGGACGGAATCATCACTTCGTCGTTATAATACGCGGGAAGTCCCGTGCCCAATCTCGTCAACGCCGCCGCTTTCACGAGCAACGATTCGGGCGAGCCGTTCCATACGCGGATAGAAATAGACGGTTGAGGAAGGGGTACGTGCATAGCCGCTTCCAAACACATATACGATAAATCGTTCGTCGCGTCCATACCGTGGATATCTTGACCGCCGACAATCAGGTTTTGGAACATACCGTATCCCGCAAACCCGTCCGCAGACACAGCGTCGCGTACTTTGTTGATATCGTTGAGTTTTACCCAAATACAATCGATAAGCTCTTGCGCTTGTTCAAGCGTAAGTTTCCCCGCGTCGATATCCTTTTTGTAGTAGGGATACATATATTGGTCGAATCTACCGGGGGAAATGGAGTGTCCGCTCGATTCCACCTGCAAGAGCATTTGCACAAACCAAAACGATTGACAAGCTTCGTGAAAATCGGTTGCGGGGAATTCGGGTACTCTTGCGCAGTTTGCGGAAATTTTTTCAAGCTCCGCTTTACGCGTAGGATTTTTCTCCTTTTTCGCCATCTCGCGCGCGAGCGCCGCATATCTTCTCGCATAATGGATAACCGCTTCGCAGCTTTCGATAACGGCGTACAGGAAATTGCTTCTGGGCACAAAGTCGCCGTCGGATACGTCGAGTTTATTAAGCGCCGCTTGCGCTTCCGCCATAATACCGCGGTAGCCCTTTTTCAATACTTTGTCGTATTGCACGTTTACGTGTCCGATACCGTTATAGAAATAGTTACCGGGCGTAAAAATACCGTGCACGGTAAACGCTTCGTACGCTTCGGGCGCCATATTCGCTTTCGCCAAATCGCTACACGTTTTACCCTTCCAATAGGGATACGCCTTGCGCAATTCTTCTTTCGTTTTTTCGCTGATATAGAACGGGTCCGCCGCACGGGTTGCCACCGTATCAAATTCCGCTTCCAACCACTCGTAGGAATATTCGGGGAATACTTGACAGCCGCGGGGCGCTACCGTAGGCGCGCCGACGATAAGTTCGTTATCGCGGATAACAATGGGCAAGTTTTCCAAAATATGCGCAAACGCCGCGCTACGACGACGGATAATCGGGAGCGACTCCGTCTGTTTGTAACTTTCGGTAACGAGCACGCCGCGCGCCGATTCGATTTCGGGCATTTTCTCGTACAATGCGTCAATAAGTTTATCGATTCTCGCGCTCTTTTCAATTACGAATTTAATATTTTCCATACCGTTTCCACCTTATTATAGCAAAGCTATAAACGCATAGCGTATTATGATTATAATTGATTCCAAAGTTCTTCGTGGGGCGCAGCGATAACCGCGTTGGACGAAAGCTGTCCCGATTGTTTTGCATAATTCGAGCCTGCTTCTACCGCCGCCGTTACGTCCCCGACTTCACCCGTCAAGAGCACAACGCCCTTGCCGCCCATACCGCGGGATACGCGCAAATCGAAGATATCCACACGCGCCGTTTTTACGGCGATATCCGCCGCTTTAATGGTCGTCGCAGCCGAAAACGTTTCGATAAGTCCCAAAGAGCCTTTCTTTACGCCCTGTTGCGTGCCGAACAGCGCCGTAATGACTTGTTCGTCGATTCTGCCCATAATGGAAGAATCAATCACGTAATTGCCGAACTTTTCCACAACGTGGTCCACCGAAGCGGTTACGTTGGAAATCGACCCCGTCAAAATAATTTCGTATTTCCCGGGACAAGCAGGGTGCGCGGAAACCATTTCCACGCCAGCGCTTTTAAGCGCCGCGTCCGTCGCTTCCACACCCTTAGGTACGCTTTTGAGTTCTATAACACCAATCGACTTAAACATTATTCGCTATCCTTTTCAATAATTATTTTTACCCCTTCCACGAGCATCACTCTGCCCGAAACGGAAGCGTATTGCGGCAGGGAAAGCCCTTCCGCGCTTTCGGCGATTTTATCGCCCTTTTGCACTCTATCCCCTTCTTTCACAATCGCCACGCTCGGTGCGCCGATGTGTTGACGAAGGTATATCTCCGCGCGAGTGAAATCTTTTTGCACACCCACGTATTTGGCGAGTTTATCAAATTTAGAAATACCGAGAATATGCTCCCAACGTTCGGAAGGTACCATACGGTATTCTCTTTCGGGCGCTACCATACTCTCTTCCTTGCTCACGTAACGGAGCTTATTTTTCGCAAGAAGCGCCTTGTATTCATTGATAACAGCTTTGGGGGAAATTCCTTGACAGCAAGCGAGCGATTCGCATACGCCGCAACCGCAACAAAGGGACGCGGTAAGCACCATTTGCGGCAATATCGTTGCCGCGCCTTTCGCCGTACGCACCATTTTATGCGGTTCTATCGGATACCCCAAAAGGTGTCTGGGACACATATCCGTACAACGGGTACATTGACAGCACGCCGTTTCCGCTCTTGCAATCGAGAGCGCGCCGTTGACGAATTTGGAAGCGACTGCTTCGCAGTTGTTCGGCAAAATGAGCAACCCCTTCGTCGTCTTTGTAACCACGGCGCTTTCCACGTCGATAACTTTCCCCATCGAAGGACCGCCGTCGAGTACCGTATGATTTTCGGGCACGATGATATTGTTCTTTTCAAAAAGTTCCCAAACGGGCGTACCGATAGGCACTTTCACCACAATCGCTTCGGGGATATTCCCTGCAATCGTCAACCATTTTTCCGTGAGCGGTTCGCTATATTTTACCGCCCGTGCCACGTTGTACATCGTTTCTACGTTGTATACGATAACGCCTGCGGTAATGGGCAAATTCCCTGCCTTTACCACCCGACCCGTCGCCTGATATATCATGGCGATTTCGTCGCCCATCGGATATACGTCGGGCAACGTCTTTAACGTAATTTTATCTGCTAAACGGGTTCCGTCTACCAGATGCAAACGCTTTGCCGTGTGTTCTTTCACGCAAAGCAAGGCGCAAGGAATCTTCGCGTATTCCAGCACCGATTGTATACCTGCCAACACCGTTGGCATTTCTTTATGTAAAAGCACGTAGTCGGTATAGAGCAACGGTTCGCACTCTGCGCCGTTGATGACGAGCGTATCCGCTCCGTCCGCCAACTTTGCGTACGAAGGGAAGCCTGCGCCACCCGCGCCGACAATACCTGCTTCTTTCATAATCGTTTTCAAATCCATAATTACAGCCTATTCTAATTCCGCTCCGCGCGTAACCTACACGCGCGTATATTTTTTATCCCTATCTACTCTTTCGTTTTCCCGTTCACGACAACGCTACGAGCGCACTATACCGAAAGATAGAAAGACGTGCTAGCGGTGGCTCACCGCTTAATCGACAATACCGACGATTACCGCATCACAAGGCGCGTTGGTGTTGTGCAAGGCAAGTCTTGCCGAGCTACCCGTAGTAACGAGCACCGTTTCCCCGATACCCGCGCCGACGCTGTCAACTGCAATCAAAAATTTCCCCGTCAAGGCATTGTTTTCAATGACTTCTACTTCCATGAATTTAGAGCCGACGAGCGATTCCTGTTTTCTCGTGGAAACTACGTTTCCTCTAATAATCCCTTTTAACACTTTTTTACTCCTTAACGACCTTTACTTTGAAGCCGTTGCCAATCCCTGCGGCGTTGGCGTCGTCCGTATCCACGTGCATTTCCAAACGGAAATCGGGATGAACGCGCACTTGTACGTCATACCAACGTGTGCGGCGCTTGCCTTCGACGTCTACCGTTACCGTGTCGCCGTCTTTCACGTTGAATTTTACACCGTCGCTGGGCGACATATGGATATGTCTGTTGGCGATAATACACCCTTCTTTAAGCTGTACCACCCCTTTCGGTCCAACAATCGTTACCCCTGCCGAACCCGCGATATTTCCCGATTCTCTCACAGGCGGTTTCACTTTCAACACGTAAGAATCGGTCATGGAAATCTCCACCTGCGAATTTTTACGGAGCGGCCCTAACACGCGCACGCCTTCAATAGGACGCATAGCAGGTCCGATAAGCGTCAACGTTTCTTTGCACGCATACTGTCCCGGCTGCGATAAATCTTTGAGCGGCGTAAGCTCGTATCCTGCGCCAAACAACGTTTCCAAATCCGCCTTGTTCAAATGAATATGTCTATTGGATACGCCGACAGGCACTTCGTTATCCGCGCCGACGCTCGTTTGAACGCCGTTCATATCCGCAAGCACTTTTTTCACCATTTCCGCAATCTTTGCGCTCGAAATTTCCATAACAAACCTTCCGTTATTTATTGTTTTTTCTCTCTTATTCCGAATACGTTTTTCCGTATCCGCGTTCGTGAGTACTCCCCCGAATTTGGATAGAATACCCCTATTTTAGGGCAAAAAGCCCCGTTTTTTGCGTAAACTACCCCTATAAAGGTGATTTTACGACTTTTTTACGCTTACGCGATTGAAAAACTCCCACAGTATCCGTGTTTTCTCGCACGGATACTGTGAAATCCGTTTCTAAATAAAAACTTATTTAATAGCGGGAAGAAGTTTTTCAACGTCTGCGTGCGGTCTGGGAATTACGTGCGTAGCAATTACTTCGCCAAGAGCCGTAGCCGCTGCGCTGCCAGCTTCCACAGCTGCCTTAACTGCGCCAACGTCACCGCGAACCATAACGCTTACCAAACCGCTACCGATTTTTTCGCTACCGATAAGAACAACGTTTGCCGCCTTAACCATAGCATCTGCCGCTTCGATTGCTGCTACGAGACCTCTCGTTTCAACCATACCCAATGCTTCCATTTTTTTAATCCTCCTAAGATTTTTAAATTTTTCTTTTTTTATCTTAAAACCTATCGGTTTTAATTGCTCATTAACCCGTCGTTAAAAAACGCATAACGTCGGGGTGCGGACGCGCAATCACTTCACACACTTTAACGTTGCCTACTTCCGCCGCTGCGGCTGCGCCTGCTTGAAGCGCCGCCGTGCAAGCCGATACTTCGCCTTCGACGACCACCGTTACCAATCTGCCGCCAAGACGCTTTTCTACGTGAATAAGCTTTACGTCCGCCGCCTTTACCATCGCGTCAAGCCCGGTAATCGCCGCTACCATAGCTTGCACTTCGAGTAACGCTATTGCTTTCATAAAAACCTTCTCCTTAACTTACGAATAATTTGAAAAACCTGTTTTTCAGATTATTTAATCGTAGGAAGAAGCTTTTCAACGTCAGCGTGGGGTCTGGGGATTACGTGCGTAGCGATAACTTCGCCAAGAGCGGTAGCCGCCGCGCTGCCTGCTTCCACAGCAGCCTTAACTGCGCCAACGTCGCCGCGAACCATAACGCTTACCAAACCGCTGCCGATTTTTTCGCTGCCGATAAGAACAACGTTCGCCGCCTTAACCATAGCATCCGCCGCTTCAATCGCCGCAACCAAACCTCTCGTTTCAACCATACCTAATGCTTCCATCATTTTTGTAATTCTCCTTGAATTTTATTTTTTCTTTTTTATTTTTTATCTTAATTTGTCTTTACCGAGCGCGCTCAAACGGGCAAACCACTCGATATCTTCGCTTTGTCTTGCAATTACTTTATGCGTAATATACAAGCCACGCTTTTCGGCTTCGAGTTTCCCTGCCTGAACGGACGCTTCCACCGCCGCCGCGCTCCCTTCGACTTTGATAGCCATTACGAGCGGTACGCGCGCGGAATCTCCCGCCGCAGGTTTATTCTTATCGATTGCCACCACTTCTACTTCGGCGGCTTTCGCCATTTTATCGGCAACTACGATAGCGGTAGCGAAGCCGAAGACTTCTATCATACCAAGTGCCATGTTCTTGTTTCTCCTTAACTGTATTGTAAAATGTTTAGACGCGAGAAAGACAAGGCGGACGCGACTTCACCGCAGTGCGCGTACTTTTTCGTACGCAACCAGGGTGAAACGTAAGTACAACGCCGTATTTCGACGCATATACGCATTTTATTTAGCAACGTAACAGATTTTGATACCCTTTTGCGCTACGTTCGTTTCCATCGCTTCGTTAAGCTGGTCAAGCGGATACTCGTGCGTAATCAAATCGCATACGGGAATTTTCATTTCTCTTGCTTGACGCAAGAACGCCATCGTGGTAGGATAATCGTCCGCGCTGTAATCCCAAGAGCCAACGAGATTGATTTCCTTGTTGCACATTGCAAAGTGGGGATTTACGTTGTATTCGCCGTTGTTTACGAAGAATCCCATTTCGCAAAGTCCGCCGCCGCGACGGATGTATTCGTAAATGTCCTTCGCTGCCGCAGGTGCGCCCGTGCATTGGAACGCAAAATCTGCGCCCACGCCGTTTGCCACACTCTTAACGAGTTTTACTCTTGCCGCAAGGTCAGGTACTTCGCGGAAGTTAACAATCGTCTTTGCGCCGAGCTTTTTCGCCATTTCCAAACGCATCGGCGTACCGTCGATGGCAATGATGTGGTTGATACCCGCCGCGCGGAGTACGCTAATCATAACCAAACCAACGGGTCCAAGACCTTGAATAAGTACCTTGGAATTGAAGTTGATAAGCCCCGTCGTTTGCGCTCTCTTCAATGCGTGTACGCATACGCAAGCAAGTTCGAGAATCATTCTTTCCTTCAAATCCAAATCGTTTACTACGAAATAGGTAGAACCTTTACCGCGGATAAGCAAATATTCCGAGAACCAACCCGTGAACGGGTTTGCATTGCTGTGGGGAATCAAACCGAACACGCCTTGCTTGTCGCAAAGGTTGGTGTTTGCGGGATGATTACGGCAAACGTGACACTCGCCGCAGCTGATAACGCTGGTAACGAGCTTGTCGCCCACTTTAATAGGCTTGCCCGACGTATCCGCTTTGATGTTCTTACCAAGGTAAACGATTTCACCCGTACCTTCGTGACCGAGCGTTACGGGGATAATCCCGAACGGGTCCGCTTTCCACTCGTGTACGTCCGTACCGCATACGCCGCAACCTTCTACCTTTACAAGGATATCGTCGTCGGTAAGCGCAGGAATAGGGAATTCTTTTACTTCGATTTTTTTCTGTGCAGTGAGCATCGCCACTTTCGCCGTCTTGGGGATTTTACCCGAGCAACCGCAAGAAGATTTTGCGCCGCCCATTTCTCCAAGAATCTTACGAACGATACTTTCTACTTGAGCAGATGTAATATCCATAATTTTTTCTCCTTGTTTACTCTTAAATAATACGGAAACTTTCCGACAATACGCAACGACGGAATCTCGTGAAGCTACGCGCGCTGGTCAAGCCTTCGCCCGTAGGGCCTGCGATGGTAAACGTCGTATGTCCTTCGCCGCCGAAACCGATGCCTGCATACGAAGGCGCGTTCTTGACGAAAATCGTCGTTTCCACCGCACGGGCAAATCTCGTCAAATTGTCGATATTCTTCGAGTGCATATGCGCCGTATGTCTGTTGCCGTGTTCCGCTTTCACCGCCAAGTCAATGGCTTGGTCAATATCGTTTACGCGTACGATAGGCAAAATGGGCATCATCAATTCGTGTTGTACGAAAGGATGGTCGAAGCCCGTTTCGCAAATGATACAACGTACGTCGCCGCCTACTTTCACGCCGATTTTTTCGAGCAGCACCGCCGCGTCGCGTCCGACGCAATCACGGCTGACCGTCTTTTTCACGATACCCGTCTTGGGGTTCTTGCTGTCCACAAGCACGATATTCGCAAGCTTGCCTGCCTGTTCGGGCGTAATCATATACGCGCCGTTTTGCAACATTTCGGAAATGAGTTGGTCTGCGATATTCTTAAACGCAAACACTTCTTTTTCCGCGATACAAGGCAGGTTGTTGTCGAACGAACAACCATCGATAATATCTTTTGCCGCCTTGCGGATATCGGCGGTATCGTCCACGATAACGGGGGGATTCCCCGCTCCTGCGCCGATAGCCTTCTTACCGCTGGAAAGCACGCTTCTTACAACTCCGGGCCCACCCGTGCAAACGAGCAAGCGGATATTAGGGTGTTTATACATAATTTGAGCCGAGTCCAACGTGGGTTTTACCACGGACGCAACGAGCACGTTTGGTCCGCCTGCCGCCGCGCTTGCGCGGTTGATTAAATCCACCGCATAGTTGGACGTAGCGATTGCATTGGGGTGGGGATTGAACACCACGCCGTTGCCCGCCGCAATCATACCGATACTGTTACAAATAACCGTTTCCGAAGGATTGGTGCTGGGGGTAATGCTGCCCACGACGCCGAACGGCGCCATTTCGGTAAGGGTAAGACCGTAGTCCCCCGTCTTTACCTGCGCAACGATATCCGCCGTGCCGGGCGTTTTGTCTGCAACGAGAATATGTTTCGCGGTCTTGTGTTCCACGCGTCCCATCTTCGTTTCCGTCACGCCGAGCTTCGCCATAATCGGAGCTTCTTTACGGCATAATTCACGGACTTTCGCGATAACTTTCTCCCTTTCTTCCAAGGACATCGCGCGGATTGCCTTATACCCTGCGGTAGCCGCGTCGATGGCATCGTTCATATCCGCGTAAATACCGATAAGTTTCCGTCCGTTATATTGCGTCGAATCCCAATCGTTTCTCACGGTGGAAGCCGCGCCGCCGAGATTTTTAATCACTTGCGCGATTACTTGCTCGATTTGGGCTTCCGTCCAATTGATTGCCATAGTATTTTTTCTCCTTTCAGTCTGTTTGCATGAAATTTTTGTCCAACGTCAAAATTTCACCTTTT
The DNA here is from genome assembly GCA_017473605.1 of Clostridia bacterium. Lineage (GTDB taxonomy): Bacteria > Bacillota > Clostridia > Christensenellales > Borkfalkiaceae > Scatosoma. The sequence goes on along the minus strand of JAFUKM010000005.1, from coordinate 10,786 downwards.
TATTTGCCGAGCGCCGCAAGTACTTTCTTCGTGATAGCTTCTACAAGCTCTGCGTTCGCGCCGCAACCGCAAGACGTTTCTTCGTCGCATTCGATGCCGGGATGACGTCCGGGCAAGTTCATCTTCTTTCTCAAATCCATAAGCTTTTTAAGCTGGTCGCAAGAAATTTCGTGTACTGCGCCAAGGTCCATAGCGTGCTTGCAAATAACCGCGTTGAATTCTACTTCTTCCATTACGAAGAACGCCTTGGTAAGGTTGCAGCCAACCGTCAAAGCGCCGTGGTTACGGAGCAAGAACGCGTCGTGGTTTTGAAGATACGGGTCAAGCGAATCGGGAATTTCCATCGTGGAAGGCGTACCGTAATCGCAGGTGGGAACAGCGCCAATAGTCAATACTGCTTCGGGAAGCACGTATTGGTCAAGGTCGATATCCGCAACGGTGAACGCCGTAGCAACGGGCGGGTGCGCGTGCACAACTGCCGTAACGTCGGGACGTTCGCGATACACTCTCATGTGCATCTTGATTTCGGACGAAGGATTGAGTTTGCCTTCCAATTTCTTACCGTCTTTGTCCACTTTGATAATCATATCGGGCGTCAAGGACGCTTTCGATACGCCCGTGGGGGTGCAGTAGAATTCGTTGTCGTTGATTTTTGCGGAGATGTTACCGTCGTTCGCCGCAACGAACCCTTTTTGCCAAAGTTTCAAACCGACTTCGCAAATTTCTTTCTTAATCTCGAATGGGGATTTCATATTAGTTCTCCTTTTCTATATATATTTTTTTATTTTGTCAAATTTTGAGTGTCGAGAGCAATCATATACTCTTCGTTGGTAGGGATAACGAACGTCTTTACCTTCGCGCCCTTTGCGCTGATGTCTACGTCTACGCCACGTTCGCAGGTATTGTTGATTTCCTTATCAATCGCAATACCCAGCCAATCCATACCTTCGCAAACGTTTTCTCTCATCGCCCTATCGTTTTCGCCGATACCTGCCGTGAACACCACCGCGTCCACGCCGTTCATTTCCGCGATATACGAACCGATAATTTTCTTGATGTTATGTACCAAGATTTTGAGCGCAAGCGCCGCGCGCGCATTGCCCGAAGCCGCTGCCTTCGCCACGTCTCTGCAATCGCTCGATACGCCCGAAACGCCGAGCAAGCCCGATTGATTGTTGAGCACCTTTTCCACTTCTTCCGCCGTCAAGCCTTTCTTCTTCATAATATACATAGGCACGGTGGGGTCGAGCGCGCCGCTGCGCGTACCCATAGGCACGCCGTCTTGGGGAGTAAAGCCCATCGACGTATCGATTGCCTTGCCGTTTACCGTTGCGGTAATGGACGAGCCGTTACCAAGGTGGCAGGTAATGATTTTAGCGTCTTTTTTGCCGAGCATTTCCGCAGCCTTTGCCGCAACGTATCTGTGCGAAGTGCCGTGGAACCCGTAACGACGAATCTTGTATTCTTCATACAATTCGTAAGGAATAGGATAAACGTACGCTTCTTCCTTCATGTTCGAATAGTAGGAAGTATCGAACACGCCCACGTGTTTAATGTCGGGCATAACCTCTTTACAAGCCTTGAAGCCGCTGATAGCGGGAGGACCGTGCAAAGGATTGAGCTCCGCAATGCTTTCCAAATACGCCACTTCATCGGGACCGAGCACCGTAGATGCGCGGAGCTTTTCGCCGCCGTGCGCGAATCTGTGTCCTACCGCCGCAATTTCTTTTACGCTGCCGATAACGCCGAGCTTTTCATCGGTAAGAAGTCCGAGTACGCACTCGATAGCCGCGCGATGGTCGGGAAAGTCCGCCGAAGTCTTGTAATCTTCTTTGCCGGGGCATTTGTGCGTTACTACGCCGTCAATGCCGATTCTTTCGCAGTTGCCCTTTGCAATCGCCGTGTTCGTATCCATATCGAACAGCTGATATTTGAGCGAAGAGCTACCCGCGTTTACAACCAAAATCTTCACTTTTTAACCTCTCTTTGCAATTACTTCTTTCTCGAATTTTTCTACTTCTTCCCACCAATCTTCGGAAAGACCTTGACGGGCGAGATATTCGTTCCAAACGTCTACGAAGGGAAGATATTTCACTCTTTCGTGCATATAGAACACTTTGGTGAAGTTGCCTTCGTCTTGCAATTTCTTCATTTCCGCATACGGTTGCAAGATAGCGGAGAGCAACGCTTTTTGCATAGAGCGCACGCCCGTTACCCACGCGCAAAGACGGTTGATGGAAGCGTCGAAATAATCAAGCGCTACGATTACCTTATCGTCTGCGTCGTTGCGGATAATTTCTTTGGAAAGTTCTTTAAGCTCGTCGTCCACCACGATTACGTGGTCGCTGTCCCATCTAACGGGACGGGAAACGTGGAGCTGTACTTTGTCATAGAACGCAAGCATCGAAGGAATCTTATCGGAAACCACTTCGGTGGGATGATAATGTCCCGTATCGAGCAAGCAGCAAATGCCGCGCGTCGCCGCATAGTTTTGATAGAATTCGTTGCTGCCTACCGTGTAGCTTTCCACACCGATACCGAACACCTTGCTTTCTACCGCGGGAATAACCCACTCTTTATCGTATCCTTCCAATACTTCGTCTAAGGATTTCTTCAAGCGAAGACGGGGACCGAGTCTATCCGCAGGGATATCTTTCGTACCGTCGGGAACCCAAAGGTTCACGCAGCAAGGACTACCCATCGCTTTACCGATTTGCGCCGCAATCTTCATACAAGCCTTGCCGTGGTTTACCCAGAACTTTCTCACGTTTTCATCGGGAGAAGAAAGGGACAAACCGTCTTTCATCATCGGGTGCGAGAACCACGTAGGGTTGAAGTCTACGCCTTCCAAGCCCGCTTCTTTCGCCCACTTTACCCAAGGTTCAAAATGCTTGTATTCGTAAGCGTCTCTATCCACCTTGCCTTTGTCTTCGCCAAGGAGCGCGTAACAAGCGTGTACGTTCACTCTCTTTTTACCGGGCATCAACTTGAACGCCGTCGTAAGGTCGGCAAAGAGTTCTTCGGGCGTTCTTGCTCTGCCGGGATAGTTACCCGTCGTTTGAATACCGCCCGAAAGGGAATCGCTACCGTCGAAACCGATAACGTCGTCGCCTTGCCAGCAGTGTACGCTTACGGAAAGTTTGGAAAGTCTTTCCATCGCCGCTTCGGTATCCACGCCGAACTCGGCATAAATCTTTTTAGCTTCTTCGTATCTGGACATATGTATCTCCTTCATTATATAATTTTTATTTTTATTTTTTCGCCTTATACTTCGGCGATATCGAACGAATTTTTAATAATTTCTCTGCCCGCTTTCACGTCTGCAATATCGCCCAAGCCGACCATTTGCATCATCAAATTACCGATAGCCGTGCCCTCCGCAGGTCCTGCGATAACTTTCTTGCCTGTATACTCTTTGGTGAGCGCGTTCAAGAATTTGTTTTGGCTGCCGCCGCCGATGATATTCAGCGTGTCGTACTTTTCCCCCGTTACTTCTTCCAAGGCTTTGAGCGAAGAATCGTAACATCTTGCCAAGTTCTTGTAAATCACGTACGCCATTTCCCCGACGGAAAGTTCTCTGCCCGCCGCCTCGTTAATCGCCGCAATCATGCTCTTGGGAGCGAAGAACGCTTGGTCGTTTACGTTGATTTCGATATCTACGGGGTTTGCCTTCGCCATTTCCGCAAGCTGTACGAAGCTGTACCTGTCGTCCAATTCGTGGCGAACCTGCTGAATCATCCAAAGCCCCATAATATTGATTTGGAATCGGAAGCTCTTATTCACGCTGCCTTCGTTGGAATATCCCACTTCCATCGCAGCCTTATCGGTATGCGCGAAATTTTGTTCCACGCCGAGCAGCGACCAAGTACCGCTGGATATGTACGGCGTTTGCCCCGAAAGCGGCGCCGCCAATACCGCGCTCGCCGTGTCGTGCGTCGCAGGAAGCACTACCGTCGCTTTATATCCTACAAACGAAGCAACTTCGTCGGAAAACTCTCCTACGATACTGCCGGGCTGGGTAAGCTCGCCAAAGAGCTCTTTTTTATATCCGAGCGTTTCGATGATTTCTTCGTCCCACTCGTGCGTTACGGCGTTGACCATACCCGTCGTGGTGGCGTTGGTGTATTCCTGCTTTTTCACGCCCGTTAAACGGAAGTTGAAATAATCGGGAAGCATCAACATCGATTTCGCGTCTTTCATACGCCCCGTTTCCACGTCGTGGTAGAATTGGTATACGCTGTTAAACGTAGAGAACTGAATCCCCGTCTTTGCATACAACCGTTCAAACGGGATTTTTGCGTGTACCTTGTCCATCGTTTCTTCCGTTCTCGAATCGCGATAGCAATATACGCCGCCGATAGCCTTGTCGTTCTCGTCGAGAAGCGCATAGTCCACGCCCCACGTATCGATACCGATTGCGTACGGCGCCTTGCCAAGCTCGCCCGCTCTTTTCAAACCGTTCAAAATTTCGCTGTACAAACGTTCGGGTTCCCAAACGAGATGTTCTTTGCCGTCGTAGGCGGTTTTGTTTACAGGGCCGTTTTGGAAACGGTACACTTCTTCGGTAATCATTTTGCCGTTTTCAAGGTACGCCACGATATGTCTGCCCGACGATGCCCCGATATCGATTGCAAGATAATATTTCATAGTCAACAGTCCTTTTATCGCGAAAAACCCGCTTTTCCGTGTTCGTTTTTGCTCGTTTTTCGCCATTATTTTTTTTCTTCCGATATATTATATCACACTTTTTTATTTTTGTCTATATATGTGCGAAAGATTGACAAAAAAAATTTTTTATGATATAATTCAATCATAAACGAACAAAAACGCGCATAAAACGCACATTTTTTAGAGCTTAATGACAAAAAGGAGCATACAATGGCACTCAACGAACGGCAAAATGAAATTTTACGGGTTTTAAAAGAACAAAAAAAAGCGAACGTGCGCAAACTCGCGCAACTTTTTTACGTAAGCGAAGCGACGATTCGCAGGGATTTATCGGAGATGCACGGCATGGGGCTTGTAGAGCGCAGCCACGGCGGCGCGTTACTACCCGAAAATTCGGAAGAAATATCGATTTTTTTCCGTATGGAAAAAAATGCGCAGGAAAAAGAGCGCGCGGCGACAAAAGCCCTGCCCCATATCCCTGCTTTCAAATCGGTATTTATCGACAGTTCTTCCACGGCGTTAGCGCTTGCGGAACGTATGGATTTCAGCCATAAAACGGTGGTAACGAACAACCTGCAAACGGCTATACAGTTATCGAAAAAGCCGAACGTAACGCTGATAATGCTCGGGGGTATGGTGCAATACAACACGATATCGGCAACCGGCAGCTGGACGGCGAGACAGCTCGACGATTTCAAGTTCGATTTAATGATAAGCTCTTGCGCGGCTGTCGTCGACGGCGAGGTATACGAGCGTTCGTTAGACCAAAAAGAAATCAAACGCGCGGCGTTCGAACGCTCTCAAAAACGAATACTGCTCATCGACAACACGAAATTCGGCGCGCACGGCGCATATCGGCTCGCCCCGTTGGAAGCATACGACTTTGTCGCCACGGACAGCGCCCCGCCCAAAGGCTTGGACGGACGGGATATTAAGTTTATCTATTAAATGCATTTGACCTATGGCGGAGAAAAGTTTTTCGCACGTCGTACTCGTGAAAAAGCGGCGGTTGATATTTGACAACAAAAAAAAGCGTTGCGATTCGCCTTAAAAAATTCCGAAAATTTTTTTTGCATAATCTCTTGCATTATTTTTTCGGTTGTACTATAATAGAGCCACGGAGAAAGAACTATGATACAGGATTTACACGCGCACACCTATTATTCGTTTTGTTCGCAGGATAAGCCCGAAAAGGTCATCGAAGCGGCGATAAACAGCGGTGTGCAACAACTGGGCATTTGCGACCATAACTACGGCGTCGGTTGCGCGAGAACGGATTTTTGCTATAATAAAGGCGCGAACAGAAACGCCGATTACGGCAAGACGCTCGAACGCTATTTCGACCATGTGGACGCTTTGCGGAAAATTTACCGCAATAAAATCAGCTTGCTTTGCGGTATAGAAGTTTGTACGCTTATCACGAACGACAGCTACGCCCTGCCCGAAAAAGCGGATATTTCTTTCTTCGATTTTTGCTTGGTGGAGAATTTAGACGCAAGAAATTCTTTCTTAAAAGGCGATATTTTCCCCTTTGCGGAAAAATCGGGTTGCCCTACGGGTATCGCGCATACGGATATGTTCGCGCATATCAAATCGCTCGGCGAAGACCCCTATCGGTATTTTCGGAAAATGGCGGAACGCGGTATCTTTTGGGAAATGAACGTGAATATGGATAGCTTGCACGGCTATAAAACGCACGATTACGTAACGGAATTTTTCAAAAACAAAGAACAGCAGGAAATCGTCAAAAAATCGGGCGTACGGCTTTCGGTAGGCTTCGACGGACATATCGTCAAGGAATACAAACCCGACAGAGTAAAAACGGCGTGCAAACGCATACAGGATATGGGTATCCACCTGATTTTTGAAGGCAGAAGATAAAAAGCGGAATATAAAAGAACAGCGGAGCGTTTCCACGCTCCGCGTCTTTTTTATTCACATACTTTTTTAATGACGTCCGCCACCTGCTTTGCGCACAGCCTACTCCCTTCTTCGGACAAATGCAACAAATCTTCCTCGCAAATATATTTATTTACGTTTGTCGACGCCAACGCGTGCAAGTCGTTAATCACAATACCCATTTTTTGCAGCTTCGGCACGATACTCTCGTTTAACAACTTTATATTCTCGTTTTTATTGTACGTGTATCCGTCGCGTACAGGCGTGGTCGTTGCAAAAATCACTTTCGGCACGTAGCTTTTCAAAATCCTTGCCACACGGAGCATATCCCGCTCGTATTCTTCCACGGAAGAGAACATACCGTCGTCGAACAGTTCGCACACGTCCCAATGTCCGCAGTTAAAATGGATAACGTCGCACGTTTCCAATTCCGCCCTCCAATCAAACAGCCCGCGAAGCATATATTTTGCAAAGCGGCAATTATCTTCGGGCTGAAACACCTGGTATTTCTCCCCAAGTAATGTAGGCACGTGCGCGCCGTATCCGAACAAACGGATAGAATCTCCCAATAACCCCACTTTAATCATAATTCTTCTCCTTTAAGAGTATTTTCCTTCAATACCTGCCCCGTCCAAATCGGTTTTTTCGTACGCAAACGACGTATAATGAAAAATACGGCGATGGCAATCAATGGGAACACCGCTCCGACGAGCAATCCTGCTTTCATACCCAGCTGTTCGCTCGTGAGTCCCCAAGATAAAGCCAAATCCGCGAAATATGCACTTCCAGCCACGGAATCGGTAACCACGCCGACGAGTTGCGGACCTACGGAAGCGCCAAGGTCGCCCCCTGCCGCCATCAAGGCATACACGACAACGCCGCCTTGGGGGAAGCGGTCGGACGCCACAACAAGGCTACCCGGCCACATCATCGATACACAAAAGCCCGTCAAGCCACAAGCAATCAAACTGATAACGGGCACGCCCACGAAGATAGCGGTTATATAACAGACCGTCGCGCCGATTGCACCTAAAAACAGCACCTTTCCGATATTTTTACCGAACTTCGCGTACAACGTCCGCCCCATAGCAAGCATAAAGCCAAACAAAGCAACGCCGCAAATATCCCCCAAAACTTTGGGTATACCGAGCGCCTGTTCAATATAGCTCGAACTCCATTGCGCCATCGTAACTTCGCTTGCGCCGCCAAGGAATATAGCGAACACGCACAACCATACTCCACCGTTTTTAAAAAAGCCGAGCGCGCCCGAAGTTTTTTCGGGCGTTTGCATTTTCGGCACGTCCGCGCCCGCAAACGCAAAGGTAGCAACGAGCGGCACTAATGCGAATCCGCCCGCAAGCCACTGCCAATTTTCGCCGCCGATAGCAAGTAAAAAAAGCGTTGCTATCACCACAACGGCAACCGACCCCCAAGCGTACACGGCGTGCAATTTGCTCATTTCCCTATCGGGGTTTTCCGACGGGATTGCGGCGATAACGGGGCTGATAAGCACTTCGGCAAGTCCGCTTGAAGCGGAGAAAATCACCGTACCGATAACAAGCCCCAAATACACGGCGTTCGGAAAAATCAAAGGCGCAAGCGCAAATAGGATAAGCCCCACCACGGCAATCGCAGGCGTGCATTTAACGGTCATCGGGATATTGAACTTATGCGAAAAAAAGGAAAAAATCAAATCCACGCCAAGCTGCGTGCAAAAATTAATAAGCACGAGCGTTCCCAAGAGCGAATAGGAAATGCCGTATAACGAGCGAAACGTAAGAAACAGCACGGGAGAAAGACACCCCACCACCGCCATTGTGATATTCGTCATATAGCAGGAAAACTTCACTCTACCGTAATGCGTAGCCATAACCGCTCCTTTTGTTGCTTTAATAATCGCCTATATTATAGCAAAGGAGTCAAAAAAATGCAAGCAATAGAGCGAATCTTTCTTTGCTATTTTGTTTTTTTCTTGCGCATAAATCTCACCAGCTAGGTGTTTATAAAAAACAATGAGATTTACCCGTATCAAACCCATAACAATAAAATGACGCTTATAACCAAAGCGCCGCCGCGCCGAGCAAGCCCGCGCTATTCCCAAGCGTCGCCGTAAGAATTTTTACCTGCGGGCCTTTCTTCCCCGCAAAGATTTCTCTATCCAAATATTCTTGCAACGGTTTAATAAGGTTATCTCCTTGCGCACATACGCCACCGCCCAAAATTACCGCTTTGGGACGGAACTCGTTGGCAATATTCGTTATACCTACCCCCAGTTTTTCTATATATCCGTCAACCACCGTTTTTGCGCTGTTATCGCAATCTTTATAATCGAACGCCGTCTTTCCCGTTACGTTCTCTACGCCACCGATTGCCCACATCTTGCTGACTTTATCCGCTTGCATTGCCCGTTTAGTATCCCGAATCAACGCCGTCGCCGAAGTGTAAGCTTCCAAACAACCTTTTCTTCCGCAGGTGCATTTTTCGCCGCCTGCTACAATGACCGTATGCCCTATCTCCGCGCCTGCCGAGTCGGTTCCTTCAAACAGTTTCCCGTCGATAACGATACCGCTCCCCACGCCCGTACCCAGCGTCAACATTACCGTATTTTCATACGCTTTTCCACAACCGAACTTCGTTTCGCCCAATGCCGCCACGTTCGCGTCATTAGCGATTTTTACAGGTAACCCCGTTAAGCTTTCTATTTCGTCCTTAATACGGAAATGCTCCCAACCAAGGTTATTGGAATACACCACTTCGCCTGTTTTACCGTTTATCATCCCGGGTACGCCCATGCCTATCCCAACGATATCGCTTGCCGTCATATTCACGTTTTCAAGCAAGGTCTTGCAAAGGTTTGCGATATTCAACGCAACTCTGTCCGCCCCGTTTTCCTTTTCGGTAGGTACTTTTTCTTGCAAAACGATACGTCCTGTATCGTCTACGATACCGCCCTTGATGAACGTTCCACCCAAATCGATACCGATATAATATTTCCTTATCTCCGTTACAATTATCTCCATGTCCCCTTTAAGGTTATATTCCCCGTAACTCGCTGGCACGAAAAAGCTATCCCCTTTTTTTACCGTTTGTCCGTCTATCTCGCCCTTACCTTTCACGCAAGTCAGGCATTGGAACGTTTTGTTATCCGCATACAAAATCTCGTTTTTTACGCCAAGTTTACGTACGGTAAAGTATTTGTTTGTCCCAAGCGTTTCACCCGTTAAAACCCTGTTTTCGTGTCTTTTCAGGCTCGTTACCTTTAACGCCTTCTCGACATGCAATTCCCGTTCGTTTCCGTTCTTATCTTTGCGTCCGTAATCATATACACGGTATGTGAGATTGCTGTTTTGCTGTATTTCGCAAATCAAGCAACCTTTTCCAATAGCGTGAATTGTGCCCGACGGAATAAAATAGCACTCGCCCGCTTGCACTTCGTAGAAATTGAGCAGTTCCGTCAAGCGTTTCTCTTGAATAGCCGTTTCGTATTCTTCTTTGGTAACATCACGATTAAAGCCAAGGTATATCCCCGCGCCTTTTTCCGCTTCCACGATATACCACATTTCCGTTTTTCCAAACGAGTTTTCGTTTTTCAACGCATAATCGTCCGACGGATGAACTTGCACGGATAAATCCTGTTTCGCATCGATAAATTTAATCAACGTAGGAAAAAAGGGAAACCCTTTTACGTTTTCCCCTAATTCTCGTTCCGTTACCGTTTCCGCAAGCGTTTTGCCGTTTGCAAGACGCGTAAAACCGTCTTTATGAAAAGACAGCTCCCAACTCTCCGCGCACGGCGTTTTCTCCGTTTGTTTGCCGTATTCTTCTTTTAATTTGTTTCCGCCCCAAACGTAGTCTTTACTCTCGGGATATAATTTCTCTATTTTCATCTTTCTATTTAACTAACCGTCACTGCAACGTGATTTCGATTTTTCCCGTTTGTACCAGGATATCCTTGCAGCCTTGTATCCGCAACGTGGCTTTTGTTCCCACAGGACAAACTATGTCCGCTTCGAAAACGTTACCCTGCTTTTTCCAAGCAAACGAAATTTCACCGTTTTGCGTCGTCGTTTTACTGCTCGCCGAACAGTTCTCCGCATAGAAATACGGTTGCAACAAACACGTATCGTATGCAACGCCCGTATTTTTTAAACCGCCGATATTTCTAAACAGCCAATGCACGACGTCCGCATACATATGGTGGTTTAACGAGCCTTTCCCG
>JAFUKM010000004.1 GCA_017473605.1 Clostridia bacterium | reverse complement strand
TCTGTCTAAAACATTATACTCGACTTTCATAAACAGTCAACTCCTTTCCCGCAATTTTTCCAAAAAAATTTTGATGATTTATTATAACATAAAACACATTTCCTGTCAATCAAACGTCGATGTTTATTTTTAATTTTTTCGCCAAAGCTTCGCCTCGTGTGTGGCTCGCGCGAACCGTGGATTCTCGCCCTTTCAACGGGATACAAAAAACACCCCTGTTTGGGGTGTTTTGGTGTACCCGCTGGGGCTCGAACCCAGACTCGACAGCGTCGGAGGCTGTAATGTTATCCAGTTACACTACGGATACGTATCGCTTTCTTCAAATTATTTTCAAAAAGCACTTATATTTTACTATTTTTTGCTTTCATTTTGCAAGCGTTTATGCTATAATATTTTCAAATTGGTGTAAAAAAAATTTTTGCGTTATCCCAAAATTGACGAAAAGGAGCAAGTTATGTCGAAAACGGTTGTCATCGGTATGAGCGGCGGCGTGGATTCTTCCGTGGCTGCGCTCCTTTTAAAACGCCAAGGCTATAACGTTATCGGGCTTTTTATGCTTAACTGGGAAGAAAACGACGAGAACGGCTGTTGCACCGCCGAAGACGATTTCGCCGACGTGCGCCGTGTGTCCGCCCTACTCGATATCCCTTACTACACCGTCAATTTCGCCAAAGAATATATGGATAGAGTCTTTTCCTATTTCCTTGCCGAATACAAAGCGGGTAGAACGCCCAATCCCGACGTGCTTTGCAACCGAGAAATCAAGTTCGGCCCTTTTTTACAAGAAGCCAAGCGTTTGGGCGCGGATTATATCGCTACGGGGCATTATTGCAAAATCTCCCACGAGAACGGCGTACACCTTTTGCAAAAGGCAAAAGACCAAAACAAAGACCAAACGTATTTTTTAAACCAACTCTCGCAAAATCAGCTTGCGGACGTACTTTTCCCTTTACAGGATATGGAAAAGAGCGAAGTACGGAAAATCGCCCTTGAAAACAACCTTGCTACGGCGAAAAAGAAAGACAGCACGGGGATTTGCTTTATCGGGGAAAGAAATTTCCGAAAATTTTTAAGCTCGTACCTGCCCGCCCAAAAAGGCAAAATTCTTGACCTTTCGGGCAAACAAGTGGGCGAGCACGACGGGTTGATGTATTACACGTTAGGGCAAAGAAAGGGCTTATATTTGGGCGGTATCAAAGGAGAAAACGAAGGCGGAAGATGGTTTGTCGTCAAAAAGGATTTGCAAAACAATATTCTCTACGTTTCTCACGGCGACGAAACGCCGCTGTATTCCAAATCGTGCGAAGTGAGCGGCTTTAATTGGATTCCGCAAAAGCCTAACGTTACCGAATTTTCCTGTATGGCGAAATTCCGTTACCGCCAACCCGACCAAAAGGTAAACGTACGGATAAACGCCGACGGGACGTTGCATATCGATTTTGCCGAGCCGCAACGCGCCGTTACCGAAGGGCAATACGCCGTGTTATACGACGGCATCAACTGCCTTGGGGGCGGCGTTATCGAAAGCGCGGAATATTAAACAGCAATTATATTATCACATAAAAGGAGAAGATTATGGGTATTCAACAAACGATTTCCATACCTACGCTGAATTCAAGCGGCGGAAAAATGTCTTTTTGGCAAAACCTTTTCAAGGGTTTGGACGCAAGTATGACCACGCCGACGACGTTCGGCTGGTATCATTTCTTATGCTTGGCTATCGTTATCGGACTTTGCGTCGTTATCGCTATCTATTGCCGAAATCTCTCGGACAAGCGGTACGACCAAATTTTACTGTATACGTCCATTGCATTGATTGCGTTTGAAATTTATAAGCAACTCAATTATTCTTACGATTGGGAAACGAACACGTGGGATTATCAATGGTATGCCTTCCCTTATCAGTTCTGCTCTACGCCGATGTACGTAATGCCGCTTGCGCTTATTTTCCGCAAAAAGAAGCTCGCGCGCGACGCTTGTCGGGCATACCTTGGCACGTACGCGCTGTTTGCAGGGCTTGCCGTTATGATTTACCCCGGGGACGTGTTCATTAAAACGATTGGTATCAACATACAAACGATGATTCACCACGGTTCTATGGTCGTTATCGGCGTACTTACTTGGGTATCGGGAAAAGCCAAACTCAATCATAAAACGATTTTGTACGCAGCCCCCGTATTCGCGGCGCTGATTGCCGTAGCGACGGGCGCGAATATCTTGTGGCATTTCGTAGGCAACGACGAAACGTTTAATATGTTCTACATATCCCCCTATTTCGATTGCACGCTGCCCATTTTGAGCAGTATTCAACCGCTCGTGCCTTATCCCGTATTCCTTATCGGATATTTGGTAGGCTTTACGGCGGCAGGATACGTTATGTTCCTGTTTGCTTTACTATTCAATACCATATTCCAAAAAGTTCGGGGACGCATACAGCTTAAAAAACAAAAAACGAAATAAGGAGCATTTATGGAAATCGAAGCCACCGTTAACGAAAATCTTACAACTCAATCGGTTGAACAACAAAACGATCCTATCGTTCAAAACGTTACGCCGTTTTCCAAAGAAACGTTAAATAAATATTTCAAAGACAGTAAAAGAGCTACGCTTATTCTCATCATTTGCGGTTCGATTCTTCTTATTATCGGTATTCTCGGCAAAATCTTTCTATCGTCCGAAGATTTTTTGGACTCTCTTTTTTACAACGTTTTAATCTTCGGTGGAATTTTTAGCATTTTAATGTCCGTTATCTGCTTTTTGGGCATTCGCAACAGTATGAAAAACCCTATGCTCGGTCAAGATACGCGCAACGTATTGACTTTCTATGAAAATGAATTTGTTTGTCAGGAATTTTCAGGGGAAAAACAAAACAGCGAGCATACGCTTAATTATACGCAAATTGTCAAAGTTACCAAACAAAAAGATATATACGTATTGCGCGTGGGAAACTTAATTCTTCTTCTCGCACAAGAAAAATTCACAATTGGAACGGAAGAAAAATTTTGCAAGCTACTCAAAGAAAAGTGCAATAAAAATACCGTAAAAATAAAATAATTGATTTGCCCGTCGTTTACTCGAACGGGTTAATTTTTGAAAAATTTTATACAAAGGAGAAAACTATGCACCCCCTTTTCGGCACAAAGCACTTAATTCTCTTGGCTGTTTCCGTTGTTCTTATCGTCGTTTTGACGATTTTTTCGAGAAAACTCAAATTTTCCACCGTTTGCAAAACGTTGCTTATCGTCGGAATTTGCTCGGAAATTATCAAAATTTTCTATTACATTATTCAGAACGAAGAAACGCACGGCGGCGTTCTTCCCAAAACCGACCTGCCGTTCCAGCTTTGCTCTATTCAAATCATTTTTATCGCTATCGTGAATATCGCAAAGAGTGAAAAGCTCCGTCGGTTTATCCTTTCGTTTATGTTGCCCAGCTGTTTGTTCGGCGGTATTGCGGCGCTTCTTATCGCCACCGACTCTTCGAGAAACGGTACGTGGATTATTACGGCGCAATATTTCCTATACCATATCGCCATCACCGTCTTTTCGTTACATATGTTCTTCTCGAAAGAAATCAAATTCAAAGCAAAAGACTACGGAAACTGTTTGAAATTCTTGCTTGTTTTGATGTTTTTCGCTATCTATATCAACAGCATTGTAGACGACGGCAGCGGTAAAATCAATTTTATGTACGTGGTATCGCCCCCGCAAAGCGGTTTGCCGTTCCTGAACGAAGACCACGGTTGGCTCGTCTATATTATCCATTACGCGTGTCTGATTCTCTTTTGCGTTACTCTTTGCTATATCAAACCGATTATCGATTTCTTCAAAGAAAAACGCAATGCAAAAAAATCCGTACAAGCGACGGCGCAATCCTCTATCCCCGTGGAAACGGAAGCGGCGGTTGCGCAAGACAATCAAAACGAATAATCGTCTCCGTAACGCAAAAAAGCAGAGCTTTATAGCTCTGCTTTTTCTTTTGTTTATAAACGGTTAATCCGCTTTTCTTTTACGTTTCAATACCACGCACGCGGCAAGCGCCAAGCCAACTACCGCTAAGCCGCCCATGGAAGAACCGCAACCGTCGTCTTCGCCCGAATAATCGTTCAACTGCGCGATACGGTTATCCAAGTATCCTTTCTTTTGGCAGAATTCCTTTTCTTCCGCCGTCAAAGCGTCGTAAGCCGCCTTCGCCTTTTCAATTTGCGTTTTACGGGCTTCGTAGTTATCGCTCGTAATACCCGTCGTGGGAATTGCGATAATCAACGCGTCCACCGCTTCCGCTTTCTCTACGTTTGCCTTAAACGCGTCTAAAACGTCTTTTAAAGCCGTTAAATCGTCGCTATTGGTGACGAGTGCTTGGTCGCTTTCCGATAAGCCGTAATAGGCTTCTTTTGCCTTTAAATAAGCCGCTCTCGTTCTCGTATACCACGCTTTCTTGTCGTACACTTCGCCACCCTCAACGCTTTCGGGCAACGCGTCAATCATCGCCGTTACTTCCGCAACAGTGTACGTAGGCGTTTCAACGGGTTCGTCGCTCGGTATATCGCTCGGCTCGTCGCTCGGCGTATCGCTCGGTTCGTCATCGGGCGCGGTATACGTTACCGCTTCCGACCAATCGCTATCCAAAGCCGTTTGACCGTTGCCGAGCGCTTTTACGTAAACCGTTTGTCCGTCCGTTAAGCCCACCGCAAGTTCGGTTGCCGTCGTCGCTTCGCCTGTTTCGCCTATCTTATACTGATAGCCCGTCGCGCCGTCTACTTCCGTCCATACAGCCATTGCGCCGTTGAGCGTTACCGTAGGCGCCGCCAAAGCGTCCGCTGCATACGTTTTCGCTGTCGAGAACGCGCCGTCTACGTTCGTTTCACCGTTGCCTACCGCTTTTACCACGATACTTTCGCCGTGTTTTAATACCACGGACGTCGATGGAGTCGTTTGCTCCGTTCCGCCATTAATCTTATACGCATAGCCCGTTGCACCGTCTACTGCCGCCCAGCTTGCCACGTTTCCGTTCAAGATTACTGCGGGCGTAGCCAATGCCGTCGCTTCGTATGTTTCTTCGTCCGACCAAACGCTGTCTACGTTCGTTTCGCCGTTACCCACCGCTTTTACTTGTACGGTATCGCCGTGCTTCAAGCTGACGGACGTTGCCGAAGTCGTTTTTTCTTCGCCATCGTTAATCTTATACGCATAGGCTACTGCGCCGTCCACAGTTTCCCAACTCGCCACGTTACCGTTCAGCGTTACGACAGGCGCGGTCAAAGCGTCCGCTTCGTACGCTACCGCTTCCGACCAAGCGCTATCCAAATTCGTCTTGCCGTTGCCTACCGCTTTGACAATAAGGCTATCGCCGTGTTTCAATACCAAGGACGTAGACAAAACCGTTTTTTCTTCGCCGTCGTTAATTTTGTAGATATACTTCGTTGCGCCTGCAATCGCGTTCCAACCCGCCACGTTGCCGTTCAGCGTTACGGTAGGCGTCGTCAACGCGTCCGCTTCGTACGTTACCGCTTCCGACCAACCGCTATCTTTATAGTTCGTTCCGTTGCCGATAGCTTTTACGTATATCGTTTGTCCGTGAGTAAGCTCCACGCTGTTTTCTTCCGCGTCCGTTTCATCGCCGTTTTCACCGATTTTATACACGTATTTTACCGCATTGGAATCGTTCACCCAGCTTGCCGCATTTTCATTGAGCACTACCGTAGGCGTCGCCAAAGCGCTTGCTTCGTACGTCTTTACTGCCGAGAACGCGCTATCCGAATAATAAATACCGTCGCCGATTGCCTTTACTTCAATGGTATCGCCGCCGGAAAGGTTCACGGAAAGTTCGCTCGTCGTTTGCACTGCGCCGCCGTTAACCTTATATGCATAGCCCGTTGCGTTTGCCACCGCTTCCCAACTTGCGCCCAGTTCGGTAAGTGTAACCGCAGGCGTAGCCAAAGCTTCCGCTTCATACGTTTCTTCGTTCGACCAATCGCTATCCTTGCTCGTTTCGCCGTTGCCCACTGCCTTTACCTTAACGGTATCGCCGTGCTTCAAGCTAACGGAGGTAGCGGTAATCTTATCTTGCGCCACGCCGTTGATTTCGCAAATATATCCCGTTGCGCCGTCTATCGCTTCCCAAACCGCTTCGTTACCGTCGAGTTCTATGTAAGGAGCGTCTAATTGCGTTGCGTTATACGTTTGTATCGCCGAGAAATCACTGCTCTTATTCGTTTCGCCGTTACCTACCGCCTGTACTTGAATCGTTTGTCCGTCGACAAGCGTGATAAAGTTATCGGTAAGCATTGCCTGCGATACGCCGTCAATCTTGCAAATATACCCGATTGCGCCGTCGATTTCCGCCCAACTTGCTTCGTTGCCGTTAAAAATCACCGTGGGCGTAGCCAGTTGCGGCGCAGTATACGTTTGCAACGCCGAATATTCGCTGTCCGAGCCCGTAACTTGGTCGCCGACAGCTTTTACCTGAATCGTATCGCCGTCTTTCAAGGATACGGACGTGGCAGTCGTCTTGTCTTGTTCCACGCCGTTGATTTTACAAATATACCCGTCTGCGCCCGTTACAGCCGACCAGCTCGCCACACCGTTGCTCGCCAACGTTACTACGGGGGTTGCAATCGCAGGTGCGCTGAACGATACCGCAGTAGACCAACCGCTATCCAACCCCGTCGTGCCGTTGCCTACCGCCATAACCGTAATCGATTGTCCGTGCAAAAGTTCTACGTACGTATTCGTCGTCGTTTGTTCTTCGCCGCCGTTAATCTTGTATGCGTAACCGCTTGCGCCGATAACCGCGTTCCAACTTGCCACGTTGCTTTCCAAGCTCACGACCGGCGTATCCACCGCTTTTGCCGTGAAGGAAACGGGGGTAGACCACTCGCTGTCCGTATTATTGATAGCGTCGCCTTTGGCTTTTACGTACAGCGTTTGACCGTCCGTCATTTCTACGAAATTGCTTGCAATGGTCTTTTCTTCGCCGTTTTCGCCAATCTTATACGCGTAACCGCTTGCGCCGTCAATCGCCTGCCACGTAGCTACGCCCGTCTTTTCGTTTACCGTTACCACGGGCGTTGCCAATGCTTCCGCTTCTTTCAGCGTGATAATCGTGTTTATCTTGCTTGCGCCCGTAGAGAACGTAGCGTTACCGAACGCGCGCGTAACCGCAATCGCGCCCGCGCCTTTCAAATTCGCATTGGTGGACGTGTACGTACCTGCTATAAGCCCGATTTCGTCTATGCCTACGCCCACTGCATCGTATTTCGCCGTCAGCGTTACACCCGTTTCCGTATCCGCAATCGCCAACGACACTTTCGTCGTTTGATTGAAGAAATATCCGTAATCGTTGATACCGAATCCGCTCGCCCAAATTCTATCGTCGTTATACGACACCATCGTGCCGTTGTTACACTCGATGATAAGCGGCGCGCTCATCGTACTTATTGCCAACGCAATCCAGTCGCCGCTCGCGCTTGTTGCCGTCAAGCCCATTTCCGACGAACCGCCTACGCCTTCCAAGGGGTATTGCGGACTCGTCGTCCAGCTCCACGTAACAGAGTCCGTGCCTTCGTTCCATTTGAGATAATAAATCATGACGCCCCAAAGCCCGTCGCCTTCGGAAAACGTCGTGGTGATGTCCGCGGTGGTCGTCGAAGCGGTTATATCCGTCGTAACTGCCTTGAACGTATAATCCGTGCCGCTAACCGCCTTTGGTATCAAGCCTTTGGAAGAATTTACGTTGATATTGGTCAACGTTTGCCATTTGGAGCTATCCCCCGCCCAATCGTTTTCATCAAGCGGTTCGCTCGTATCCCCCGAATCATCGCCTTGCGTATAATCGCTTGCCACGTCGTCTACCGAAACGTTGATAACGTTGTTTTCTCCAAACGCCGCGTCACCGAATACTTTACTAATCGAAAATGCGCCCTCTCCACGTAAATTGGTATTGCTGGAAATATATTTTCCGCCACCCGCAATGCCCGTATAGCCGTCAACGCCCAAATCCACGGCGTCGTAACCGATATCAATGGAAACGCCCGTCGCCGTATCCGTCATCGCAATTTGCACCGCCGTTTTTTGCTTAAACAACGTAGTGTAATCCGCCCCGCCAAAACCGTCTTGCCAAATGTCCGTTTGCGTACTTAAAACGCCGTTATTACACTCGATAACGAACGGCAAATACGAACAGCTCATCACGACGGCAATCCAATCGCCCGCCACGTTCGACGCCTTGATACCCGTCGTGCCCGTAATTACGGTTACGCCGTCCGTATCAAACACCGAATCGTTCGCGTTGATTTGATAATCGTAATCCTGGCCGTATGTCCACGTAACGGAGTCCGTACCTTCGTTCCATTTCAAATAGTAAATCATGACGCCGTATTGTCCCGTGGTTGCCGCCGTAAAATCGGAGGTAATCACTGCTGTGGAATTACCGCCAACGTCCGTTGTTGTCGCCGTAAACGTAGAAGTGGAAACCAATGTGGAATCCGTTATAGCCGTCGGCACTAAACCGCTCGTTCCCACGCTGATATTGGTAAGCGTTTGCCATTTGCTAGAATCCGTGCCGTATTCTACGGCAGCCGCCGAAGCCGTTACGCCGCCGACGCTCGCCGTAGCAACGGTCACCGCCGCCAATGCAAGCATGGACAACGCGCCTACGAATACGTTTCTCCGTTTCATTTTCATCATCATACCTCGCTTCTGCGCTCGCCTTACATTATTATATATAACGCGCGCATTATACTACCTATATGATAGCACTTGCCCACTTTTTCGACAATGTCATAAAACGAGAAATTGTTTAACATTTTTTAACTTTCTTCTTGTCTTTTCCCCAAATAAATGCCGTAAAGGTCTTTTATAGCGCAAAAAAACCGCCGTTTGGCGGTTTTTTATCGCTATTGAGTTCTCTTATTCGTCTGCGCCTTCGGTTACTTTCTTACCATAGAAGAATACCGCAACGATACCGGGGCCGCAGGTTGCGCCGATAATCGGTCCTAACCAAGTCGTCGTAATTTTTCCTTCCAACTGCGGTAAATGCGCAAGAATTTCTTTCTTCAATTCCTCCGCGCCCTCGGGACATACCGCATGCGAAATGCAAACGTTTTGATAAGGTACGTCCTCATAACGTTCCTGCATGCGTTCCGCTACGCGAACGAACGAAGCGTGTCTTCCTTTTACCTTTTCCACCGCCAAATTTCTGCCCTTGACGTCGGAAATAATAATCGGTTTAATATTCAAAAGTCCGCCGAAAAACGCGCTCGTCGCGCTTACTCTGCCCGCCGCTTTCATATACGTAAGTTTTTCGGGCGTAGCCTCTTGATTGACTTCCAATTTATGTTCTTCAATCCAAGCGGCAACTTCTTCGATTGTCTTGCCGTCCGCGCGCATTTGCGCCGCCGTCAAACAAAGCATACCAAGCGCACGAACGGCGCTAAGGCTGTCGATACAAATAATTTTCGCTTCGGGATATTTTTTCAATAATTCATCGCGCGCTTTATAGCTTGCCAATACGGACGCCGATAACGCCGAAGAACAGGACACGGACAAGATATCGTTGCCTGCTTCTAACTCCTTCTCAAACGCCGCTTCATAGTCCGCTTGCGTAATTTGCGCCGTCTTTACCCGCATCCCCTCGCGCATTTTTTGATAGAACGCTTCTCTTTCTTCTTCTGTCCAATCCAAGTCCGCATAATGGGAAACACCTTCGTAAATACAATACATGGGTATGTACTGAATATCATACTGTTCGCGCTCTTCTTTCGTCAAATCGCAACAAGAATCACTGTAAATAACAAATTTTCTCATAAGTTTTCTCCTTTGCCCTTCGGCTCTTAACAAGTTTATTGTATACCTTTCAAGCGTGTTTGTCAAGTGAAAAACGAAAAATTGTCATAGTTTTTTGTTACATCTACATTTTATACGTTATATTGTGAAGTCACTAAACGATATAGTCAAACAGCTAAACAAAAACCGCCCTTTTAGGCGGTTTTTATACTTAACTCAGGTGAAAAGATATTTTTGTCGCTCAACAAAATTTTCACTTTTGGAAAAAGGCTACGCCGACGGCGCCGGGACCGATATGCGTGCCTATCGTGCTGCCGATAAGATAAGAAGGTACTTCGTCCGTGTGATTTTCCCAAAGCGCCGCGCTGTCCGCCACGTACTTTTTCATAAACGCGTCGGATAAACCCGAATAGACTACGCCGTAAGGCATATCAAAATCGATACCGCCCTTTTCTTGCACCAAACGGGTGAGCAGGTTATTCCCCTTTTTCGAGCCCATCGCTTTACCTACGAGCTTCACTTCTCCGTCAACGACAGCCACAACGGGCTTTAACGAGAGCAATTCCCCCGCAAACGCCACCGCCGAAGAGATACGTCCGCCCTTTTTCAAGTATTCGAGCGTACCAAGTACCGCCATTACGTTGATTTTGCCTTTTACCCGTTCCAATTCCGCCGCCATTTGCTCCGCTCCCATACCGTTAGCCGCCAAACGTAACGCGTATTGACACAAAAGCCGTTCTCCGATACAAGCGTTCATACTGTCTACGACAAATACCTTGCCCACGTACTTTTCCGCCGCCGTTTGCGCGCTGGTATACGTGCCCGAAAGCTTGGAAGAAATGGTGATAACTACCGCTTCGTCGCCAGCCTCAACCACTTCTTCATACGCTTCTTCAAAGCTAAAAGGATTCACTTGACTGGTTTTCGGCAATTCGTCCGATTCCACAAGCTTTTCGTAAAATTGCGTAGCGTTCAGCGTTACGCCGTCCAAATATTCTTCGTCGCCAAAACGAATCTCCATAGAAACAAGTTTTACACCAAGTTTTTCCGCTTCTTCAATATTGATATCCGAAGCCGAGTCGATAATAATTTTTGTAGCCATATTCTTATTCTCCGTATTTTTCACAAATTTTTTGTAAGTTATCGCTTATCAATTTTAAAGACTGATAAAAAATAAGGCGGTTTTCTTCCGTCAACCCTTCGCTCGCCTGCGCAAGGATACAGTCTATCTTGTCCGCAATCCGCCGCCCCGCTTCCCTGCCTTTATCCGTCAGTACAAGCAAGCTCTTCCAACGTTTTTGCTTCTCGCTTTTGCAAGCCACATACCCGTACTCTTCCAAGTATTCCACCGAGCGGGAAACGGCGGCTTTGTCTTCGTCGCACGCTTCGCAAAGCTCCGTCGCCGTCATGCCCCTTTCTTCCTTATATAAATAATATAAACAAGATACGTGCGTTCCTTTTAAATGCAGTTCTTCCGTTTCTTCCGCTTTGATACGCCGAATTGCGCGCGCTATCTTGGCAATTTGCACCGTGAACGTATGAAATCTGTCTTGCATTGTTCCTCTCCTTTTATTTGTTGACAAATCAACAAGTAAAAGTATAACACTTGCTTCTTGATTTGTCAACAAGAATACGCCTGTTTTGAAAATTTGTTTTCGTAAAATAAAAAACGGCTTGTAGGAACAAGCCGTTTTTATTATCCTACCGATTAGTTGCGGGGATTTTTGATATTTGCCTGCGCTGCTGCAAGGCGTGCAATGGGCACACGGTAAGGCGAGCAGGAAACGTAGCTAAGCCCGATTTCGTGGCAGAATTCGATAGACGAAGGGTCGCCGCCGTGTTCGCCGCAAATGCCAAGGTGCATATTGGGACGAACCGCTTTACCGCCGTCAACCGCCATCTTCATAAGCTTACCAACGCCCGTCGTGTCAAGTCTTGCGAACGGGTCGGATTCGTAAATCTTATTTGCATAGTATGCAGGCAAGAATTTACCGGCGTCGTCACGGGAGAAGCCGAACGCCATTTGCGTCAAGTCGTTCGTACCGAAGCAGAAGAATTCCGCTTCTTTCGCGATTTCTTCCGCCGTCAAGCAAGCGCGGGGAATTTCAATCATCGTACCTACTTCGTAGGTAAGTTCTACGCCGCTTGCTGCGATAACTTCGTTCGCCGTCTTAACAACGATATCTTTAACGAACTTCAATTCTTTCGTTTCGCCCGTCAAAGGAATCATAATTTCGGGAATCAGCTTCCAGTCGGGATGCTTCTTGATGACGTTGATAGCCGCCTTAATAACCGCCTTCGTTTGCATAACCGCAATTTCGGGATAGGTTACGGACAAACGGCAACCACGGTGACCCATCATCGGGTTGAATTCGTGCAAGCCTGCGATGATTTCTTTGATTTGAGCAACGCTCTTGCCTTGCGTATTTGCAAGCGCCGCAATGTCTTCTTCCGACGTAGGCACGAATTCGTGAAGGGGCGGGTCAAGGAAACGAATCGTTACGGGATAGCCGCCGAGCGCTTCGAACAAGCCTTCGAAGTCAGCTTGTTGCATAGGTTCAATCTTCGCAAGCGCCGCTTCTCTTTCTTCTACCGTATCCGAGCAAATCATTTCGCGGAACGCGCCGATTCTTGCAGGGTCGAAGAACATATGTTCCGTACGGCAAAGACCGATACCTTGCGCGCCGAACGCAACTGCTTGTTGCGCGTCGGAAGGCGTATCTGCGTTCGTTCTGATGCCGAGCGCTTTATACTTGTCCGCAAGTTCCATAATACGTCCGAAGTAGCCGGAGTTGGGGTCAGCAGGAACAGTCTTGATAAGGCAATCGTAAATGCTACCCGTAGAACCGTCAAGGGAAAGCACGTCGCCTTCACGGAACGTTTTACCTGCGAGTTCGAAGTATTTTTCTTCTTCGTGCATCTTGATGTCGCCGCAACCGGATACGCAGCACGTACCCATACCACGCGCAACAACCGCCGCGTGAGAAGTCATACCGCCGCGAACGGTAAGGATACCTTTCGCATATTTCATACCTTCGATATCTTCGGGGGACGTTTCCAAACGAACAAGGATAACGTTTTCGCCCTTCTTGCCTTCGATAACGGCGTCTTCTGCCGTGAACACGATTTTACCAGCCGCCGCACCGGGGGAAGCCGCAAGACCTTTACCAACAACGTTGTTCTTGTCTGCGTCTTTCAACGCTTTTGCGTCGAATTGCGGGTGAAGGAGCATATCCAAGCTCTTCGCGTCGATTTGCATAACCGCTTCTTGTTCGGAAATCATACCTTCGTCAATCAAATCGCAAGCGATTTTGATAGCCGCCGCAGCCGTTCTCTTACCGTTACGGGTTTGAAGCATATAAAGCTTTCTGTCTTGAATCGTGAATTCCATATCCTGCATATCACGGTAGTGATTTTCAAGGATATTGCAAACGTTCAAGAACTGTTCGTAAACTTCGGGGAATACTTCTTTCATTTGCGCGATAGGCATCGGCGTACGAACGCCTGCAACAACGTCTTCGCCTTGCGCGTTGGTCAAGAACTCGCCCATAAGCCCCTTTTCGCCCGTAGCAGGGTCGCGCGTGAACGCAACGCCCGTACCGGAGGTTTCGCCCATGTTACCGAACGCCATCATTTGTACGTTAACCGCCGTACCCCAGCTGTAAGGGATATCGTGGTCCATACGGTAGATGTTCGCACGGGGGTTGTCCCAAGAACGGAATACCGCTTTTACCGCTTCGAAAAGCTGTTCTTTCGGGTCGGTGGGGAAATCTTTACCCAGTTGCTTTTTATATTCTGCCTTGAATTGGTTAGCAAGTTCTTTCAAGTCGTTCGCGTCGAGTTCAACGTCTTGCGTAACGCCTTTCTTTTCTTTCATTTCGTCGATGAGCTTTTCAAAGTACTTCTTGCCTACTTCCATAACGACGTCGGAGAACATCTGGATAAAGCGGCGATAGCAGTCCCAAGCCCAACGGGGATTGCCCGATTTTGCAGCGAGCGTATTAACAACTTCTTCGTTCAAGCCAAGGTTCAAAATGGTGTCCATCATACCGGGCATGGAAGCGCGAGCGCCCGAACGTACGGATACGAGCAAGGGGTTTTCCTTGTCGCCGAATTTCATGCCGCAAATGTTTTCCATCTTTTCGATGTATTCCATAATTTCAGCTTGGATAGAAGGGTTGATTTGTCTACCGTCTTCATAGTACTGCGTGCAAGCTTCCGTAGAGATAGTGAAACCTTGGGGTACGGGAAGACCGATGTTGGTCATTTCCGCAAGGTTTGCGCCTTTACCACCGAGAATTTCGCGCATTTTCGCATTACCTTCGGTGAAGAGATAGCAATATTTTTTTGCCATAGTGATACATTTCCTCCAAAAGTTATTTTTTCTTTTTTTATCTGATTTTCGGGGCAAAAACGCTTGTCCTTTCTTCCCTTTTAGGGAAGTATTCGCGTTTCGCCATCTATCATTGTAATACAAATCAAAAAAAATATCAAGCCTTTCAAGCGGCGTTTTTCACAATTTTTTAAAAATCGTTCGATTTTTTTATAAAATAAAAGAGAAACTTTACGTTTCCCCTTTATTTGCTTTTATATTTCGTTTTTCTCTTGCGGCAACGCTCGTTTTTTTATAAAAGCGGTAACAATAGAAACCGTCAAAAGAAAGGCGGAGAATACCACTGCGCAAATCTCTTTGGCAAAATTCGAATCTACGTTTGTCGTTTCCAGATATCCGAACGCCGTTTCCACCTGTCCCCACGACGACACGCTTGCCACCAATAACAATACGGAAAATGCCAAACAAGTCGCGGAAGCAATCATTGCGCCAACGCTCTTTTTACCCGAAATCAGTCTCAAATTTGCGCCGAGCGCAAACGCCGCGCTGA
This sequence comes from Clostridia bacterium, assembly GCA_017473605.1. Classification (GTDB taxonomy): domain Bacteria; phylum Bacillota; class Clostridia; order Christensenellales; family Borkfalkiaceae; genus Scatosoma. Next base: position 30,465 of record JAFUKM010000004.1, on the reverse strand, counting down.
CCAATGTTGCCAACAGCGCCGCTTCCGCTACCGTATTCCACGTACAAGCCATATATACCGTCTCGGAAATTTTCGAATAATTGCTTATTTCTCCGCCCAACACGCCGAATATCGTCGTGATTTCTACGTTCGAAGCAGGAAAGCTCATTACCGTTTCCATAAGCGCGTTGCTTTCTAACACTTTTAAGGTAAATCCCGCGTTTTTCACCACCGCAAAAACGACGGCGGCAAAGCCCGCGCCAATTACGGCGAAAGTCGCTTTCAAAACAAATCCTTTCGTAAACAAATGCTTCTTCTTGTCGCATACGTCGGCAATGAAACGACACAAGAAATGTCCGCCCAAGAAAATCACGCAAAAACAAATTCCCGCCTTGGTCGCGCCGCTCGGCGCTATTACCTTCGACATTTCCATACCAGATTGCAAGGACACATTATGCAACCCGATAAACGCTGCCGCGCCCACTAAATACGATAACATTGTCGCAACCGCCCAGCCTTCCGCTTTCTTCTGCGTATAACCGAGAAGACCGCGTACGTATACCGCACCCTCCACGCAAGACGTACCGCATTTTTTACAATCCATAAAAGCCTCCCGATTGCACCCGAATTTGTGGAGACATTATACTACTTATTTTACGCCTTGTCAATATTAAAGCAAAAAAATCCAAATAATAAACATAAAAATCCAAATAATAATTATAAAAATCTATACTCTTCATATCAAAACCCCCGCCCTTACAAAGGCGGGGGTTTTATGCAAATTGTTTAATACATTTTGAAAAAGGCTTTTTCGCCTGATAAAAGTTCTTCGTCCAGCGTCCACTCGCCGTTCTTTTTGACAAGCCCGAACGAACACTCTTTCGCCGCTTCGTATAAATCCGCGCCGTCGTAGCCCACAAACTTATCCGAAGTATCGTCTAAAATCTTCTTCGCTTCCGCTGTGAAACGGGACGTCGTGATGAAAATACCGCGGCAATGCTGTTTACCGTCTTTCGCCTGCCTGCATACGCACGCGCCGATAAATTGTTGCAACAGCGTTTCGCCCACTACCCACAGCCGTTCTTCCCCTTTATCAGGGTCCCAATTCTTCGCCTGTATGTAGATAGTTTCTCTAAATCCCAGTCTATCCGTCAGCTCGATTTCCCCGTCGATACCCCCGTCGTGGTCGCCGCCCGTGATTTTGAGCGATTCCAATCTTCTACCGTTCATACGGGAATATCTTTCGAGCAAATACACCGAATAATATTCGAAATAATCGCCGCCGAGTTTTCTCAAACGCTTTAAAAACGATTCTTGCAATTTTTCGTCCGCCGTCAATGCGCGCGTCGGTTTTTTTACCGTCATACGCTCCGTAGTTCTCACGGGTTTTACCGTCTTTACGGGCGTTTTCGTCTCTTTCGGCGGCTGTTCTTTCACCGTCGGTTTTTGCGCTACGGGTTGCCCCGTTTTTTGAACAAGGCTTTCCGCCTTTTGCGCGATTTGTTTGGGCTCTTCCCGTTTGGGAAGTTCCTTTTTCGGCGCTTTCACGCCGCCGAGCAAAAAGCTCATATCCACCACGCTTACTTTCGGCGTTTCTTCTTTCTCTTCTTCCCTTTTCTCTTCTTGAATTTCCGCGTTCGGCAATTCTTCCGTCTTTATTTCCCGTACTTCCGCTTGCGGCTTTTCTTCCGATTTTACTTCTAACGTTGCTTGCGTTTCCGTCTTTTCCGCTTTGGGTTTTCTACCCCGCTTTTTGGGCTTTTCCGCAGGAATAGGCTCGGGCGCATTTTCAGGCGTTACGGGCGCGACGGGCGCAATCGGTTGTAAAGGCGCGGCGGGAAGCGGTTGCGTTTTTTCCTGTTCTTCTTTTTCCACCGCTTCTTCGGCTTCTTCTTCCGTTTTCGCTTTCTTCGTTACACGTTTTTTCTTGGGCTTTTCTTCCGCCGTTTCTACTGTCTGTTCTTGCTTTTCCGTAACCGTCTTTTTCGTTTTTGCGCGCGCCGTCTTTTTGGGCTTTTCTTCTTCGTTTTCCTGCGGTTCTTCCGCTTTTATTTCCGTTTTCAACGCGTACATACCCCCATCGGAAACAATTTTCCCTTCCTTTTTCATTACGTCGATTACCGAACCGATACGTCCCTTGACGCTATTGGGCGTATCGTCGCTTTCGAATTTTTGCGCGTACAGTTTTGCCGCCTCTTCAATCAAATCGTTGCTCTTAAAACTCGTTTTTTCGAGCAAAGAGCGAATCAGCTTTTTTGCCGCGTCCGTCTTTTCCGCGCGGGTAACGGCGGGCTTTTCGTTCTTAGTTTCCATATACAATTCCTTTTTCGCGGCGGAGCGTACCGCTCTTTTTTCTTTTTCTTTGCTCCTTGGAAAATTCCGTTACTCCCCCAAGCAACGGATAAATTCTCCTACGCTGTCGAAACGCGATTCGGTTTTGTCGCACAGGAAGGCTTTGATAAGGCGCAACGCCCGTTTTTTACCCCCTGCAACCGCGCTTTCATCGTAGGAAAGTCCCGCGCATTTGCGCAAGACGTGATAAGTCGATACGCTGGCGCGTTCCCCTTGCGCGCAACGCTCGAAAGTGGTAAATCTACCGTCTGCAAAATCAAACCAAAGCTTGTCGCCGATATCCCCGTCGCACTCTTCCAAATAACCAAGGTCCAGGGGATAACCGCTTTCCCGAAGCGCTATCAGCGAAAACGCTATCAGCGATTCCGCTTCGTCTTCGCCTGCCAAGCAAAGGGACTTCAAACACTCGATAAAACCGATAAACAACGACTCGTGCCGTTCGTTTTCCTGCGCGAGCGTACGGCAAATTTCCGCCGCCGCGCAAGCCGCGTAAAAACGGTCTATATCCGTGCGAAGGGAGAAAAAGCTTTCGTGTAAATACGCGTTCGTTACCGTGTATCTACCGCCCTTTTCCGCCAAGATATATTCCGCAAAACAAAAGGGCTGCGCCGAAAAAGCGAGTTTGGCTTTCGGTTTTTTCACGCCCCGTATCCCCGCCGTGATTTTGCCGAGCGTAGGCGAAAACAACGTCAGCAGTTTATCGTTATCTTTATAATCGATTGCCTGCAATACGATTGCTTCCGTCTTAACGTCCATACCCGTTTCCTTTGTGGTGAGCCACGCCCAAATCTTTCTATCTTTCGTTATCGCTTATACGTCGCATTATCGCCCATCCGTCCAGCGGCACGGATTTTTAACTACTTTTTCCGCATTAAATCGTAATAGAGCATATAATAGCTGACGCTACCCGTTTTCTCAAACAGTTTCCAAGCCATTTTTGCCGCTTCGTTTTCCCCGTCTTTATCCCGCATACTTCTCTCCTTTATCCATAGCTTGTGAAATATAAGAGAGATTTATGAGTAACGTTCGCTTACGCGGGTAACGTTTTGACTTCGTCAAAATGAAGTTGCAACCTTTGGTTGCATGGCTATTATCGACGTAAGCATACATTTTCCGCATTGCGGAAAACTCAACCGTTACAGCTTCAAATCTTCATACCCGTATTCGCGGATTAAATTCGGGCGTTCGCGCCAATCTTCCTTGACTTTTACGTACGTCGTCAAAAAGACTTTCGCGCCCAAGAACTTTTCCATATCCTGACGGGCAAACGACGACACTTCTTTTATCGCCCTGCCCTGCTTACCGATAAGTATCGCTTTATGGTTGGCTCTTTCACAAACGATATCGAGATTCACTTCGTACACGCCGTTGTCATTTTGCTGAAAGGTATTGATGACGATAGCGATACCGTGGGGAATTTCCTTGTCGAATTTGAGCAGGATTTTTTCACGCATAATTTCGGAAATCATAAACCGTTCGCTCTTGTCCGACACGATATCTTCTTCGAACACCTTGTCCCCTTCGGGCATTTTCGAAATAAGAAACTCTTGCAAGGCGCGCACGTTTTTGCCCTTGCGCGCCGATACGGGGAATACGTCCAAATCCAGACCTGCGTCCGAAAATTTCGCCATATCCAAAGGAATATTCTCCTTGGGCATAATGTCGATTTTCGTATACGCAATCGCCATGGGAATACCGAGCGCCTTATACTTTTTCATCAGCTCGAAATCCTCGTCGGAAATCCCGTCGTGTCCGTCCACCACGTAAAGGATATAATCCACCGATTTCGCGCTCGTTTCCGTCGTACGCATCATCATATCCGTGAGCGCGTTTCTCGCCTTGTATATCCCCGGCGTATCCACGAATACGATTTGATAATCGTCGCCCGTAAGCACACCCAAAATTCTATCGCGCGTGGTTTGGGGTTTTGGGGATACGATTGAAACCTTCTCCCCAACCATTACGTTAATCAGCGTGCTTTTGCCCGCGTTCGCTCTGCCGATAACGGCAATATATCCGCTTCTCATTTGAAAATTTCTCCTTTATTACTGCCTTACTATCCCCAACTTTGTCAATACGAGCTCTTCCTGTTCCCGCATTTCCGTCTTCTCTTCGTCCGTCATATGGTCGTAGCCCAAACAATGCATTACGCCGTGCACGAACAAATAATGCAGTTCCCGTTCGTACGAGTGCCCGTACTCTTCCGCTTGCTCCTTGGCGCGTTGTTTGCATATCACGATAGAGCCGATAAGAAGCCTGCCGTGCTCGTCGATATCGTAAGGAAAATCTCTTCCGCAAAGCGGTTTGCCTTTGATACCGTCGAGCGTGGGAAAACTCAACACGTCCGTAACCTTATCCGTATTTCTCGTATCACGGTTTAGCGCGCGTATTTCTTCTTCCGACACCGAAAGATATTCTATCGCCACGGGCGTATCCGAGCGCACGAACTCGCCAAGCGTCGCGCAAAGCGCGGCAATTTGCATTTCGGAGAGTTCTTCTTCGTCCGTGTACACGAAAAACTTACTCATCGTTTTCCCCTTTCGTACCGCTTTCCGTACGGCGGTATTTGATGCTGGGATATTTGATACGGTGATGATATACCCCCGTCAAACAGTTGACGAGCGCAAGACGTATCTTGGTCAAATCCGCCATCGTGATGTCGCACTCGGCGAACTGTTCCAAATCCATACGCTCTTCAATAACCGAGCGAATCGCCCTTTCCGTTTCTTCGGGCGTTCTCGCGTTCACCGCGCGCACCGCCGCTTCCGACGCGTCGCAAATCATAATGATTGCCGCTATCTTGCTTTGCGGTTTAGGTCCCGTATACGAGAAGTCTTCGATATTCAATTCCCCGTCCGTCATCTTCAATGCCTTGGCATAGAAATAACGGATAGGCATCGTGCCGTGGTGTTCGAGCGCAACGTCCGCCAAAAATTGCGGTAAATGGTGGTTGCGTATCAACGTATACCCGTCCCTTGCGTGCGAACGGATAATGTCCGCCGAAAGTTCGGGCGTGAGTTCGTCGTGCAAATTGTATTCGCCCTGATTTTCCGTGAAATGTTCGGGATAATGCAGCTTACCCACGTCGTGGTAAAGCGCAGCCGCGCGGGCGAAATCCACGTCTTCCCCGATAGCCGCCGCGCTCGCTTCCGCAAGCTGCGCCACCATCATAGAGTGATTATACGTACCGGGCGCTTCCGCTTTGAGTTTTTTCAAAATACGCGCGTCCGAGCTGGTAAGCTCGCGCAAGCGGAACGCCGTCAAGCAGTTAAAAGCCCACTCGAATATCGGCAACAATGCAAGGAAAATGACCGCGGACATTACGCCGCCGAATAAACCGAAGCCTATTTCAGTAAGTAAGCCGTCAAAGGGAGAAGGACCGTTCGCCGCTTGGTTTTCAAACAGCGCGGGAATTTCCAACAAAGCAATAATCAAATCGATGGGAATAACGATAAGCAAGCCGATACCCACCACGTGCAATCTCGAACGGGCGCGACTGGCAAAGAACACCGCGAACATACCCGCCGTAAACGACATCAACAGCGAAGAACAACACTCTTTAATCGACACCGCCGTATCGGGCATTGCAAACGCGTCGATAATAAACACCAACAGCGCGGAAATAACGTTCATAAAAATCGCTTCTCTTCTACCCATCAGCACGAAAATGAGCAACGACACAAACGCTACGGGACGGGCGTAAATATCGATTTTGTAGCCGATTAAACACGCCATAATCAGGTATACGTCCAGCACCGCAAACAGCAACGCAATCTTTTTACCGTTTATCAGCATTTCTCTGTTTTCGAAAAAGAAATACAAGTACGTTATGATAAACAGCAACAACGCACAAAAGAGCGCGTATAAGTAATTTCCGCCTTCTTGCGAAATATTCTCTTTCAAATTCGGCAGTTTATCCCACAGCAATAAAACCACCGCCAATGCGACGAAAATCACGTAATGCAGAAAATACCACAATACGCTTTTGAGCGTATGCGATTTCGTCCACTCGTTTACAAATTCCTTCTTTTCCATCTTTGGTTATTCTCCTTCCACGCTTTTCGCGCCGTCCTTATTCTTCCGTTTGGTCGGTTCGCGCTTTTCCCCGTTCTTCTCTTCCGCCGCTTCGTACGCGCGGATAATCCGCATCACAAGCGGATGTCTTACGACGTCTTTGGACGTGAGCTTACACACCGCTATCCCTTCCACGCCGTCCAAAATTTCCGTTGCGTGGACGAGTCCGCTCGCTTTTCCGTCCAAATCGATTTGGGTAATATCCCCCGTTACCACCGTTTTACTGCCTTCGCCCATACGGGTAAGAAACATTTTCATTTGTTCTTTCGTCGTATTTTGCGCCTCGTCCAAAATGATAAACGCATTGGAAAGCGTTCTTCCGCGCATGTACGCAAGAGGCGCTACTTCGATTGCTCCCCGCTCCATAAGCTTTGCGTACGTTTCCAACCCGAGCATTTCCTGTAACGCGTCGTACAACGGGCGCAAATACGGGTCTACTTTCGTTTGCAAATCCCCCGGCAAAAAACCGAGCTTTTCCCCCGCTTCCACCGCGGGACGGGTAAGAATAATTTTTTCCACTTGCTTGGCTTTAAACGCCGTTACCGCCATACATACGGCAAGATACGTTTTCCCCGTGCCGGCAGGTCCTACGCCGAAGACCACCGTGTTTTTCTTAATCGCGTCTACGTACGCTTTTTGTCCTACCGTTTTGCATTTGATTTGTTTTCCGCGCGCCGTTACCGCCACCGCGCCAACCGACAGCGTGGATAATTCTTCCGTCCTACCGTCTTTGGCAAGTTCAATACAATACGCCGTGCGACCTTCGTCAATCGTTTCGCCTTGCGCGGCAAGCCCCGCAAGCGCACCCAGCACTTTCACGCCCAACGCCACCGATTCTCCGTCCCCTTCCACGCGAATTTTCACGCCGTCTACGTACGCCGTAACGCCCAATTCCCGCGAGAGAAAATTCAAATTTTCGTCGAACGTTCCCAGCACTCTTGCGAGCCTGTCCACCGAGCCCATATCCACTTTTTCGATGATTTTCGTCTTTTTCAAGAAAATCCCCCTTCTTTTTCGCCGTTTTACGGCGGCTTTTTCAAAAATTGATACTTTCTATCGCCGTGTATTCTATCTTCACGCAATATCCGTTTCCCGTCGGCGTACTCACTACGCTGTTAACGGTATCCGATTCGGTAATCCCCGCCTGCAAATAGGCAAGCGAAAACGCTTCCTTTTCGTCCGTCGTTTCCAAAACGCACTCGTACACGCAAGCAATACCCACGCGCGCGATAACGTCCACCGTTTTCGTCTTATTATCGTCCGTTTCGATAAAACCGCCCACCAACGTCTCGCCTGCGTTTACGCTGTCCCCCGCCTTTTTTAACGGCGTGCCTTTAAGCGCGGTAATCGCAATAACTACACCCGTGTGCTTTGCGCGCATATCCCCTTTTTCAAAAGAGCCGTACGGCGTTTCCCCCAAGCGCATTTCCACGACGATACGCATACCCGATTTCTTGACCGAACAAAACTCCACGCCGTTGAGCGACAACAGCTTGGAACAAATCAAATCTTCGTTGCCGCTTTGGTATCGGGAAAACGGTTTTACCCCGTACGTTTCCAACGCCTCGTAAACTTCTCTTTCGTACACGGACGAGGCGGAAAATTCCACCCCTAACACCAATCCGTCCGCATATAACGCCGCCATACAAAAGAGCAATACGCCCAACGAAAAGCCTATCCGTTTCAGGGCAAAATCCACGTACTTGCCTATGCCCGCGCGTCCCACCGAACGCACGGTATACGGAGTATACCCGTCCCCATTATAACACACCTTGGGGTAAATTGCAAAAACTTTTTCAATATCTTTTTTCTTGACGGTAAAAAGGATACGGTTTTTTTGCGGTTTTCTTACGTCGTAAAGGTCTATCCCCGCCCGTTTTAAGCGCAACAACGCCCGTTCGGGCATAATCCCTTGTAATTCCAACCGTTCGCGCGTTTGCAAGAACATACCGCTCACCCGCGCCTTTCGGGGCTTTCTTTATCGCCCAATAAACGCGTTTCGTATATTTTTCCCGATAGTTCCAAATCGCCGTCGCAGTATTTCTTAATGGCAAGCTTTTCGCCGCAAATCTCCACGCCGAAACGGGGAAAATGCACCACGATTTTTTCAGGAGAAAAATCCCCCACCGTTTTCACGCCCTCAAAATACCCGCCGCCACCGACGACTACCGTATACCTTGCGCCGCTTACGTTGGCGCCCCGCAAAATTTCCCCGTACAACCGCATATCCCGTTACTCCGTTTTCCGTCTTTGTTTAGTATATGACGGACGGGAAAAAGATATGCTTTTAGGCAGGTCAACCGAGTATATGCACCAAATCTTCACGCACCTTATCGGGCGCGTCCGTACGACAAACGATAACGAGCGTATCTCCTGCGCGAAGCACCGTTTCGCCGTCGGGCAAAATCACTTCTTCTCCGCGGTGAATTTCCGTAACTCTCGCCCCTGCCGGCCACAAAACGTCGCGCACTTCCCGTTTTTCCGCGAGCGCGCCTTTTGCAACGACGATGGTATATACTTCCCGAACCGCGCGTTCGTGGATACCGCTCTCCTGCTCGTACGCCTCCAACAAATCCTCGTAAATCCCGTCCGTACGGAAGATTTCCCCGAAGATATATCCGATTGCCACGCCGATGATAGCGGGAAGTAAGGGCGCAAAGCTACCCGTAAATTCGCAAATCATTACGATAGCGGTAAGCGGCGCGCGCACAATGGTCGTAAACAGCGACGCAATACAAATCATTACCATCAAATCGCAATACTGCGGATTCATACCCAAATATACCCACAGTTGATTCAGTCCGCCGCCAATGCAAGCTCCCATAGCGATAATGGGAATAAAGATACCGCACGGCAAACCCGAACCAACGTTGACGGTGGTAATAAAAAACCGCAAAACCAGCACCGCCAAAAGCGTCCACGTAATCGGTAACCCGAACGCCGCTTCCACGCTTGCCGACTTTGTTCCGCCCAGCGTTCCAAGCGACTCGATAAACGAGTGTCCGCCACCCATCACGCCCGACGAGAGCAACGATACCACGCCGCCCAACAACACGGCGATACCGATAGATAAAAAGGGCGCGTATTTTTTCTTCTTAATGCGAAGCTTTTGAAAAAGCCCCCGCGCCTTAAAACAGCATTTATGGAAAAGCACGCCCAAAAATCCGCACGCAACACCCGCCAAAACGACGAATCCGTACGTACCCCAAGACACAGCATGGAATTCGTAAGTACTGAACGCATTTCTGATTTCCATACCGAGCAAAGAATAGATGCCGAACCGCGCGAGCATACCGAACACTACGGACGAAAACGAACAAATAAACACTTCGGGTGTGAACCGTTTATGCGCTTCTTCAAAGGCGAAGATAATCCCCGTCAAGGGCGCGTTACTCGCCACGGCAAGCCCCGTACAAGCGCCGCCCGTAATTTGATATCTTTTAATCATTTCGTTTCTACGGAGCGTCGTCGCCACGCCGTCGCCCACGCAAGCGCCGATAAACGCGCTGGGTCCTTCGCTCCCTATGGACAAGCCCATAAAAATACTGATAAGACAGGCGGCGAAATTCGCCGTTGCGTCCCGAAACCACTTAAAGCGTACAATACCGCGCGTCGCGCCTTCCGATTGCGGAATCCCGCAGCCGCGTATCACTTTGGATATCTGTACCAACACGCCGATAATGAACGCGCCCGCCGCCAATACGAACAGCCATAAAGGAAGCCACGCGGGGTTATTGCGGATAAACGCGTATACTCCGTGCGACAACTCTTCTCCCTTTTCGGCAAGAAGGGTAAAAACCGTCGTTATCGCGCCTGCGAAAACACCCGTAACGCTCCCTACCAAAACAAGCTGCAAAATATTACGATGAAAGCTCGTTCTCGGCTTTTTTTGTTTCATAGTTTCTTCCATACGTACCTTTTAGGAAAATTGTTTATTGTAAAGTTCTGCATACGCGCCGCCTGCTTGCAACAGCCCGCTATGCGTACCCTGTTCAACGACGTGTCCGTTTTCCATAACGAGTATGCAATCGGCGTTTACGATTGTCGAAAGACGGTGCGCCACGATAAACGTGGTACGCCCTTTCATCAGCTTGTCGAACGCATCGCTGATTTTGCGTTCCGTTCTCGTATCGATAGACGAAGTGGCTTCGTCTAAAATAAGCATAGGCGGCAATGCAAGCATTACGCGCGTGATACAAAGCAGTTGTTTTTGTCCTTCGGAAAGACTACCCCCGTCCTCCGAAAGCAACGTATCGTAACCCTTTTCCATACGTTTGATAAAAGAGTGCGCGTGCGCCGCTTTCGCCGCGGCTATCATTTCTTCGTCGCTGCAATCGGGTTTACCCATTTTGATATTTTCACGTACCGTACCGCTCTTCAACCAAGTTTCTTGCAATACCATACCGTAATTTCCCCGAAGAGAACGCCGCGTGACGGTACGGATATCCCTTTCGTCCACTTTCACCGCGCCGCCCGTAACGTCGTAAAAACGCATTAAAAGATTGATGAGCGTCGTCTTACCGCTCCCCGTCCTGCCGACGATGGCAATACGCTGCCCCTTGTTTGCCTTTAACGACAAACCTTCAATGAGTTTCTTTTCGGGTACGTAGGAAAAATATACGTTTTCCAAATCGATATACCCTTCCGCTTCGCCCATTTCTTCTTTGTCCTTATCGGATACTTCTTCTTTTTCGTCGATAAGCTGGAAAATTCTCGCCGCGCAAGCAAACGCGCTTTTCAGCTCGGTTATCACGCCCGAAATTTCGTTGAAAGGTTTGGTATACTGGTTGGCGTAAGACAAAAATTTCGTCAAGCCTCCGACGGTAAACGCCGCCCCTGCGATAACCGTGCCGCTCGCCACGTCCAATGCGCCGATAAGCGCAACGATAGCGTACACGATATTGTTGATAAAACGGGTGGACGGATTGACGAGCGAAGAATAGAAAGTAGCGTTCATCGCCGCCTTTTCCAATCTACCGTTAATTTCGTTGAATTTTTGCTCGTTCTCGTCTTCGTGAGCGAACGCTTGCGTGGTTTTTAATCCCCCGATAGCTTCTTCGGTAAACGCCGTTTGTTCGCCGCGCGTTTTTGCCTGTTCCACGAAAAATTTATGCGTATGCGTCGCCACGAACCGCGCCACAAGTATCGACAGCGGCGTTAAAAAGATGACGATTAATCCGATTTTCCAGTTGGTGATAAGCATAAACCCGATAGTGCCGAAAATCGTCGTAATTCCCGTAAAGAACTGCGTAAAGCCCATCAAAAGCCCGTCGGAAAATTGCTCCGCGTCGGCAATAACGCGGCTGACGGTATCCCCGTGTGCGTGCGTATCGACGTACTGCAATGGCAGTTTGCGGATTTTTGCAAACGCGTCCTTGCGCAAATCGCGCACCACGTTACAGGAAATGCGGTTGTTGCAAAGGCTGGCAAGCCATTGAGAAAGCGCCGCAACGCCTACCGCAACCGCCGTTTTGATAAATACGGCGATAAGCCCGTCGAAATCGACGTTCCCCTTGCCGATAATACAATCGATAGCGTCGCCAAACAAGACGGGTACGCACAGCGTCGCCGCCACCGTCAACAACGAAAACAGCAACGAGCCGATAAGCGATATCGGATATTTACCCACATACCGCAACACGCGGCGCAAGGTGCGCGGTTTTTTCACGTTCACCCCGTTCATACCGTTTCACCCCCGTCTTCGTATTGCGAGAAGTAGATTTCGCGGTATACCTCGCACGTTTGCATCAGCTCGTTATGCGTGCCTATACCCACCGTTTTTCCATCGTCCAACACGATAATTTTATCCGCGTCGCGCACGGACGAAGCCCGTTGCGAAACGATAAACGTCGTCGTGTTCAACGCCCGTATCCCCTTTCGAAGCTCCGCGTCCGTCGCGTAATCGAGCGCCGAAGACGAATCGTCCAAAATGAGAATTTCGGGTTTACGCACCAGCGCGCGCGCAATGGTAAGCCGTTGCTTTTGATCGCCCGAAAAATTTTTACCGCCCTGTTCCACGGGTGTTTCCAAACCCTGTTTTTCAAGAAGAAACTCATCCGCACGCGCCATTTTGAGCGCCGTCCAAAGCGCTTCGTCCGTAGCGTCCGCTTTGCCCCAAAGCAAATTCTCGCGCACCGTGCCTTTGAATAACACCGCCTTTTGCGGCACCACGCCGACGCTTTCCCGAAGATAGCTTTGCGCGCCCTTTTCCCGTACGTTATAACCGTCCACGAACACGTCGCCCGTTTCCACGTCGTAGAAATGGGGAATTAAGTTTACCAGCGTCGTTTTACCGCTTCCCGTGCCGCCGATAACCCCCACCGTTTCGCCTTTATTTACCGCAAACGAAACGTTTGAAAGCGCAGGCTCGCCTTCGTCGTTATAACGCATCGTAACGTTATCGAACCGCACGAACGCGCCCGTCGTTTCTTTTTGGCAATCGTCTTCCACCGTTAAAGAGGGCTGCATATCCAGTACCGCCGCAATTCTACCGCCGCAAGCCGCCGCTTTCGTAACCGTTACAATCAGATTTGCAAGCTTGATAAGCTCGATTAAAATTTGGCTCATAAGATTATACAAAGCCAAAACGCTACCCTGCGACAAATTGCCGATATCCACGCGGATTGCACCCGAATAAATGAGCGCGATAATCGCAAAATTGACCAGCACGTACGTAAGCGGATTGGTAATCGCCGCAATCGCACCCACGAACTTTCTGCCCTTATTAAGTTCTTCGTTGCGTTTATCGAAAAGCTCTTTTTCTTCGTCTTCCAAACAAAAGGCGCGCACCACTCTTGCGCCCGTCAAATTCTCACGGGTGGACAAAAGCACCTTATCCAATTTCCCCTGCGTTTTCTTGTACAGGGGCATACAGATAAACATCACGGCAAACACCACGACGGCAAGCGCCGCAATCGCAATAGCGAACACACCTATGGAAGCGGGGTCTACGAAATACGCCGTAATCATCGCGCCGAACACGATAAAGGGAGACCGCAAGAACAAACGGAGCGCCAAATTCACGCCCGATTGAAACCTATCCACGTCGCTCGTCATACGGGTGAGCATCGTCGCCGTTCCCAGCGTATCGATATCCTTATACGAGAGCGCTTGCAGTTTCTTGAACAAATCCTTCCGCATATCCGCCGCCACGCCCGTCGCCGCTCTCGCCGCAAAATATTGCGCTGTAACGGAAAATACCAGTCCAAACAAGCCGAACCCCACGAGCAGCAGACACATCTTGACAATATACCCCGTATCTGCATTGGGATACGCGCCGTTAACGGGTGCTCCCAGCCCCTTATCGACGATAAGCCCCACGACGATAGGCACAAACAATTCGAAAAGCGCTTCCAATAACTTGAAAAACGGACCTAATACGCTTTGCAATTTGTAGTTTTTGAAATAGACGAATAATTTTTTCATAACGTTCCAAGTAAAAAATTCGGCGTATGCCAAGCAAGCAGACTACGTCTGCTTTTACACTATTATAGCAGGAAAAAGCGGAAATAGCAACGATTTTGCCGTTCTTGCAAAAGAAAAAGCGGGGGAAATCCCCTCGCTTTGACGTATTTTCTCGTTTTTTAATTCTCCGATATATCCAAAAGACAGGCGTATATGGTTTTATAATCCCGAATTTCCACCAAACGTTCGCCTTCTTCCGTCGCGTCCAGCCGTTCGTTCGCCCGCTTAATACGTACGTTATTGATAAGCTTGTTCGTCGCCACGATAAACGCTAAGAAGAACAGGAAAAACGCCGCGCCGAACACAATCGTCAACACGATATAATCGTCGCCGTTCGGCGTAAATATCTTCAACGCAAATACGACGGCAAGCGCTAACAGCGCCGCCATAGGCAACGCCACGGCAAGAAATACGAGCGTCGAACGCTTTAACCGCGCGGAAATAATCTCCCGACGGCGCGCTTGCGCCGCCTCCACCTTTTCGGCAAGCGGAGCTTCTTCCCTTGAAAGCTCGTCGTAGCGTTTTTGGAATACTTCTTTATAATCCCGTTTGAGAATATCCACGGCGTCCATACCCAAATCGTATTCCAAACTTTCGATGCTTGCGTCGGCGTATTCGCCCACGAGCGTGTCGGGATTGGCAAAATTTTCCGTCTTTGCGCGCCAATATCCCACCGACGCTTCCGTCGCAATCGCGTCCAAATTCAACGCTTTTTCGAATTTTGCTTCCGCGCCTTTGAAATCGCCGTTATTCAGCAATTCTTCCCCGTCCTTACACTCTTTTTCGTATTCAACTCTTCTTTCTTTGGCTTCCGCTTCCTTTTTCTGACGGAGTTTCAACGCTTCTTCGGGGGAAAGCCCTACAAGGTCTTCGTCGTCTTCGTCCGTATCCAATACGGGAAACTCAAAAGCCATTTCTTCCGCGGGTTCCGTTACTTCTTCCGTTTCTTCCGCAAGCTCGTCCGTAACGTCCACGTACCCTTCTTTCGTCTTTTTCAAACGAATCCCTCTGCCGTATTCGTCGTCGATGATTCTTTCTTCCATTTCCGTTTCTCCCTTTTTATTCTTCCAAACGCCACGGGTTTCGTATTCCCTTGCGCTGTTTTGACGGCAAAACCGTCTTCACCACTTCCGTGGTAAATTTCCCCTTATATCTGCTCTTTGCCCACTCGCAAAGCTCTTTCGTTTCAAACAGCGCGAGTACGCAGCTGCCCGAACCCGTCATCACCGTACCAAGCGGCGAAAACGATTGCGCTTCCGTATACGCCCTTTCCACGTCGTTATCCAAATGCAACGCAGGCACGTACAAATCGTTCGTCAAATACCTGCCCACGCCGTTTTTATCTTTTTCTGATAATTTCCGTATACAGTTTTCCGTATGGCTCTCTCTCCACTCCAAAGTCCTTGGCAATTCGTCGTATTTTTGATAACAGGCTTTTGCGCTCACGCCGCTTTTGGGACAAATCATTAAAAAATGCAGCTGCTCGTCCACCCCCAAAAAGGTAAGCTTTTCTCCACGCCCCTGCATACGAGCAAAACCGCCGCGGAGCATATATTTCGTATCGCTGCCGAGCGTTTCGGCAAGCGCTTCCAATGCCGTTTCGTCTTTTACGCCGTACAGCTTCGCCATACCGCGAATCACGCCGCTTGCGTCGGCAGAAGAACCGCCCAAGCCGCCGCCCAAAGGGATATTTTTATAGACGGTGATATCCGCGCCGTTCACGCCGAATTTTTCGGAAAAGGCTTCCGCCGCTTTTAACGCGTTGTTTTGTTCGGGGGGAATACTCTCGCTACCCAAGCCTTTCATCAGAACGGAAGAAAGCTTGTCCTTGCGTTTTTTCAGCACGATTAAATCGTGCAAATCCAAACTCGCCACCAACGAATCGAGCGTATGATAACCGTTCTCCACGCCGAGAATTTCAAGCGTGAGATTGATTTTTGCGTGCGCTTTGATTCTTACCGATGCCATAGCCTGTCCGTCCGTAAAATTGCAAATCTTTCGGCAGACGACGCCCGCCGAAAGTCTTGCTTTTTCTATTATAGCATATTTTTATCGGAATTTCAATACTTTATAAACGTTTTTCGGTGAAAATTACTTGATTTGGCGATAAACGAAAATCCGTTCCCCGTCTTTTACGGGAAATTCCAAATCGGGGTTGCTCCTTTGCAGTTCTTCGGGCGTACGGGAAAGCCGTTTCGCCACTTCCCAAAGCGTTTCGCCTGCGCGCGGCACGAAAATGGATACTGCCGCGTCGCTCTCTTCCAAAGCTTCCCCTTCTTCCGTTTCCCGAATATACTCCCAAGCGCAACGCTCGTACGCCTTTACGCACACTTTCAACGTGGCTTCCGCTTCCGTTTCCCCTCCGTTTTTCCGACGTACGTTCAAGCCGCAAACAATACAGTCCGCTTCAAACGCTTCCCCGTCGATATCTACGGGGAATACGAACGGCAACGAAAGCGTACAGCTCTTTCTTCCACCGTCAGCGCCGCGGAGCAATACTTCGGCAAGCGCCGCGCCTTCCACTTCTGCGCCCCGTTCGGTTTTCTTGCATACCGTTTCCGCGTGAGGCAACACCGCCGCTTCCAACGTATACTCCCCTTCCGGCAACGCGGAAAGCGCCGCTACGCCTCCGATACGTTCGGTACATTTTACGGTATTCGTCAAATACCTGCCTTCGCCTTTTTCCCTTTCCAAACGCATTTGAGCCAAAGGCGAAAACGCGTCTTGCGCCACCGACACTTCTTCTATACACGAAAGGAAACAATCGGCGGATAAAACGTAGGAAAAGACGATTTTGCTCTTACCCTTTTCTTCGTCTACGCCTGCTGTAAGCTGCGCCGATTTCACGCATACCCTTGCGCTCGCCCGTACGTTGCCGAACGCTTCTTCACAAGGGATTTCCAAAGAAAACGGCAATAAGCGTTCGTAAGCGCAAACGCTTTCATCGCTTTTCAAAACGCACACGTTTAACGAAAGTTCCCCGTCTACGTTCAATACCCCTGCGCTTGCGCCGACGCGGGTAACGACGGCGTTTTCACTGTGCAAAAGAATATCCCCCACGTAATCGGTTTCGAATTCGTCTTCCGCTTCCGCTTCTCCCGATACGCATACCGTCTTACAAACGCCGATATTCGCCGTTTTTACCACGACGTTTTCCCCACCCGTTAAATACTCGATTTGTTTCCCCCCGTATACGTTCGCACACGCGCCCACGACGACGGATATATATAATCCCGAACCTTCTCTGCGGTGCGTGATATTTTCCACGGTAAACGCCACCTTTGCAAAACAAGCGGGCGTAACAGCGCTTCCTTCCGCTTTATGGAAAAATTCCGCGCCCCGCTCTATACGGCAAATCTTCTTATTGCCGTCTTCGTAAACCACGCAAAGCAGCAATTTACCCCCGTACCGTACTTCGCCGTCCGTGCAAACGCACTCGGTAGGCGCGGCAGTCGCCTGTATCGCCAATACGCTCCCAATTTCGCTGCCGGGGAGCCTGCATTCCACCATCGATTGACTGTGCAAACAGTCGATTTCGCCCGTATAACGGTAAGTTTCAAATTGCGGTTGTATCAACATATTTTATTCCACCTTTTATTTATCGTCTATCTATCGTATGCCGCGACGGACGAAAATAGAACTTTCTATTTGACAACCCCACGCTTCCGTGATATAATAGTCGTAAAATCAAAGGAGATATTCATTATGCACCCAAAAGATGCCTTGCATACGGGCGAATTGTTTTTGCCTTTTCAAGAAGACATTTTCAAAGAGCAACTTATATGTTTGGATAAACTGTACGATTTCAACGCATTGCGCCCGTCGGATTACGACAAAAAAACGGCAATGCTGAAAGATATGTTCGCAGAAGTGGGCGAAGGCTGTTATGTAGAAACGCCTTTACGCGCAAATTGGGGTGGAAAACACGTACATTTCGGAAAAAACGTATACGCGAATTTCAATCTTACGCTTGTGGACGATACGCATATTTACGTGGGCGATTACACAATGTTCGGACCTAACGTTACCATAGCTACCGCAGGACATCCGATTTTGCCCGTTTTGCGAGAAGCAGGTTATCAATATAATATGCCCGTACATATCGGTAAAAATTGTTGGTTGGGCGCAGGCGTTATCGTTTTACCCGGCGTTTCGATTGGGGATAACAGCGTCATCGGCGCGGGAAGTATCGTTACCAAAGACGTCCCCGCAAACGTCGTCGCCGTAGGAAATCCCTGCCGCATTTTACGGAAAATAAACGAAAAAGATAAGGAATTCTACTTTAAAAATAGAAAAATTCCATCGGAATTATTGGAATAATCTGAAATTTTTTGGTAATTTTTGGTCTTTTCAGCATAAAACAAAGCAAAAAGGCGCATACTTTTCGTATGATTAAACCAACAAAAAAAATATCCGACGTCAAACAAATGATTAAAGATTGCTCGTCCGAACGCGTCGCCGTCCGCGTAAACTTGGGCAGGAATAAGAGCGTGAGCTATCAAGGCGTTTTATCGGGGATATACCCTGCCTTGTTTACAGTAAAGCCCGACGATGAAGATTTTTTGGGAAAAACGGCGTATTCCTATTCCGACGTGCTTTGCGGCAACGTCAAAATCAAAAAAATATAAAAACGGAGTTTTAAAAACTCCGTTTTTTCGTTTAATCGGTTAAACCCAATAAATAATCGCAACTCTCGCCGAAAAATTGGGCGAGTATGATAATCGCCGAAGCGGTAGGCTCGGTCTTATCCAACTCCCACTTGGCGATTGCCGATTGGCTTATCCCCGTCGCCAACGATAAGTCCATTTGACTCATATTCCTTTGCGTACGCAACTCAACGTAACCCCCACCGCAAGATTGCGGCGGGGGGATTTTTTATTCCAATACTTTCTTTAAGAATTGTCCCGTATAGCTGTTTTCGTTGTCCGCAACCGTTTCAGGCGAGCCTACGCACACTATCGTGCCGCCGCCGTCGCCCCCTTCCGGTCCTAAATCGACGATATAATCCGCCGTTTTAATCACGTCCAAATTATGCTCGATTACAAGCACGGTATTTCCCCCTTCGCGTAATTTCGACATAATTTTAATCAGTTTTTCCACGTCGTAGCTATGCAGCCCCGTCGTAGGCTCGTCCAAAATATACAGCGTTTTTCCCGTCGAACGGCGGGAAAGCTCGGTGGCGAGCTTGACGCGTTGCGCTTCACCGCCCGAAAGCGTCGTCGAGCTTTGCCCAAGCTTGATATACCCCAAGCCCACGTCGTTGAGCGTTTTTATCTTATTATAGATATTGGGGATAGGCTGGAAAAATTCGCAAGCTTCTTCCACCGTCATATCGAGTACGTCGGCAATACTCTTACCCTTATATTTTACTTCCAGCGTTTCGCGGTTATACCGTTTTCCGCCGCACACTTCGCACGGCACAAAGATATCGGGCAAGAAATGCATTTCTATCTTGATAATGCCGTCGCCGAAACAATGTTCGCATCTGCCGCCCGAAATATTAAAGGAAAACCGCCCCGCTTTATAGCCGCGCTCTTTGGCATCGGGCGTCATCGAGAACAAATCGCGAATCGCATTAAACACACCCGTGTACGTGGCGGGATTGCTTCTCGGCGTTCTGCCTATCGGCGATTGGTCGATATCGATAACCTTATCAAAATACTCGACGCCGTCCATCGAATCGTAATTCCCAAGCGCGTGTTTCGCGCCGTTTAACGTATTGGCAAGCGTGGGATAAATAATCTCGTTGACCAAACTCGATTTACCGCTTCCCGATACGCCCGTTACGGCGGTAATCAACCCCACGGGAATATCCACGTCGATATTTTTTAAGTTATTTTGCTTGCAGCCCTTTACTTTCAACCATTTATCGCTCGGCGTGGCGCGTACCGCAGGCACGTCGATTTTCCGTCTTCGGGCAAGATAATCGCCCGTAATCGAGTGTTTACATTTGGCAATCTCTTCGGGCGTACCGCAAGCCACCACTTCGCCGCCGTGCACGCCTGCTTTCGGGCCGATATCCACGATATAATCGGCAGCGCGCATCGTATCTTCGTCGTGTTCTACGACGATGAGCGTATTTCCCAAATCGCGTAACCCTTTCAAGGAATTGAGCAATTTCTCATTATCCCGTTGGTGCAACCCAATACTCGGCTCGTCCAAAATATACAACACGCCCGTGAGCGCGCTGCCGATTTGCGTAGCCAAACGGATACGCTGGCTCTCTCCGCCCGACAGAGTTACCGCCGTACGGGAAAGGGTTAAATAGTTCAGCCCCACGTTTCGCAAAAAGCCCAGCCTATTGTTGATTTCCTTGATAATCGCGTCGGCAATTAAATGCTCGGTATGCGACAATCTCTCTTTCAGCTCGTCCATAAATACGCAAAGATTATCCACGGACATTTCGCAAAGCTGCCAAATGTTTTTGCCGCCCACGTATACGGACAAAGCTTCCTTTTTCAAACGTTTGCCGTGACACCCGTCGCAAGGCGCGTTACGCATCAACCGTTCGATATCGCTCTTTACCCCGTCAGAAGTAGTCGTGCCGTATCGACGTTGCAAATTGTTGACGTAGCCTTCCCAAGTCTTTTTAAAGCTTCCCGAAAAAGAACGCGTTTGATAGTGCATATCCACACGCTCGTCCGCGCCGTACATCAAGATATCGTACGTTTCTTTGGGCAAATCTTTTACGGGTACGTCCAAAGAAAAATTGTACGCTTTGGCAAGCGCGGAAAGTTCCATCATCGCCATCGAGTGCGAGCCCAAATTCCAGCCCGTTACTTTCATCGCGCCTTCACGGAGCGTTTTCGTTTTGTCGGGACAAATCAAATCGGGGTCCACAAACTGTTTAAAGCCCAAACCCGAACAGGTAGGACACGCGCCGTAAACGGTATTGAACGAGAACAATCTCGGCTCTATCTCTTCAATGGAAATACCGCAATCGGGACAAGCGTAATTGACGGAAAAAAGCGTTTCCTCCCCGTCTTTATCGATAATCACCAAGCCGTCGGCAAGCTTTAACGCCGTTTCCAGACTGTCCGTCAAACGCTTTTGCACGGCGGGCTTTACCACCAGCCTGTCCACGACGACGGAAATATTGTGTTTGATGTTCTTTTCCAGTTTGATTTCTTCTTGCAAATCGTACACGATACCGTCGATTTTTACCCTACCGAAACCGCTCTTTTTGAACCCGTTTAATTCTTTTACGTACTCGCCCTTTCTTCCGCGGACAACGGGCGCGTTGACAAGAATTTTGCTCCCTTCGGGTAATTCCATTACCCTATCGCAAATTTCGTCCACCGTCTGACGGCGAATTTCCCGTCCGCATTTAGGACAATGCGGCACGCCGATACGCGCAAAGAGCAAACGGAAATAATCGTATACTTCCGTTACCGTACCCACCGTCGAACGGGGATTACGCGAAGTCGTTTTTTGGTCGATGGAAATGGCGGGCGAAAGCCCGTCTATGCTCTCGACGTCCGGCTTTTCCATTTGTCCCAAAAATTGACGGGCGTAGGACGATAAACTCTCCACGTATCTTCTTTGCCCTTCGGCAAAAATCGTATCGAAAGCAAGCGTACTTTTTCCGCTACCCGAAAGCCCCGTCAACACCGTCAGCTTGTTGCGGGGAATTTTTACGTCGATATTTTTTAAGTTGTTCTCTTTTGCGCCTTTAATAACTATTTCTTCTTGCATACTTATTTTCCTGCTTTGCGAAGCCGCATTTTTAATTCGGCTATCTTTTCTCTTATCTCGATTGCCCGTTCGAAATCAAGCTGTCCGCTCGCCACTCTCATCAAAGCTTTCAATTTTTCAATCTCGTCGGGGATATCCTGCATCTTTATCTCGTCGCCTTTTGCCTTTTTGGTAATATTCAGCGTCGATTTCACTTCTTTGACAATCGTTTTCGGTACAATCCCATGCGCCTTATTATACTCGTCTTGCACCTTTCTTCTGCGGTTGGTTTCCCCGATAGCCCGTTTCATACTGTCGGTTACCGTATCCGCGTACATTACCACGCGCCCTTCGGCGTTTCTCGCCGCACGCCCTATCGTTTGAATTAACGAAGTATCGCTACGCAAAAAACCTTCCTTGTCCGCGTCGAGTATCGCGACTAATTTCACTTCGGGCAAGTCCAAACCTTCTCGAAGCAAGTTAATACCGCAAAGCACGTCGAATTCGCCAAGACGTAACCCGTTGACAATATCAATACGTTCCAACGTGTCGATGTCGCTATGCATATATTTGACCTTTACCGAGTGTTCTTTTAAGTAATCGGTAAGCTCTTCCGCCATCTTTTTCGTGAGCGTAGTAACGAGCACTCTGCCGCCATCCCCCGTAACGGTATGGATTTCGGAGAGTAAATCGTCTATTTGCCCTTTCGTCGGTTTCACCGTAATTTCAGGGTCGAGCAAGCCCGTCGGACGAATCAGCTGTTCTACGCATTGACCTGCCTGTTCGAGTTCGTACGGGGCAGGGGTTGCGGAAACAAACACCACTTGCGGCACGCGCGCGTCGAATTCAGGGAAAGTAAGCGGACGGTTGTCGTACGCCGCTTGCATACGGAAACCGTATTCCACAAGATTTTTCTTTCTCGATAAATCGCCGTGATACATTGCGCGGATTTGCGGAATCGTCATATGGCTCTCGTCGATAAACACCAAAAACTCCCCTTGCGGGAAATAATCAAGTAGCGTAAAAGACGGTTCTCCCGGTTTGCGTCCGTCGAAATACCTGCTATAATTTTCAATGCCGCTGCAATAGCCGATTTCGCGCATCATTTCCAAATCGTGCTCGGTGCGCTGTTTCAAGCGCTGCGCTTCGAGAATTTTCCCCGCTTCTTCAAACGCGCGCACTTCCCCTTGCAAATCTTCTTCAATCATTGCAAGCGCGGTTTTGAGTTTTTCCGTGCCCACGGCGTATTGACTGGCAGGGAAAATCGCCACGTGCGAAAGCTCGTTGAGCTTCTTCCCCGTCAACGCTTCCACTTCGTAAATCTTTTCTATCTCGTCCCCGAAAAATTCCACGCGAATAGCCACTTCCGAGTTGGAAGCAGGGAAAATCTCCAAGCTATCCCCCCGAACGCGGAAGGTAGAACGCTTAAAATCCACGTCGTTGCGGCTGTATTGCAACTCGATAAGCTTTCGGATAAGCTCGTTTCTTTCCCACTCCATACCCGGTCTTAAAGACAGGGACAAACGGAAATATTCTTCGGGCGCGCCCAGCCCGTAAATGCAAGACACCGAAGCCACCACGATAACGTCCTTTCTTTCCATAAGAGAACCCGTCGCGCTGTTGCGAAGCTTGTCGATTTCATCGTTCATCGACAAATCCTTTTCAATATACGTATCGGTGGTGGGGATATAGCTTTCCGGTTGGTAATAATCGTAATAGGACACAAAATATTCCACACGGTTTTCGGGAAAAAACTCTCTAAACTCATTACACAGCTGCGCCGCAAGCGTCTTATTGTGCGCGATAACGAGCGTAGGACGGTTGACGTTTTTAATGACGTTCGCCATCGTAAACGTTTTCCCGCTACCCGTAACGCCTACAAGCACTTGCGCGCGCATACCGTCGAGCACTCCTTCCGTTAATTTTTCTATCGCTTGCGGTTGGTCGCCCGTCGGCGCAAACGCAGAGCGTAACTTGAATTCCATAATCTATATCCCATTTTCAAACATTTGTTTACATTATACCATTTTTTAAGGCAAATGTAAACCGCTTGAACGTATTTTTTTTAACACAGCTAAAAAATCCGTTTTAACAGCCATCCGACGAGAAAAGCAATTACCGCCGACGCCACCGCCCAACCAATCTTTACCGCAAAATCCCGTTTTTGTTGCAAAGAACAGCGTTTGTATGCGTACCCGTTGGCGTGTAAAGAAATTACGTACATTTTCTCGCCCTTGCGCTCGGATGAAAGCAGCTCGAAATAATCGTCTAACGCAAGCTCGTCTAAGATTTTTTCCACTTGTCCTTCGGTAAATTTCTTTTTACGGGGCAGCATTGCAAGCAGTTCGGCAGGCGAAACCAAGCAAATGCCTTTCCCCGAGCAAAGGGCGTATACAGCGTTCATCACGTCGTTTTCCCGTTTATTCAGCATATTTTTACCCCCGTTTTGCCGCTCATCTCGTACATACCCCTGTTATTTTATAAAATGCAGTTCTTTCCGTTACAGTATTTGCAAAATCTCTTCTCTTCATACTTACCCGATATTTCCTTATTTTATAAAAAAATTTGCGTTGAACGCTATCTTTTTGTCGAAATATGTGTTATAATGTATATATTAAAATCTTAGGAGCAAAATATGCCTGCGCTTTACGCACATTACCGTTTTGGGGAAGAAGTCTTAAAAACGCTCCCCGCTTGCTTTTCCGACCACGCGGAAAAGTATCCAGAATCCTTTGCGCTCGGTACGCAAGGTCCTGATATTTTATTCTATCATCATCCGATGAAGAAGAACGAAATCCGTAGCTACGGCACGCACTTACACGCGCTTGCCGCCGAAGATTTCTATTTGGATACAGCGGCGTTGCTTTTGGAAAACGCCAAAGGTGAAAGCGCGGAAGAAGTATTGCGACAAAACGGCGCGTTCGCCGCATATATTTGCGGATTTTTATGTCATTTCACACTCGACGTGTCCTGCCATAAATACATAGACGACAACTCCACGGACAAGCTTTCGCACGGAAAAATCGAATCGGAGTTCGACAAATTTTTATTAAAGAAAGACGGGAAACCGATACGCGGCTATAACACCGCCACCCCCATAAAGGACGAAAACGGCACGAGCGAGGCTTGCAGCAAGGCACTGAATATCCCGCAGGAAAATATCTCTCTTGCCATAAATACAATGCGGAAAATCAACGGTTGGTTTTCCAAAAAATGCGAAGCCTTCCACTCGTTCGCCCATTTCTTTTTGAAAATCGCGGGCATGGAAAGAAAATTCGGGGATATGTTCATCCATAAAAAAGACGACCCCCTTTGCGAAGAAATCAATCGAGTGTTATACGGTAAATTCGAAGCGGCAGTCCCGATGGGCGCAACGCTGATAGAAGAATATTTTTCGAATTTGCCCAAGCTTTTAAAAAAGCGCCAACTTGCCGAAATTTTCCGCTACAATTACAGCGGTATTAAAATAAAGGAGAATTAACTCTATGGAAGAAACCACAACGCAGGTACAGCCCAAAAAAGAAGGCTTTACCAAAAAGGAAAAGAGCTGGATACTCTACGACGTAGCGAACTCTGCGTACGTAATGCTCGCCACGGCGCTCCTTTCGCTCTATTTTAAATTCCTTTCCCCGTCCGAAAATCTCTCGTCTGTATGGGGTTTGACGAACGTCATCGTAACGGTTATCGCCGTGTTCCTTTGCCCGATTCTCGGCACGTACGCCGATTTCAGTAAGAAACGGGGCATATTTATGACGTTCGCGCTCATCGGCGTTATCAGTTGCGCCGTACTCTCCTTGTTCTCGTTTATATCTAAATTTACCATCGCAGGTATACTCTTCCTTGTCGTCTATATTATTACGGAAGTAGGTTTTGCTTCGGCAAACGTATTCTACGATTCAATGCTCAACGATATCACGACGGACGAGAAAATGCACAAGGTATCGGCAAACGGCTTTGCTTGGGGATATATTTGTAGCTGTATTCCCTTTGCGCTTTGCTTAATCGTTTACGTGCTCGGCACAATGGTTCCCGGCTTAGAGTGGTTTGAAGGCTATGCGTTTTCTATCGGTTGCTTGATTACGGCGGCTTGGTGGCTCATCTTCACGCTTCCTTTGTTGAAGAATTATAAACAAACCAACTTTATGCCCAAGCCCGAAAAACCCGTTAAGGAAACGTTCAAGCGCCTTGGCTCTATTTTTAAGGAATTTAAGAAGAATAAGAAAGCGCTTTTGTTCCTTGTGGCGTTCTTCTTCTATATCGACGGCGTACATACGATTATCAAAATGGCAACGGCGCTCGGCACCGATTTGGGCTTTGACCAAGTAAAATTGGTAATTATGCTGTTCGTAACGCAAATCGTTGCGTTCCCTTGCGCGCTCATCTTCGGCAAACTTTCCACCAAAATCGCGTGTGAAAAGCTGTTGCTCGTCGCCGTTTCCGCATACACCGCTATCGGCGTATTCGCCGTGTTCCTTACTCAAGAATGGCAATGTTGGATACTCGTCGTTTCCGTGGGTATGTTCCAAGGTGGCGTACAGGCAATGTCCCGTTCGTACTTTACCAAGCTTATCCCTGCGGATAAAACGGGTGAATTCTTCGGCATTTACGATATTTTCGGCAAGAGCGCGGCTATCCTTGGTCTCGGCTTAACCAGCCTTTTGGGTATTTTCTTCCCCCTTGCAGAGTCTACGTGGATAAATATCAGTTTGCTCCCGTTGCCCATACTTTTCGCTATCGGTTTGGTTCTTTTCTTGCTTGCAAGAAAGAAGCCTGCTTATAAAGAAAACGCAGACGAAACGCCTGCGCAAGAAACGCAAAACACGGAAGAATAATTTTTCAAAGCATACAAAAACCGCTCGACGAAAAGCCGAGCGGTTTTTTTTGATTAATTTATCTTAATTGATAAGTGTCAACGCCGCCACAAACGACGCCAACGCCATTATAAATACGATAACGGAAAGCAGTTTGAGCGTAGATAATTTCTTCTCTTTTATCAGCATTACGGTAAACTGCGTCGTTCCAAGCCCAAATGCACAAACCGAAAAAATTATTGCGCATATCGCAAAATCGTAATCTCCCCACAAATAAAAATAAGAATACGTTTGCGTATAAGAAGAATAGTAATAATCGACGTAAAAACTGGTAAAATAAATAACCGTAAAAATAAACGCCAAGCCGACAAAAGCCATTGTCGCAATCATAAACATTTTCGCAAGTTTTAAACCTTTATCCGTATCCGCTTCTTCCGTTTTTATTTTTGCTTTTGTCTTCGGCTCTTCTTGTTGAACCAAACAACCGCACCCCGTACATACGTACGCGTTTTCCGAAATTTCCTTTCCGCAATGTGTACAAAACATATTTTTCTCCTTTAATTATATAAAAATTATAATAAAATCCCGAGCAAAAAACTCGCCGAAGCAACGGCGATTGCCGCTATCGCCAACCCCTTCCCTTTGCCGTTGTTTTTATTCGCCTTATTCAATCCTATACCGCCGAATATCCAACCAAGTAGCGGAATAAAAAACGAACAAACAAAGCCTGCGATTGCCATACCGTTAACGTATTCTTTCTGTTTCCTTGGTTTGACTTCCGCTTGTATCCACCCGCCGCAATTCAAACACACCACCGCGTTCTCCGCCACTTCTTTTCCACAATACTTACAATACATCTTTTTCTCCTTTGAAAGATTATATAATTATTATATATCTAATTATAATTAGAAGTCAAGTATTTTTTGCTAATTATTGTTAGAATATTAGTATGAAAACTTTTGACCTAAACGTTATGGCAGAAAGGCTAAAAACTTTACGAAGCGAGAAAAATATAGGGCAAAACTTACTTGCCAAAGAGTTGCAAATCAGTAACGCTTCCGTCAGTTATTGGGAAAACGGCAAACAAGAGCCGTCCGCGCAAGCGATTTATAAACTCGCCACGTATTTCGGCGTTTCCGCCGATTATCTTTTAGGCTTGACGGACGATTGACGATAAAAACGTAATACTAGAAATAATTAGACGCCCCAAAAGTCTGTCGACTTTTGGGGCGTCGTTGTTCTGTTCCTTATCGTTTATATTTTTTACTTATAAGGTTTATCGCCGTAGAGCGCGCCAAGGTTATCGGCGTATTTTCTCATGCGTTCGCATTGCTTCAAATCGATATCGCCGTCCATTTTCTCGATTTGTTTCTTTTGTTCTTTCGAAAGCTTGGTAGGCACTTCCACAAGCACGCGGATAATCAAGTTCCCTGTACCGTTTCTCGCCGATTTAATGCCTTTCCCGCGGATAGTAAAGACCTGACCGCTTTGCGTGCCTTCGGGAACGGTAAATTCGAACGTATCGTCGATGGTAGGCACCTTCACCACGCCGCCGAGCGCCGCAATCTTGTAAGAGATAGGCAAATCGATTTTCAAATCGAACTTATCGCGCACGAAAATCTTATGCGGTTCTACGCGGAACACGATAATCAAATCGCCCGGCGTACCGCCGTTCGGCGCGGCTTGCCCGAAGCCCTTTTTGCGCATATAGCTGTTGGTGTCGACGCCTGCGGGAATATCGACGGAAACCGTGGTTTCCTTGCGTTGATAGCCCTTACCCTTACAGTCGGCGCATTTTTCCTTAATAATTCGCCCAACACCGCCGCAATCGGGACAAACGGATTGACGAATCGTACGCCCGAACATCGTATTTTGCACTTGTTGCACCACGCCCGAGCCTTTACATCTCGAACAGGTGGAATATTCGTTTCCGTTCTTCGCGCCCGTGCCTTTACAGGACGAACAGGGTTCGTTACGCATATACGAGAAGGTTTTTTTGCAGCCCTTCGCCGCGTCCATAAAGGACAGCGTCATTTCCCGTTGAATATCATCGCCTACTTCGCTGCGCGCCGTTCTTTGCGCACCGCCACCAAAGCCGAAGCCGCTGAACAAATCCCCGAAGATATCGCCAAAGCCGCCGAAACCGCTAAAACCACCGCCGCCTGCGCCGCCGCCAAAACCGCCCATACCGGGGTGTTCGAGTTCGTAATCGTACGCCGCGCGTTTTTGGCTGTCGGAAAGCGTTTCGTGCGCTTCGTTGATTTCCTTGAATTTTTCCGCCGCTTCCGCGTTCCCCTGATTTCTGTCGGGGTGGTATTTCATCGCAAGCTTTCTATACGCCGCTTTAATCTCGTCAGGCGTTGCCTTTTTGTCCACGCCCAGCGTTTCATAATAATTTTTCTTGTCTGCCATAGTTAAACACCTGTCAATTCCCTTTTATTGGGTGAAGGGATATACTCCCTTGTGGGGTGCAGGGGCAAAGCCCTTGCAATAAACAGCCCCATAAGCAACCTTTGGTTGCGCTATACGCCGTTAGGCGTTATACCCTTTATAGCACTTACGGGTTTGACAAAGCGCCAAACCCGAAGTTTTTTTTAATTTTGCGCCACGCAAGTACGCGTTCAAGCGTTATTGATGGAATTCCGTATCGCCGTTATCGCCCGCGCCTGCATTGTCGCCGCCTGCCGCATTAGCGCCTGCTTGATACATCTTCGTGAACACGGGTTGCACGTCTTGCATCAATTTGTCGTACGCCGCTTTGATACGTTCGTCATCGTCGCTTTCAAGCTCTTTCTTCGCCGTATCGACTGCCGCTTGCAACGTTGCCTTGTCGTTTTCATCCAGCTTGTCGCCCGCTTCTTTCATCGTTTGTTCTACGGAGAAAATCATACCGTCGAGCTTGTTCTTGTTATCCACTTTTTCCTTACGCTTTTTGTCTTCTTCCGCAAACTTTTCAGCGTCTTTTACCGCCTTGTCGATTTCTTCTTCCGAAAGGTTGGTAGACGAAGTAATCGTAATATCGGTGGATTTACCCGTACCCTTATCTTGCGCCGTTACGTGTACGATACCGTTTGCGTCGATGTCGAACGTAACTTCGATTTGCGGTATTCCGCGGGGAGCGGGAGCAATGCCCGTGAGCATGAAGTTGCCGAGCGTCTTGTTGTCTTTGCAGAATTCGCGTTCGCCTTGCAATACGTGAATATCCACGCTCGTTTGGTTATCCGCCGCCGTGGAGAAGATTTGGCTCTTCTTAACGGGAATAGTCGTGTTTCTGTCAATGATACGGGTAAACACGCCGCCAAGCGTTTCGATACCCAAGGAAAGCGGGGTAACGTCGAGAAGAAGCACGTCTTTTACTTCGCCCGTCAAAACGCCGCCTTGCACCGCCGCGCCGATAGCCACGCACTCGTCAGGGTTAATGCCCTTGAACGGTTCTTTGCCCGTAACTTCTTTTACCTTCGCAACGACTGCGGGCATACGCGTCGAACCGCCGACAAGGATAACCTTGTCTATGTCGCTGTACGAAAGCCCTGCGTCGCGCATAGCCGCTTTCATAGGCGCAACCGTTCTTTCGAGCAAATCCGCCGTCATCGTTTCGAATTTTTGTTTCGTAATCGTAATATCAAGGTGTTGGGGACCGTCCGCGCTCATCGAAATGAAGGGAAGGTTTACGTTGGTGGAAGACATACCGGAAAGTTCGATTTTCGCCTTTTCCGCCGCTTCTTTCAATCTTTGCATCGCCATCTTGTCTTTGGACAAATCGATGCCCTTGTCTTTCTTGAATTCGTCTACGAGATAGGAAATAATCTTGTTATCCCAGTCGTCGCCGCCGAGCTTCGTGTCGCCGTTGGTCGCAAGCACTTCGAATACGCCGTCGGAAATTTCCAAAATGGAAACGTCGAACGTACCGCCGCCGAGGTCGTAGATCATAACCTTGCCTCCCTTGTCCTTATCCAAACCGTACGCAAGCGCAGCCGCCGTCGGTTCATTGATGATACGAAGTACGTTAAGACCTGCGATCTTACCTGCGTCTTTCGTCGCCTGACGTTGGCTATCCGAGAAGTATGCGGGGCAGGTGATAACCGCCTCCGTTACTTTCTGTCCAAGATAT
>JAFUKM010000003.1 GCA_017473605.1 Clostridia bacterium | reverse complement strand
TATCGTTATCCGCGCACTCGCTTAACGTTTTACCGCAAATATCGCAAGCGTGGTCTTTATCTTCGTCCGCGCAATCGCTTACTTTTTCGCCACAGGTATCGCAAGCGTGGTTCTTATCTGCGTCCGCGCACTCGCTTATTGTCGTACCACAGATATCGCAAGCGTGGTTCTTATCTTCGTCCACACACTCGCTTGCTTTTTCTCCGCAGTATTCGCAGATATGCGAAGTTTCCGTTCCCGCGTGTACGCCCATTTCCGTTTCGCAAATGTCGCACTTATGGTCCTTGCCTTCGTCCACACACTCGCTTGCTTTTTCTCCGCAGTATTCACAAATATGCGAAGTAGCCGTTCCCGCGTGCGTTCCCATTTCCGTTCCGCAAATGTCGCACTTATGGTCCTTGCCTTCGTCTACGCACTCGCTTATCGTTTCGCCGCAAATATCGCAAGCGTGGTTCTTATCTTCGTCCGCGCACTCGCTTAACGTTTCGCCACAAATATCACAAGCGTGGTTCTTATCTTCGTCCGCACACTCGCTTAACGTTTCGCCGCAAATATCGCAAGCGTGGTTCTTATCTTCGTCTGCACACTCGCTTGCTTTTTCTCCGCAGTATTCGCAGATATGCGAAGTTTCCGTTCCCGCGTGCGTTCCCATTTCCGTTCCGCAAATGTCGCACTTATGGTCTTTATCTTCGTCCGCGCACTCGCTTAACGTTTCGCCGCATGTATCGCAAAGGTGGTCTTTGTCTTCGTCCGCACACTCGCTTACCGTTTCGCCACAAATATCACAAAGGTGGTCTTTATCTTCGTCCGCGCACTCGCTTAACGTTTCGCCGCAGATATCGCAAGCATGGTCTTTATCTTCGTCCGCGCACTCGCTGATTTTCGTACCGCAAGTATCGCAGCTATGGTCGTTGCCCGTATCTTCCGTATGCGAACAGGTAACCACCAAATCCACGGTATATTTCGTAATAACGCCGCTGGTCGCATATGCCGACTGTCTGCCGTTTAACGAATAGGTAATCGTCGTCGTACCCACACCCACGGCAGTCACTTTGCCGTTTTCGTCAACCGTCGCCACTTTCGTATCCGTAGAAGCATACGTACCTACGGGCGTCGTACCGTCCTTGCTTTCAAAGCCGAGCATATCTTCGATAGAAGCGCCGATTTCCACGCCGACGATACCGCCGTCCGTCCCTGCGCTGCCTTGCACGGGCGCAAGCGAGAAGTTCGAGCCCGCATAATATCTGTCGCTCGATACCGAATAGTAATACGTTTCCACGCTCGTGCCCTTAATCTTATACAGCGCGATAAGCGTTTCTTCGTCATTAAACGTACCTTGCGCGTCCACTTTCATTTGAATAATGGGATTACCCGCGTCGCCGTACGCCACCGTCGTACCCACGCCGTAACCAACGGTATGCCCGCAAAGCGTCATAAAGATATTCGGGCATTTACTGAGTAAATTCTCCCAAAGCTGTTCGGAGCTTACAGCGCCGTCGTGTCCCAAGTCAATATAACCGTCGTTGCAATAGTTCGCATTGCCGTCAAGATAGCAGTGCGTCGCCACGATAACGTGATAATCGGGGTTTGCGTCAATCAATTCCTTCGCTTGTTGCACCACCGTCGCTTTCGGACCGTATTCAAGCGACACGATTAAATATTTATCTTCGCCATACGTAAATTTATGCCAAGAGTTTTCCATCTTGCCTTCTTCGAACACGCCGAAATTTTCCGTTCCCAACCAGCTTTCGTACGTGGAGTACGGGAAATACGTTGCAAAATTCGTCGCCGTACGGTCCATAGGCTCGCCGTCAAACAAATTCCAATACCCTTCGTAGTCGTGATTACCCATTACCAAAGCGTACTTCAAATTCACGTCTTGCAACTGTTTATGCGCGCTTTGCGCAAGCGCCCATTGATTGGTATCCAACGCATAGTCTACGGTATCGCCCAAGTTAATCGCGTATTGGATATTGTACGCGTCTTTGTTATCCGCAATCCACTTGTACATACCCGTATACAACGCGCTTTGTTTGGTGAACATTTGCGGGTCGCCGATACCGACAAGGGTAAACGAGCCGTCCGTAAAATCGGTAGGATAGCTTGCCGTCGTAGACCAATGCTTTTCCGCTTCTTCGTCCGCCCCTGCGGTATATTCGCTTGCAATATCGTCCACCTTCACGCTAACGGTATTTGCGCTCGTCCCGTCAAATGCAGGGTTACCGCAAACCTTCAATACGGAAAACGCGCCTTCGCCGCGAAGCTGGGTATTCGTCGAGGTATAGTTTATAGTCGTTTCCGTTACGCCAATTTCCGTTCCGTCGCTTTGCGTTGCGTCATAAGAAACCGTGAACGTCACACCCGTTTCCGTATCTGCCAAAGCAAGGTTTACCGTCGTTTTTTGTTTCCATAAGCTTGACGTATCCGCACTACCGAATCCACTTTGCCAAATACTGCTGGAAAATTGCGTAATCGTGCCGTCTTTGCACTCAACGACAACGGGATTCTTTGCACATTTTACAATAAGAGCAAGCCAATTTCCCGTTGCGCCCGTTGCAATAACCCCGTCAAAATTATAATCGTATTCCGTAGCGGAAGAATTATACGACCAAGTAACCGCGTCCAGCCCTTCGTTCCACTTGAACATATACACCATCGCGCCCCAGTTTCCCGACGTAGCAAAATCAGACGTAATCGTCGCAGCCGAATTTCCGCCGACGTCTACCGTCGTTGCCTTGAAATTACTGCTACCGTCCGTTTGCGTAGGCACTAACGCCGTATCGCCTACGCCGATACTCGTCAGCGTTTGCCACTTGGTAGAATCCGTACCGTATTCAACGCTTGTAGACGGCGGTTCGTCTCCGCCCGTCGATACTTTTCCGTCTACCGCCACTTTGATAAAGCTTGCAGGAATCGCATTTTCCGTACCCGCCAAATAATCGCTGTTGCCCGACGTAAATTCTGCGCCCGCAACGATTTTTTCAATGCGGATTGCGCCTGCGCCTTGCAATCTCGTGTTCGTAGAATTTTGCACGCCGCCCGTCGTATTCATACCGACCTGCGTTTTCAAACCGTAATCGGGCGTGTAAAATCCGAACTGATAGGTTACGCCCGTATCGGTATCCGCAACCGAATAGGAAATTTGCGTTTCTTGCTTAAAGAAATATTGATAATCGGACATACCGAAGCCGCTCGTCCATAAAGAACCGATTTGCGTAATCGTTCCGCCGTTACACTCCAACACCATAGGCGCTTTCGCATAGCTGATTACAACCGCAGCCCAATCGCCTTTTACGCCCGTTGCCGTAATTTTCTCCGTACTGTTATTGTCCGTAAAAAATTCGTTCGTTCCCGCGGAAGTTGCGCCCGTGCTCCAATCCCAAGAAACCGCGTCCGTCCCTTCGTTCCATTTGAGATAATACGCCATTACGCCGTAACTACCGCCTGAAAAATCAGACGTTATCGTCCCGCTGGAATCGGATTCCAAATTCACGCCCGTCGCCGTCATTACCGACTTATTCGTGGACAATACCGACGGCACCAAGCCGTACGTAGAATCCACGGTAATCCCCGTCAACGTTTGCCATTTGGTAGAATCGGTTGCAAATTCCACCGTTTCCGCCGAAGTTCTCACACCGCTAACGCCCACGGCAACGGAAGCCGCGGCGACGACAAAAGCCGATAACGCACCGATAAAAATCTTCCTTCTTTTTGCTTTCATTTCGCTCTCCTTACGCACGCATTTCGCACGCCATATATATTAGGGTATATATATCTTATCATTTTCCTTTTGAAAGCGACAATAGCAAAAATTAGTGTATTTTTAACATTTTTTTACTTCTCGTTTTATTAAAATAAACGGCAGAGCTGTCCCCCTGCCGCTTTGATAAGCTATTCCATTTTGGCGATTTCTTTCTTTAACCGCAAAATAATTTTCTTTTCCAAACGCGATATGTAGCTTTGCGATATGCCGAGCAAATCCGCAACGTCCTTTTGCGTCATCTCTTCGCCACCCCCAAGCCCGAAGCGCAAGCACATGATTTTCCGCTCCCTTTCCGTCAGCTTTTTCAAGGCTTCGCGCAGTTGTTCCTTTTCTGCGTTCGCTTCGATATCCCCGTATACGGTATCGGCGGAAGTACCTAAAACGTCCGATAACAGCAACTCGTTCCCTTCGAAATCGGTGTTGAGCGGCTCATCGAAAGACACTTCGCTTTTCAGCCGCGCCGTGCGCCGCAAATACATCAAAATTTCGTTTTCGATACACCTTGACGCGTAGGTGGCAAGTTTGATATTCTTATCCGTCTTAAACGAGTTTATCGCCTTAATTAGCCCTATTGTGCCAATAGATATCAAATCGTCGTTATCCACTCCCGTATTATCGAATTTTCGGGCAATATATACAACAAGACGCAAATTATGCTGAATTAAATCGGATTTCGCTTTTTCCCGTTCAGCTTCTTCGCCGTTTATCATCTTACTTAACGTTTCACTCTCTTCAGTAGAAGAGAGTGGCATAGGCAAAGCTTCGCCGTTGCCGCAAACGTAGTCCACCGTATTTTTCGCTTCCACGTAATTGATTTTTTGCAAAAAAATCCGTAAAATCTCCATTATCTTCATACCTTTCTCTCCATTTTCGGTTATTTTGTCCAATACTTTTATTCGAAAATACGGGAATTTAACAACAACTTGTACTCTCGTAATACCATATTCTCCGACGGGGCGAAATATGCCTTTTTTACGACGGTTTCACCCTTGTTTAACGTGATTTCCAGCCGTCCCAAATACGCCCTTACGCGTTTCTTTCCGCTTACGGTGGAAAAAACGATTTCGCCGCATACCTGCCCCGTCGTTTCCATTTCCCCAAGCGCGATTTCTTCTCCCCAAATATCGTAAAAAACGTCGGGCGCAAGAAAGCAAACGGGCGCGCCGTTGCATATCGCCAAATTACCACTGTCGTAAAAGCCCGAAACGGCGGAACGCTTTTGTTTATAAGCGATTACACAGGCGTATAAATCCCTTTCTACCGCCCGTTTTGCGTATAATTTTCTTATTAAAAACAGAGAAACAAAGGTTAAAAACGCAAAAATCAGCAAGATTATCCCTTTGCGCGGATTTTCACCCGATACACCGAGAATCGCCCCGCCGAACGCAAAGGTAAACGTGAAGAAAAACGCGCCATTTAACGCGTACTTACCCCACTCTTTTTTATGCTTTATCCGTCCGAACGCTATGAAGCAAAGCAAAAAGCCGACGGAAAATTTGAGCAAGTAAGCCGCCCAATTCGGTAAGACGAGCAAAGGAAAAACAAGCGCGAACGACGCGCCGACAAGCGCGGAAAAGAGCAAAGGAAATAGGCGGATTTTCCGTTTTACCGCGCGCAAGGAAAGCCATAAAAGCACGGTATCGAGTAGAAAATTCCATAAAAAGGCGTATTCGATATAAACGACCATAAAAATCCCCAATCCCTTTTGTTTCCAGGGATTGGGGACATTATAACATATATTTTGAAAACAAATAAAAAACACTTTTGTCGAAAGAGTGTTTTTATCGTCGCAATCCCTTGCGGCGTAAGGGATTGCGGGCATTATCGCAAAAAAATGAAAAAACGCTTTTTTAGAAAGCGTTTTTAAAGTATTCGATTTGTAAAGCGGCGGACACTTCCGCGACGTCGAAACGCGCGTTAATTTCTTCGCCGTGTTGCAATCCGTAATATTGCGCTATCTTATAGTACCGCTGTTGTTTGCTCTTCCCAACCGCTTCCGCACCGCTCCCGTACTCGTTTGACGAGCGCGTTTTCACTTCGACAAACACGATTTCGTCTTTATCCTTTGCGATGATATCCGCTTCCCCAAACGGCGTTTGATAGTTTCGGAAAAGCAGTTGCATACCCGATTGTTTCAGGTATTTTTCTACCGCCCTTTCCCCTTTCCTACCTAAAACTTTTTTGTGAACGTCCTGCGGTGAATTGGACATAAACCGTACTCCTTTATCCCTTGGATATGCGCCGCCGTGCCGTAGCCCTTATTCTTCTCAAATCCGTATTGGGGATAATCTTTGGCAAACTCGTCCATCAGTTTATCCCGATATACTTTGGCAATAATACTCGCCGCGCCAATCGAATAGGAAAGAGCGTCCCCGTGAATCACGCTTTGCTGTTTATACTTAATATCTATCGTCATATTGCCGTCGGTGAGCACTGTTTCGGGGGGAATTGCCAGCGTTTCAATCGCCTTTTTCATACCGAGTTTGGTCGCTTCCAAAATATTGATTTCGTCTATCGTCTTTTCGTCTATCTCGATTATCGTATAACAAAGCGCTTTTTGTTTGATTTCTTCCGCAAGCTGTTCTCGCTTCTTTTCCGAAAGCTTTTTGCTATCGTCTACGCCGACAACGAGTTTATCTTCGTCAAGCGGCATAATGACCGCCGCGCAAACGACAGGGCCAGCCAAAGGGCCTCTACCCACTTCGTCCACTCCTGCGATATACGTTATCCCTTGCGATTGCAAAGCACGTTCATATTGGAGTTTTTCTTCCGCGTTCCATTGTTTTTTCATACGCTTTTCCTTTTTTTGCTTAAAACTCGAAATTGTCGTAATCGCTTGCCGATTCCAAGCTGATTTTACCGATTCTGCCCTTTCTAAAATCGTCGATGAGCGCTTTTGCGCCGCGCTCGTAATCGAATTCTCCGCCGCGCAGAATAAAGCCCCTACGTTTGCAAAGCGCTTCGTACATACCCAATTTTTCGCTGTAATCGGTAATACCGTAACGCTCGGTTAAACAGTTGGGGTATTTCTCAGCAAGCTCGCCCAACAGTTCGAGCGCGATATCGTCCATATCCAAGATATCGTCGTTGATACTGCCGATATACGCCAAGTGTCTTGCGTGGTATTGCTCGTCAAACGACGGCGGCATCGTGCCCGGCGTATCGAGCAAGTCGAACGCGCCGCATTTTATCCAACGCACGTCGCGCGTAACGCCTGCTTTATCCCCCGTCTTGGCGCGCTTTTGCCCGCTGATTAAATTGACCAGCGTGCTTTTGCCCGTATTCGGAATTCCCGCCACCATAAAACGGAAGGTTTTATTCACGCCCTTGGCTTGCGCCCTTGCGCGCTTTTCTTCCGTAATCGCGTTCAGCTTTTGCAATATCAAACGCTTCGTCGAAGGATTGGTCGAATCGCATTTCACCACGTACTTACCCTTGCTTTCGAACAGCTTTACAAAGCCGTCCGTCTTGGTGGCATCCGCTAAATCCGATTTATTCAAAACGAATAAAATCGGCTTTTCGCCGAATATCTTTTTGAAATTTTTATTTACCGTGGCAATAGGCGCGCGCGCGTCCAATACGCATACGATACCGTCGCATAAATCGCGCTTGGCTTCCATATCCCGCATTGCTTTGGTCATATGCCCCGGAAACCATTGAATAGTTTTCATCGTTGTTTTCCTAATATAATTAAAGTGAAGTTTTGACAAAAGTCAAAGTGAAGTTACTTCGTAGTGAAGTTTTGGCTTCGCCAAAGTGAAGTTTTTCGGCCATGCGAAAAGTTATGGCTATCATTAATATTTTCGTCCACGATAACCCTACAAAAAAGTTAAAAGATAGAAAATCCTGTTTTCAAACTCTTACCATAAGACGGCGGAGATACGAGCAAGACAAGGAAGACGCGGCTTTGTCGTAGGGAGTGTACTGTTGCGTACACGAGCAAGACAAAACGCAAGTATGACGCCGTATTGCGACGTATATACGTCGTCTTATAATAAATCGGGACGGCGTTTTTTCGTAAGCTCTAACGATTGCTCCCTTCGCCATGCGTCTATCTTGCCGTGGTCGCCGCTGCGCAATACTTCGGGTACGGTTAACCCCTTATATTCCTGCGGACGGGTATAGTGCGGATATTCCAATCTATTCTCCGAAAAGCTTTCGTCTACGAGCGACGAAGGACTGATTACCCCGTCTACGTAACGGCTGACGCAATCGGCAACCACCATCGCGGGCAGTTCTCCGCCCGTCAATACGTAATCGCCTATCGATATCTCTTCGTCGATAAACAAATCGATAACCCGTTGGTCTACCCCTTCGTAATGTCCGCAAAGCAATATCAAATGCCCGTATTCCAAAAGCTGAAATACCTTTTGTTGACGGAACACTTCTCCTTTGGGAGACATATAAATCCGCCGCGCTTTATGCTCGGGGTCCAACGCTTCTATCGCGCTGCCTATCGGCTGGGGCATCATTACCATACCTGCGCCGCCGCCAAAAGGATAATCGTCGCATTTGAGATGTTTATCTTCCGTATAATCCCGTAAATTGATTACGTTGATTTCGATTTTTCCCTGTTTTTGCGCCCTTCCTAAAATGCTCTCCTGCATAGCGGAGAACATCTCGGGAAATAACGTTAAAATATCGATTTTCATAATCCGTCCTTTTACGCTTCAACGCGTACTTGGGTGGTTTTTACAGGATTGCTTCCACGAAAGTTTCCGCGTCGAACGCTTCCAAATCGTCCATCTTCTCTCCTACGCCTGCGTATAACACGGGCAGGGAAAGCTCGGACGAGAGCGAGAACACGAAACCGCCTTTCGCCGTGCCGTCCAATTTCGTAAGCACAATCCCGTCCAGCTCTACCGCTTCGTCGAATACCCTTGCTTGATTGACGGCGTTTTGTCCTGTCGTCGCGTCTAAAACGAGC
Organism: Clostridia bacterium; assembly: GCA_017473605.1. GTDB lineage: Bacteria > Bacillota > Clostridia > Christensenellales > Borkfalkiaceae > Scatosoma. Next base: position 40,657 of record JAFUKM010000003.1, on the reverse strand, counting down.
AGTTTCAAAAAGTCCGCTTCGGGATATTCGCGAGAAACCACTCTGTCCATCTTCCGAAGCTCGTTCATCAAGTTTTCTTTGACGTGCAATCTTCCTGCCGTATCCACGATTAAAACGTCCGTCTTTTTAGCCTTCGCGCTGGATACCGCGTCGAAAATAACTGCCGACGGGTCGCTCCCTTCTTCGTGTTTAACGATACGCACCTTCGCTCTATCCGCCCACACGGAAAGCTGTTCGCTTGCCGCCGCGCGGAAGGTGTCCGCCGCCGCTACCGTAACGCTTTTGCCTTGCGAAAGGAAATAGTGCGCGAGTTTCCCTACCGTCGTCGTCTTTCCGACGCCGTTTACCCCTACGAGCATAATCACGCAAGGATATTCGGGCGGCTCTACTTCCGATTCCTGCAACATATCCGTCAATATCTTACGGAGCAGGTTGATTACGTATTCTTCGTCCTTTAAGCGTTCGGATATTGCCTGCGCTTTGACGCGTTCTACCACTTCTTCCGCCGTCGTTACCGATACGTCCGACGAGATTAGGATTTCTTCCAATTCTTCATAAAACTCGTTGCCGAGTTTGTTTTTGGAAAACAGGGCGCGCAATTTTCCCGAAAAGCCTTCTTTCGTCTTTTTGAGCGCGCCGAAAAGTTTACCGAATATTCCCATAATATTTCCTTTATAGTGAAGTTTTTACGCTATGCGTAAAAGTGAAGTTTGATAAATCAAGTGAAGTTTTCGCCGTTGGCGAAAGTGAAGTTTTTGTCCGTTCTACGAACAAAAAGTTGTGGCTTATATTTGTCAACGATATTGCTATTTATAAGCGATACCGAAAGATAGAAAGACTTGGGGCGGTGGCTCGCCACCGCAGTAACGCCTAACGGCGTTAGGGCGCAACCTACGGTTGCTTTCCTGGGGGCTTCATTCCGCCCAAAGGGCGGCTCTTGACAGAGTGTCGCAGGACTGCGCGTCCTGCACCGCGCAAGGGACCACGTCCCTTGACCCCATATCGACGGTATACATATACGCGTTACCGAAAGATAGAAAGACTCGCCCGTAGCGGCTCGCTACTCGACGGTGCCTGCGCCGAGCTTGCTCTCTACTTCCGCAAGTTTTACCGACACTATCTTCGATACGCCCTTTTCCTGCATGGTTACGCCGAAGAGCGAATCGGCTTGGTTCATCGTCGGTTTTCTGTGCGTGATTACAATGAATTGCGTTTCCTTGGCAAAACGCTTCAAATACGACGCAAATCTATCCACGTTCGCGTCGTCGAGCGCCGCTTCGATTTCGTCCAAAATACAGAACGGCATCGGGTGCGAACGCAAGATGGCAAAAAGTATCGCTATTGCCGTTAACGCTCTTTCACCGCCCGAAAGCAGGGATATCTTCGTCAGCTTCTTACCGGGGGGACAAGCGACGATTTCGATACCTGCCGCAAGCGGGTCTTCGCCGTCTACGTAATCGATTTGCAATTCCGCTTTACCGCCGCCGAACAGTTCTTTGAACGTGATTTTGAAGTTCTCGTTAATCTTATCGAAGCCTTCGTTGAAAATACGGAGCATTTCCGCGCGGATTTCGTCGAGCGCCGATTGCAAATCGTCTATCGCTTTTTGCAAGTCGTCCCGTTGCGCGCTCATCTCTTCGTGACGCGCGCTTTCGTATTCGTATTCTTCAACGGCGTGGGGGTTAACAGCGCCCAGCATCGTGATTTTACGCTTTAATACCGTAATCGTGTTCGCGCCTTCTTCGACGTTATAATCTTCCTTTTTATACGGCAAGCAACCTTCGTAATCAAGCCCGTATGCTTCTTCGACTCTTGCACGCATATTTTCAAGATTGGTGTCGATTTTACTGATTTCGATTTCGCATTTATAACGCTTGTCCGATTGCTTCGTCAGCGTTTCTTGCAAAGACGTCTTTTCTTCTTCCAAAGAAAGCTGGTGCGCGTTGATTGTTTCCTTTTCTTTCGAGAGCGCGTTGATTTCGTCTACAATCGCCTGTACCGCCGCTTTCTCTTCTTCCGTCAGTTCCTTTTCCGCCGCTTCCGCTTCCAAGCCGTTCAACTTCGTTTGCGTTGCCGTGCGTTCGTATTCCATATCGACGATTTTCTTGACGAGTTCTTCTTTTTCCACCGTCAAACGCGCAACCGTTTCTTCGTACTGTTCGATTGCCGCTTTTCTCGTCGTGTATTCAATTTCCGAAGCGCGGAGCGTTTCGCTCTTTACCGCGCGCTCTTCTTTGAACGTTTCGCATTGGCTGCGCTGCGTTTCGAGCTGCGCTTGCGCGCCTTGTCTACGCGATAAAATTTCTTCTTCGCTCATGGAAGAGTTTGCTTCTTCCGATTGGAGCTGCGCGAGCTTGAATTGCAATTCTTCGAGCGCCGCCGAATACGTTTCCACGTCGCTGACTGTTTCCGCTATCTGCTGATTGAGCGCCGTTTCGCGTTGCGCAAGCGCCGCGATTTCGCCCATCGCGTCTTGGTACTTTTCACGGAGCGCGTCTACCGCCGCTTCCGCTTCTTCCCGAGCCTTCTCGCTGTCCGCAATCGCTTTTTTCAGCTTTTCTATGTATTTTTGCTTCGCCGCTATGCTATCCTTGCATTCTTGGATTTTACGTTCGTGCGACAAAAGAGAAGCCGTGTTTCTGCCGCGGCTACCGCCCGTCATCGAACCGCTGGTGGCAATCAAGTCGCCGTCCAAGGTTACGATTTTGAACATATTGCCGTATTTCTTTGCTATCGTCGTCGCATTGGCGATATTGTCGCATATAAGAGTATTGCCCAAAAGATTGGAAATGACGTTATAATAATACTCGTCGTACTGTACGAGTTCCGTCGCAAGACCCATTGCGCCGCGTTCTTCCAGCGCGCGACGGATTTCACGTGAATCGGGACGGGGACGCATACTTGCTACCGGCAAAAACGTTACGATACCGCCGCCCGTGCGCTTTAAGTATTCAATCAAATATTTCGCGTCGTCCGCCGTCGGCGTTACTACGTTTTGCATAGCGCCGCCAAACGCCGTTTCTATCGCCGTTTCGTATCTTTGTTCCGTCGATACTACGTCCGCAAGCGCGCCGCGAAGGTGTCTGCCTACGTCGGGATTCGTTTTGGATATCGAAAGCAGTCTTCTTACCGAATCTTTATACCCGTCGAAACGGTTTTTCAGGCTGATATACATTTCCAAATTCTCGCGAAGCGAAGCGATTTGACCGTTGGCGTTGAACAGTTCTTGGTTAAAGTCGTTGACTGTGAGCTGCATTTCACGCGCTTCTTCTTGCTTTTCTTCGAATTCTTTTACCCCCGAAGAAGTAAGTTCGCGCAAGCGCTTTAAGTCCTTTCTTACCGAAGAAAGCTCGTTTTCCAAACGTTCCTTTCTTTCATTTGTCTTATTGATAGCCGCTTCGATTTCCGCAAGGCGGTCTTTCGTCGCTTCCATACGCGCTTCCAGCGTACCGAGATTTTTCTTCATTTCCGAAAGCTCGTCTGCCGTCGAAAGCTGGCTTTGGCGGTTCTCGTCCGAAAGCTTTTCGAATACTTCGATTTTCTTATCGAGTGCCGCTATCGCCGCGCGCAATACTTCCGTTTGCGTTTCCAGCTCCGCAACCTTTTTCACGTCTTCTTCGTGTTTCTTGCCCGCAAGCGCGATTTCGTCGTCGATTTCCCCGATACGGATTTTGCTCGCTTCCAACATTTCGCCCGCCGCTTCGATTTGCGAACGGTAAGTCTTGATACGCTCCTGCGCCAAACGAAGCTCGCCGTCCTTTCTCTCGTTGCCTACCGAAAGCACGACTCTTTGGTCGTTCAACTCCGTCAAGCGGATATCCGCTTGCGATATCTTTTCTCTATTCTCTTCTATTTTACGGTTGATAAGCTCGATTTTCGTATTCAAATCGATAATCTTATCCGAAATCGTCGCAATGTCTTTCTTGTACTTGCCCTTTTCGTTTTCCGCGTTTTCGTAACGGTAGATATACGTATTGGCTTCGTGGTCTTTGAGCATTTCCGAATATTCGTTATACTCTTTCGCCGCCTCCGCCTGTTTGGCAAGCGGCCCTAAACGGCGTTGCACTTCATCGATGCGTTGACGGTATACGAACAAATTATCGTTGGAGTCTTCTATCTTTCTCTCGATTTCCTGTTTTCTCGATTTGAATACCATAAGCCCCGTCGCTTCTTCGAAAATCAAGCGGCGGTCTTCCGGTTTCGCGTTCATAATTTGTTCGACTTTGCCTTGACCGATAATCGAATAGCCTTCTTTGCCCAAGCCGATACCGTGGAAAAGCGCAACCAAATCGCGCAAACGGCTCGGTTGATTGTTAATAAGGTATTTGCTCTCGAATTTATCTTCGCCTACACGCTGCAAACGGCGCGTCATCGCTACTTCCGCAACGTCTAAATCGAAAATGCGGTTGCTGTTATCGAACACGAGCGTAACTTCGCACGAACGCTGCGGGTTACGTTCCAACGTACCGCTGAAAATAACGTCTTGCATTTGCGAGCCGCGAAGCGATTTTGCAGACTGTTCGCCAAGCACCCAACGCACGGCGTCCGCTACGTTACTCTTACCGCAACCGTTCGGCCCTACGATACACGTTACGCCTTCTTCAAAACGAATCGTCGTTTTGTCCGCAAAGGATTTGAAACCCACGAGTTGTATTTCTTTTAAATCCAAAATGTACTCCTTTCCGTGATTATGTGTATAATACAGTTTTATTTTTTACCTTTTGATTGTCGGAGCAACGTTAAAAGCCGCTTTGCGGCTTCTTGCTCCGCGCTTTTTTTGCTTTTACCTGCGCCCGTCGCCGTCTTTCCCAAAGCGCTCGCTTGACAGCGGAAGGTGGGCGCGTTATCCTTGCCTTCCTTCACGCTTGCGTATTTCGGCGGCTCTTTATGCAAGCCTTGCAAATATTCCTGCAAAAGCGATTTCGCGTCTTTGTCTTTCGGCGCGCTTTCCACAAGTCCGCTACGGAAGATAAATTCCTTCGCCTGTTCGTAACCGCCGTCCAAATAGATTGCGCCCGTTACCGTTTCGAACAAGCTGGAATACGTCTTTTTCCCTACGTTGGCTTTACTCCCTTCGACACGCAAATATTTGCCCAAGCCGTAGTTTTCCACCGCGCCCAAAAGCGATTCTTCGCAAACGAGCTTCGCGCGCAAACGGGTGAGCTCGCCTTCCGTCTTTTCAGGGTATTTTTTATACAAATAGTCGGTGATGGCAAACTGCAAGACCGTATCCCCTAAAAATTCGACACGTTCGTTATCCTTCCCGCCGTGCAAATGCGCGTACGTGGCGTGCGTGAACGCTTCTTTCAGCAAATCTTTATCCCGAAACCGATATCCGATTTTTTCTTCTATTTCCGAAAAAACGGCGTGCATTACTGCGCCCCGTTTTCCGCCGCCGTCTTTGCCGTTTCGGCGAGTTGGTCCATATTGACTTTATCTATCTTTTCTTTCATCTTGCCGACCATATCTCCGCGAACGGCGTTCGCCGCTTGCTCGATACATACCGCAAACGCGCGTTCTTTCGAGTTGCCGTGCCCTTTCACTACCGCTTTTTGCAAGCCTAAGAACATTGCGCCGCCCTTGCCTTCGTAATCGAGATTCTTCTTGATATTCTTGATAACGCCCGTCGAGAAGAGCGCCGCTATTTTCGTAAAAATATTGCGCTTATATTCGTTCTTCAAAATCGTCGATACCGCTTTCGCGCAGCCTTCTACCGACTTCGTGGCGATATTACCCGAAAATCCGTCCGAAACCATTACGTCGATATCGCCGTACATCAATTCTCTGCCTTCAACGTTGCCTACGTAGTTGATACAATCCGTTTCTTTGAGCAAATGGTTGACTTCCTGTTGCAACAATAACCCCTTATGGTCTTCCGTACCGTTATTGAGAAGCCCTACGCGCGGATTCTTCACGCCGTACACCGCTTCCGCGTACGCCGAAGCCATTACCGCAAAATGCACGAGATTGACGGGTTTACACTCCAAGTTTGCCCCGCAATCGCAAATAAACGTGCTTTCTCCGCGGTAATTGGGGATAGCGGGACAAAGCGCGGGACGGGATACCCCTTTCAATCTGCCCAAGATGAGCACGCCCGCCGTAAGCACCGCCCCCGTCGAACCCGACGATACAAGCGCGTCCGCCTTGCCTTCTTTGAGTATACGGAACGCTACCACGAGCGAAGAATCTTTTTTCGTCTTTACCGCTTTCGTCGGGATTTCTTCCATACCGATGGTTTCCGTCGTATGTACGATTTCCAAACGGCTTTCGTCGTATTTATGGTTGGCAAGTTCCGCTTTGATTTGCGTTTCGTCTCCCACCAAAATGACGCTGATATCTTTATTGCTATTGAGCGCGGCTACAACGCCTTTTACCTGTTCTACGGGGGCGAAATCGCCGCCCATTGCATCTGCTACGATTTTAATCATATGCTGTCTCCTTTTGAGTGAATTTAAGTGAAGTTACGCCTATGGCGTAGTGAAGTTGCTTCGCAGTAAAGTTTTTTTGCGTGTACGCAAAAAAGTTGTGGTTTTATTTATATAAGCATTAACTTTTTGTCCGCAAAGCGGACAAAAAACTTCACTTTCCGCGACGCGGAAAACTTCACTTGTCGTTAGACAAAGTTATCTTTTACGCATTGCGTAAAAACTTCACCTGATTTTAGTATTTCAAATCGCCGAACGTTCTGGGATAAGGCACTACGTCGCGGATATTTGAAATACCCGTTAAATACATTACCATACGTTCAAAGCCCAAGCCAAAGCCTGCGTGCGTCGTACCGCCGTATTTTCTCAAATCCAAATACCACCAATAATCGGCAGGGTCCATACCCAATTCTTGAATACGCGCCACGAGTTTGTCGTAGTCGTCTTCTCTTTGCGAACCGCCGATAAGTTCCCCAATTCCCGGCACGAGCATATCTACCGCCGCCACCGTCTTTCCGTCGGGGTTTTGTTTCATATAGAACGCCTTGATTTCTTTCGGATAGTCGGTCAAGAATACGGGTTTTTGGAATACCGATTCCGTCAAGAAACGTTCGTGCTCGCTTTGCAAATCCTTACCCCAAAAGATATTCTTATCGTCGAACTTGTCCGCGTGCTTTTTCAAAATTTCAATCGCTTCCGTATACGTCAAACGCACGAACGCGTTTTCCGATACGTTCTTCAAACGCTCCAAAAGTCCTTTATCCACAAATTGGTTCAAGAAATTCAGCTCGTCCGCGCAAGTGTCCATTACGTAATTGATGACGTATTTTACCATCGCTTCCGCTACGTCCATATCCCCTGCCAAATCGCAAAACGCCATTTCCGGCTCTATCATCCAAAATTCCGCCGCGTGACGCGCCGTGTTCGAGTGTTCCGCGCGGAAAGTAGGTCCGAACGTATACACGTTGCCGAAAGCCATCGCGTACGTTTCCGCATTGAGCTGTCCCGAAACGGTAAGCGCCGCTTTCTTGCCGAAGAAGTCGTCTTTATAATCGGGCTCGCCCGCCTTTTTCTCCGCGTTCATATCCAACGTCGTTACCTGAAACATTGCGCCTGCGCCTTCGCAATCGCTGCCCGTGATAATCGGGGTATGCACGTACACGAAACCCCTCTCGTTGAAAAATTTATGAATTGCAATCGCCGCTTCGCTACGGATTCTGAACGCCGCGCCAAACAAGTTGGTTCTTGGACGAAGGTATGCGATTTCACGCAAAAATTCGACGGAGTGGCGTTTCTTTTGCAAGGGGTAATCGGGCGTCGATTCCCCTTCCACGCGGATTTCCGTCGCTTTGATTTCGTACGGCTGTTTATTTTCGGGCGTAAGCACCACTACGCCTTTAACGACAAGCGACGCGCCGACGTTCGTATGCGCAATTTCGTCATAGTTGGCTATATTCGCTCTTTCGAATACGATTTGCGTGCTCTTAAAGCAGCTACCGTCGTTGAGTTCGATAAACCCGAACGCCTTGGAATCGCGAATCGTTCTCGCCCAACCCGCTACCGTTACTTCCTTGTCAGCGTACGCGGTTAGGGATTTGTTCAGTTCTTTCAGTTGCAATCTTTCCATAATAAGCCACCTTTTGCAATGGGAAAAGAGTTTCCTTTTGAAAAATACGCTTTCCCCGATTTTATACTCTTCCATTATAACATTTTCTGAAAGAAAAGACAAACGTTTGAACGAAGTTTAACGTAAGTTAATCGCTCGGATTTTCGATTTTTTTGACGAGTATTCCCTGCGTGGGCAAATATTCGTCCGTGCGCAGCCGTTTTCGGGATACCAAGCTATCGCCTTGATACCGTTCCAAATACGCTTCGCTCTTCGTGCCGTTCTTCGGCGCGCGCAAAATTTCTTCTTGGTCTCCCTCTTTTACGACGGGCGGCGGCGGTGGGATTTCCCCCAAGGTTACCGATACGATATCGTACCTGTCTATCCCTTTCTCGCCGTAAAAGCTTATCCGTATCCCCCCGTCGAACGTCTTGGCGCGAAGCCGTACGGGGTAATCGTACGGATTGTACAGTTTCAAATCGCTCTGCGTAGATACCATCGCGTCCCTTGACGGCGGTACGTATCCGACGCGTAACGAGTGGGGATGAAATTCCGTTACCGTAAGCCCCGTCAAAAGCGCCGCGTTATACAGCGTGGTGCTCACTTGGCAAACGCCGCCGCCCACACCCAAAACGTATTCCCCTTTTACGATGATTTTCGCCTGCTTAAAACCTGCGTCCGCCGTTCGCCTGCCCACCGTTTGATTGAAGGAAAATTCCCCGTACGCCTGCAAGACGATATCGTCGATAAGCGACGCGGCTATATGGATATTTTCACTCCTATCCTTATCCTCTGCGCTATAATACGTGGTGTATGAAGCAAGCCGTTTCCACTCCGACATCAGTTGTTGCGCGCGGACGGGTGCGGACGGAAGACGCAAGACCGTGAAAATAAAAAAAACGCCCGTCAGGAGCGTTAGCGTCCGAACGTGGCGTTTACGGCATGATATTCGCATACGTTACCCCCTATATGTACCGCGTAAATTTGGGGCGCAATACGGTTTAAGGCGCTTGGATAAAGGCGAGCAATTTTTCGCTTTGCGCATAATAATCGGGCGTGCCGATAGCGTGCGTACTATCTTCCACGTGCGTATCCGAACCGCCCGTAACAAACAACCCGTAGCGTTTGGCAAGCGTTTGGAAATACGCCGTTTCCCTTTCAGTATGCGTCGTGTAAAAGGCTTCTATTCCGTCTAAACCCGTATCTTTCAATTTGGATACGAGCTTTTCTTTTTCCGTCCAATCAAAGGGAATCCGTCCCGGATGGGCGAGCACCGCCACGCCGCCGAGCGCGTGGATAATCTCTATCGCTTCCCGCGGCGTAGGTCTGCCGATATTGGAATTGGCGACCTTTCCCCTTGATAAATATTTTTCGTAAATTTCACCGTCCGTACCCGACACGTATTTTTGCAACGCTCTCGCCACGTGCATCGTATGGGCGGGAACGTCGTCGTGTAAACGCATAGCAAGTACTTCTTCCACCGTCAAGGGAATACCGATAGCGTTGCATTTTTTTACGCTGTCTTCCACTCTTGCAAAGGACGCCGCTCTACGCTTTTGGGTGAAGGATTCGTACGCTTCGCCCATCGTACAGCCGTAGCCGAGCATATGGATTTTTTCTTCTTTATCGTACGCGGATATTTCCCAACCCGACAAATAAGACAAGCCGTGGCGCTTTGCCGCCGCGCGTTTATCGTCTAAACCCATAAGCGTGTCGTGGTCGGTTATCGAAAGCAAGGAAAGTCCCCTTGTCTTTGCTATCGCGCAAATTTTGTCGGGGGTGTACTTGCCGTCGGAATAAATACTGTGTAAATGTAAGTCTGCTTTCATAGTTCTTATTAAAGTGAAGCACCGTATTAAGTAAAGTTCGCTTACGCAAGTGCATTTACGCCTATGGCGTAGTACAGTAGCTTCGCTCGTTTATCTTTTAATCTTTCCGTTTTCAATGCGGATTTTGCGGCAATCCGCGCCGTACAAAACCCGTTCGGCGTGGGTACAGGTAAGCAAAGTCTGCATACCGTGTACGCGTTGAAGTAATTTTTTACGACGGGGTAAGTCGAGCTCGCTCATGACGTCGTCCAAAATCAAAACGGGGTACTCGCCCGAAATTTCTTTAAAAATTTGCACTTCCGCAAGCTTTAACGACAGTGCCGCCGTACGTTGTTGACCCTGCGAAGCGTAGGATTTTGCGTCGATTCCGTTTATCAACACGTCGATATCGTCCCTGTGCGGACCTACCGTCGTGAACCCAAGCCGCATATCCTTTTCGTAATTATTGGCGAGTCGGCGCGCAAGCGTTTGCGCTATCTCTCCTTCTTCGCCTTCGTACTTGCGTTCGGGGCGCAGGACAAGTTCCTCTGCGTTGTCCGTTAAATACGCGTGCATTTCCTTGGCATACGGAGCGAGTTTATCCAAAAATTCCACCCGTTTTTTTACCACCGTCGCCGCGTATTTGCAAAGCTGTTCGTCCCACACGGGAAGAGTGTCCAAAACGAGCGTATAATCGGGATTTTTCAAAAGCGCGTTGCGTTGGTCGAGTATTTTATTATACCGAAGCAACGCCGTGTAATAAGGCGCGGAATTTTGCGATATCGAAACGTTCATAAACCGACGTCTTTCGTCCGGTCCGTCTTGGATTAAACGCAGCTCTCCGGGCGAGAAAAACACGCTGTTGATATGACCGAGCAAATCGGCGTTTTTGGAGATTTTACCGCCGTTTACGCGGATTTCACGCTTGTTTTCCGAGATTTCCGCTTCGATAAGCACTTTGCCGTAGCGATTCTCCGCTTCCGCCGTGATTTTCGCGCTCTGTTCGCCGATTTTGACGAGCTGTTTATCGTGGCGGATACGGAGCGAAGTACCCGTGCAAAGATAAAAAACGGCTTCCGCGCAGTTGGTTTTCCCCTGCGCGTTTTTGCCGAAAAGGACGTTAAGTCCTTCGGAAAACTCGAAATTTTCCGATTCGTAGTTTCTGAAATTTTGAAGGAATAATTTTTTTATTTGCATAATCGTAAAAAAACCGTCAAAATCGCTTTCTTTTCCGCGCATTTTGTATTATAATTATATCAAATAATTTCTCAAAAGACAAGCATACGACGGCGAAAAGACAAAATTTCGCCAAGGGGGGGGGTTACAGTTATGTCCGACAATACGCATTTACAAACTTTATGGAAACAAATTCTCGAACAGGCGCAAAAGACGATTTCGCCTATTTCTTTCACGCACTTTTTCGAAAACCGCGGTATCGAGCCTATCGATATCCGCAACCGTAAAATCGTGTTGCAGGTTTCTTCCGAATCCAACGCCGAAGCGTTGACGACCAATAAAATCGGCGATAAGCTTCGCGACGCTATCGTAAAGTGCGATATTGGGTTAAACGATTTCCGTTTGTACGTGGAAGGGAGCGACGCGTTCACCTTGGAAGAAGAAGGCGACGCGCTCGATAATTTCCAAGCTTCCCCTATCCGCAAGGATTTTACCTTCGATTCCTTCGTCGTAGGACCTACCAACAAGTTTGTTTACGCCGCGGCAAAAGCGGTAGCGGAAGAACCCGGTTCGGCGTTTAATCCGCTGTTTATCTACGGGGAATCGGGTTTAGGAAAAACCCACCTTATGCACGCTATCGCCAACCATATCGCGCGAAACGCGCCCGAAAAACGGGTGCTGTATACCACTTGCGATAATTTCTTAAACGAATTCGTTGCGTCCATTACGCAAAAGGCAGGCAACAAGTTCCGTATCCACTATCGCAACGTGGACGTATTGATGATTGACGATATTCAACAGCTCAAAGGTAAAATGCAGCTCCAAGAAGAGTTGTTTAACATCTTCAACGAACTCACAGCGCAAAACAAGCAAATCGTTTTAACCTCGGACAGACCGCCGAAGGAAATCGCGACGCTGGAAGACAGACTCCGTACCCGTTTCGAAGGGGGTATGATTGCCGATATTCAACCGCCGTCCATTGAAACGAAAATCGCCATTTTGCAAAGAAAGGCGCTCGACAGACGGTGCGTGATGCCCGACGACGTACTTGAATTTTTGGCACAAAATTCCGGGCACGACGTAAGAACGCTGGAAGGTAGATTGACCAAGGTTATCTTCGCAAGCAAGTTGCACGAAGAGCCTATCTCTCTCGAACTCGCCAAACAGGCGCTCAACGAATCGGTGAACGAGCCGTCCGAGCAGGAAGACGTTACACCCGAAAAAATCATCTCCGCCGTTTGTTCGTATTTCAAACAATCGAGAGAAGACTTGCTCGGCAAAGGCAAGAAAGCAGACCTTGCGAAAGCAAGACAAATTTGCGCTTATCTTATGTGCGATATGCTTTCCCTGCCGTTGGATTTTATCGGCAAAACGCTCGGCGGACGCGACCATACCACGATTATGTATGCGCGGGATAAAATGGAAAAGCTGGAAAAGCTCAACGAACGCATTGCCAAGGAAATCGACGATATTAAAAATATCGTATTGAAAAAGTAAGCGGCGAGCCGCTATTTTTATCAGTGAAGTTTTTGTCTGTATTACGGACAAAAAGTAATTGCTAATATTTAAACAGCCACAAATTTTTTGCGTCTACGCAAAAAATTTCACTACGCCGTAGGCGTAACTTCACTCTCTTTATATCTAATTATTATTGATTATGGAAAAAGTAGATACTACGTTTTTGGAATATGCCGCGGACGCGGTGGTCGTAGGCGCAGGACACGCAGGGTGTGAGGCTGCGCTTGCTTTGGCTCGCACGGGAATCAAAACCGCCCTTTTGACGCTCAATCTCGACAGTATCGCGTTTCTTCCCTGCAATCCGTCTATAGGCGGCACGGCAAAGGGGCATTTGGTACGTGAAATCGACGCGCTCGGCGGAGAAATGGGTATCGTCGCCGATAAAACGGCGCTACAAATCCGTATGCTCAACGTGGGCAAAGGCGCGGCGGTGCAAAGCTTGCGTGCGCAATCGGATAAAAACGCCTACCACCGTGAAATGAAACGGGTGCTCGAAAATACGGAAAATTTACGCATTATTCAAGCGGAAGCGGCGGAAATTCTTGTGGAAAACGGTAAATGCGCAGGCGTGAAAACAACCTACGGCGGCGTAATTTCCTGCAAGGCGGTTATCCTTTGCACGGGCGTGTATTTAAACGGCGAAACCATTACGGGCAACGTGGTACAAAAATCGGGTCCGAACGGGTTTGCGCCTGCCAATCATTTAACGGAAAGTCTTATAAAACTCGGCTTTAACGTGCGCCGTTTCAAAACGGGTACGCCTGCGAGATTGGACGGACGGACGATTGATTATTCCAAGTGCGAAATTCAAAACGGGGATACGGATATTTACCCCTTCTCGTTTATGCACGACGCTCCCCCCGAAAACAAGATGCCTTGCTATCTTACCTATACCAATTTGACCACGCACGGCGTGATTATGGAAAATTTAGACCGCTCCCCTTTGTACAACGGCGTTATTCAATCGGCAGGACCTAGGTATTGCCCGTCTATCGAAACGAAAGTCGTCCGTTTCAAGGACAAAGAACGGCATCAGATTTTCCTGGAACCGGAAGGCGCGGACACTTTGGAAGTGTACGTACAGGGTATGTCCACCTCTATGCCCCACGACGTACAGCGTTTGATGTATTCCTCCGTGGCAGGCTTGGAAAAAGCCGATATTATGCGCTACGGCTACGCTATCGAATACGACTGTATCGATACGCTCGACGTATTGCCTTCGCTCGAATTTAAAAAAGTGGAAGGCGTATACACCGCAGGGCAAATCAACGGCACTTCGGGTTACGAAGAAGCGGCGGCGCAAGGACTTATGGCAGGTTTGAACGCTTCGTTAAAGCTCCGTGGACTTTCCCCCTTTATTTTACGCAGGGACGAAGCGTATATCGGGGTACTCATCGACGATTTGGTTACCAAGGGCACGGACGAGCCGTACCGTATGATGACCTCTCGCGCCGAACACCGCATTTGTTTGCGCCAAGACAACGCTGATTTCCGTTTGACGGAAAAGGGCTACGCTTGCGGTTTGGTAACGGAAGAACGGCTTGCAAGATACCAAAGTCGCAAGAAAAAATACGAAGAATTGCTTGAAAAAATGCGGACGAGATTGCCGTTAAAGGACGTCGCCCCGTTTCTCCAAAACTACGGTTACGATAAGCCGAGCGGCGGCGTGTCGTATGCCGATATGCTGAAACGCTCTATCCCCTTAAAGGATATTATGGCGCATTTTAACGTGTTCCACGAATACAGCAAAGACGTGATTGAAACGGCGGAAATTACCGTGCGTTATGAAGGATACTTAAAGCAGGGCTTGGAAATGATTGAACGGGCGAAAAAGCTGGAAGACAAGGCTTTGCCCGAAGATATCGATTACGACAGCATTACAGGGCTTCGATTGGAAGCGAGAGAAAAGCTCAACCGCGTGCGCCCTATGAATTTGGGACAAGCAGGCCGTATATCGGGCGTAAACCCAGCGGACGTATCCGTGTTGATGGTTTGGCTGGCGACAAGATAAGAAAAAAGGACGGTCAACCGTCCTTTTTTTAGTGAAGTTTTTGCCTTGGGGCAAAAGCGAAGTTTGATAAATCAAGTGAAGTTTTTTCCTTTGGAAAAAGTTTTGGCAAAATTTATATCTTTTTATAATAAAAACTACTTGATAAAAAATTATATATATGCTATACTAATTATGCCAAACGAACTTAATATTATCGCAAATTAGGCGTAGTTTCTTTTTTATGGGATACTTTGCCCCTATTTTATCATACTAATCGAACAGAATCCATTTGGTAAAAGTGCGACTCCCGTTCGATAGTATGACTATGCTTATACTTGCGATAAAGTTCGTTTGGCGACAACTTGGAGTTTCGCATTTTTCGGTGCGTTGACTTCGGTTGGCGCACTTTTTTATTTAATAAAACAAGGAGATTTTTATGAAAAAACGATTAGCAACTAAACTTATGGCTTTATTATCTTTTTGCTGCATACCTTTAAGTCTTATGGCTTGCGACGATAGCACGAAGAATAATTCTAACGGTTCTTCATCTAATTCAACGAGCAACTCAAATAGTTCTTCCACAAAACTTCTCGGTGATATTATCCCCGAACCAAAAATGGATTACGATATCCGCCACGCAGATAACGAGTGGGTATCGTTAGAAGTGGAAAATGCCGATGAAAGTGATTTTCGTTCTTATGTAGATAGTTGTCGTCCTTATGGCTTCGACGGGTATATACAATCCGCAACAAGTCCCGACTTGTATTATATGGAATATAACGAAGAGGATTACTATCTGGAAGTCTTTTTCTATGAAGATGAACAATCTTTCTCTGTTTATGTAAGAGTACCTAATAATTAAATTGTATTTAGGAATTTTATATTCAAGTGCGCGTATAAATTTCTTTGCTCAACTAAAACGCAGTGCAAAATATTGCACTGCGTTTTTAATTTTTCATTATATCAAACGCCTATCGGCGTTGGAGCGCAACCTGCGGTTGCTTTTCTTGGGGCTTTTCTTCCGCCTATCGGCGGCTCTTGACAGAGAGTCGTAAAGGCTCTGCCTTTACCATCCGCAAGAGACAATGCCTCTTGACTCCTTGTTTACGATAACGTTACAAAAAAGCGATACCGAAAGATAGAAAAACTCGCCAGCGGAGGTTCTCCGCTTATTCAAGTTCAAAAGCGCCCGTGTAAAGCTGATAATACACGCCCTTCTGTTCAATCAACTGTTCGTGCGTGCCGCGTTCGATAATTTTGCCGTGGTCGAGAACCATTATCGCGTTGGCGTTTCTTACCGTCGATAATCTATGCGCTATCACAAATACCGTTCTGCCCTGCATCAATTTGTCCATACCGTCGTTGACGAGCGCTTCCGTGCGCGTGTCTATCGACGACGTCGCTTCGTCCAATATCATCGCAGGCGCGTCCGCCACCGCCGCGCGCGCTATCGAGAGAAGCTGGCGTTGACCTTGCGATAAATTCGCGCCGTTGTTCGTAAGCAACGTATTATACCCTTCGGGCAAACGACGGATAAAATCGTCCGCGTTCGCAAGCTTTGCCGCTTCGACGCACTCTTCGTCCGTTGCGTCTAATCTACCGTAACGGATATTCTCCATGACCGTACCCGTAAACAGGTTGGTATCCTGCAAAACTATCCCCAGCGAGCGGCGCAAGTCGCTCTTTTTGATTTTATTGATATTGATACCGTCGTAGCGGATTTTGCCGTCCGCAATATCGTAGAAGCGGTTGATAAGGTTGGTTATCGTCGTTTTGCCCGCGCCCGTCGCGCCGACAAACGCTATCTTTTGCCCGGGCTTTGCGTACAGCGTTACGTCCGTCAATACCTGTTTTTCAGGCACGTAACAAAAATCCACCATATCCATTACGATATCGCCGCGCAAACGGGTATACGTCGTCGTGCCGTCCGCTTTATGATAGTGTTTCCACGCCCATACGCCCGTACGCTTTTCCGTTTCCGTCAAGTTGCCGTTTTCGTCTTCTATCGCATTGACGAGCGTAACGTACCCTTCGTCTTGTTCGGGCTCTTCGTCCATCAATTTGAAAATACGGCTCGCACCAGCCATACCCATTGCTATCATCGAGATTTGTTGGGAAAGTTGGTTGATAATCATTGCAAAGTTCCGCGACATACCCAAAAACGATACGATGATACCGATTTCCAACAAGCCGCCGCCCGAAAATACGTTGATAAACCCGTAATTCGTCCAACCCATCGTTAAGAACAGTCCGCCGATAATCGTAAGCAGCACGTAATTGAAATTACCTACGTTGCCGATAATCGGTCCTAAGATATTCCCGAATACGTGCGCGCGTTCGCTATCCTTGAACAGCTTTGCGTTATGCGCATCGAAATCTTCCTTCGCTTTCTCTTCGTGGGTAAAGACTTTGACGACCTTTTGCCCCTTCATCATCTCTTCCACGAAACCTTCTTCTTCTGCGAGCGACGTTTGCTGCGCCACCATATATTTCGCGCTGTTGCCGCCAATCTTCTTCACGATAAACGTCATTAAAAGCGTAGAGCCTAATACCACGAGCGACAACCAAAAGCTGAACGTCAGCATTACGCCTATCGATACGAGCAACGTTAAAACGTTACTCATTACCGACGGTAAGCTTTGACCGATAAGCTGTCTCGTTGCGTCCGTATCGTTGGTATACGCGCTCATAATCTCGCCGTGCGCGTGCGTATCGAAGTACTTAATCGGCAACGTTTGCATTTTTTTGAACATATCCGTTCGCAAATGGTACAAAAGCCCCTGCGTAACCGTCGCCATCAACCGATTGTAAAAGAACGTGGCAAGCACGACGACGCCGTACATAGCGCCCATGACCAATATCAATTTGAGCAGGTCGCTTGCAGCCGCCGCAAAGCCGTTCGCTACGCCCTTGGGGATAATTTCGTCGATAAGCGTTTTCGTAAACAACGACGATATCAAGCTACCTGTCGAGCTGATAAGAATACATACGAATACGACGATGAGTTGCCATTTGTAGTACTTGAACGCCGTTTTTAACAATCTGCCCAACGTGCCTTTTTGAATCGCGCCCTTGGGTACGGGCATACCCCGTCCGCGCATAGGTCCTTTGGGCATAACTCTTCTTTGGGTGGTTGCCTGTGCCATTACGCTTCACCCCCTTCTTCCGAAGCGTTCCCTTTCGTTTGCGCTTCGTATATTTCGCGATAAATTTCGCTCGTTTCCATAAGCGTGTTATGGTTGCCTTTCGCAATGATTTTACCGCCGTCTAAAATCAAAATTTGGTCGGCGTGTTCCACCGACGACACGCGTTGCGCGATGATAATCTTCGTCGTGTCGGGGATTTCTTCCTTGAACGCGTGACGAATCAACGCGTCCGTTTTGGTGTCTACCGCGCTCGTCGAATCGTCCAAGATTAAAATTTTCGGTTTGCGGAGCAGCGCTCTCGCAATACAAAGGCGTTGTTTTTGACCGCCCGAAACGTTCGTGCCGCCCTGTTCGATATACGTATCGTAGCCGTCGGGGAAAGAGCGGATAAATTCGTCCGCTTGGGCGAGTTTACAAACGCGTTCTATCTCTTCGTCCGTCGCGTTCTCGTCCCCCCAACGCAAATTCTCCTTTATCGTACCCGAAAAGAGTACGTTCTTTTGCAATACCACCGAAACTTCCTTTCGCAAAGCGTCCAAATCGTAATCCTTAACGTTGACGCCGCCCACGTATACTGCGCCGTCCGTCGTATCGTACAAGCGGGGAATAAGCTGAATAAGCGTTGTTTTCGACGAACCCGTACCGCCCAATATACCTACCGTTTCGCCCGATTTTATCGTTAAGTCGATATCCGAAAGCGCGTAGTTTTCCGCTTTCGACGAGTATTTGAAACTCACGTTTTCAAAACGGATTTCGCCGTCTTTGACCTGCGTAACGCCGTCTTTGGGACTGACGACGTCCGATTCTTCGTTCAATACTTCGCTGATTCTTCGCGCCGATTCAAGCGACATCGTAATCATGACGAATACCATAGAGAACATCATCAGCGCGGACAGAATTTGCACGCCGTAGGTAATGAGCGCGGAAAGCTCGGTGGGTAAAAATTCGCCCACCACTTCTTTGTTCGCGCCTATCGTTGCCGTGTTCATAATCAGTTTCGCACCGAAGAAGGAAATAATCAACACCGCCACGTTGATAAACAGCGTCATAATCGGCGAGTTGAGCGCAAGGATTTTTTCCGCTTTCGTGAAATCGTTTCTTACTTCCCCCGCCGCTTTTTCGAATTTTTCCGTTTCGTGTTTTTCGCGCACGAACGATTTGACGACGCGGATACCGCCTACGTTTTCCTGCACCGAGTTATTGAGCGCGTCGTACTTTTTAAAAATCCGACGGAAAAACGGCATAACGTAACGCACTATCGAGAATATCAAAATCCCCAATACAGGCACGACGCATACGAATATCCAAGCCAAGTTCGGATTGATGACAAAGCTCATTACAATCGCGAAAATAAACTGCAACGGAACGCGGATTGCGATACGCAAACACATTTGGTACGATTGCTGCACGTTGGTGACGTCCGTCGTCAAACGGGTAACGAGCGACGACGTGGAGAATTTATCCACGTTCGAAAACGAGAATTTTTGCACCCTATAAAATAAATCGTGCCGTAAATTTTTCGCAAACCCGCAGCTTGCCGTCGCCGCAAACTTGCCTGCCAAACCGCCCGTCAACATCGACAGCGCCGCAAGCGCCAACAATATGCCGCCGTACGTTAAAATATGCCGCATTGCGTTCGCTTGCGACAATGCGCTTTGGTCTATCATCTTCGACATAAAAAACGGAATTAAACACTCACAAAAAGCTTCCACCGCCATAAAAAACGGCGTGATTATCGACGGCTTTTTGTATTCCCTTACGCTCTTGATAAGCGTTTTGACCGTACTTGCCATATACTGCTCCTTTTATAAACTAGTAAACAAGATTATTATATTTTTTTAAAAATATAATGTCAACCGTTTCAAAGTAAAAAATTCTCGCTTTCACGAGAATTTCATTTGCTTACAGCGTCCTTTCCTGCTTACAGGTAAAGTATATGATTTGATAATTGTTCGACAGCTCTTTCACGAGCGTTTTTACACGTACCGTCTTTTCGTCGTCTAAGTTCGCGAACGGGTCGTCCAAGATAAGCGGCGGACGGCGCGTTGTGAACAGCGTTTCCGCCAAGGCTATCCGTACGCAAAAATCAAGCAGCTCTTTTAAACCGGTACTGTAATAGCCCATCGCACGCAAGGACGCGTTCTCTTCCATTACGGGCACGCCTTCGCCGTTAAACCGTAAAAGAGCCGTCGGCGCAAAGCCTAAAATTTCCGCATAGCGACGGCATTTGCTTTCCACGGGGTCTAAATAACGAGTCGCCATATTTGCGCGCGCTCTTGTCAAAATCTCTTTCGCGGCGCGTATTGCCGTCAGACGGCGTTCGAGCCGCGCGCGTTCTTCTTCTAAACGCATTTCTTCCCCTTGATATTCCCGAAGCTGAAAGGCGCGCGTTTCCAACCCGTCCGCCTCCGCGCTCAAACGCGCGTATTCGCCGCGCAAACGCTCCCGTTCCTCTTCCAAACGATTTCTTCGGGCGACAAGATTTTCCATATCCGCCCGCGAATAATCGGCGATGACGCCCCCGTTTTGCGCAGGCGCAAGCGTGGATAATTTTTGCGCGGAGTCTTGTAACGATTGACCGTATCTCACGTAATCGGCTACGCTCTCTTTTATCCGTGAAAGCGCCGCGCGGTAATCGTACACCGCTTCGAAGCGGAAGTTGCCGATAAAGCCGCTTATCGCGCTTTCCAGCTGCGCTATCCGCAGTTTCTTATCTTCCGTTTCCTTTGCCAAATACGCGTATTCCTTTTCCGTATCCGCAGGATATTGCGAAAGCTTTTGCAACAGCTCGTCCGTCTCTTCTCTCGTCGCTTTATACCTTGCCGCGATTTCAGGGTCGTCAAACACCAACTTTTGTTTTCTTGCCGACGGCAAACCGCGCGTATGCCGATAAACGATGCCAAAGCCGTACAACGTACCCAGCGCGCCGACGACAAGAAGCGCTATCCCGAAGCCTTTGGAGCTTTCCGTAAGCACCGCGCCGACAACCGCTACGCAAAAGGATATGAACAGCAACAGCATACCGCGTTTGCGGCGTTTCCTTGCGTACCTGCCCTGCGTATGCGCGTCTTTTTTCTCCCGTTTTTCCTTTTTCTCCTGCGAGCGCGCCAGCATCTCGTAGCTTTCCAACGTCTTTTCACACGCCGTGAGCTGCGTTTGCAACATTTGCCGCTCTCTGCCACCTGCGTACAGCGCGGAAAGCTTGTTTTCCGCTTCCGCAACTTCCCCTTTTAAACGGTAGTATTCCGTAACGCCCTGTTCCAAGCCTTCGGTATTCAGCGAAGCAGGGTCTATTGCTCCGAAAAACGCCTTTAATTCCTGCAATGCGGCGGCTGCCGTTTGATACGTCGTTTCGATTTCCTTTCTCGCAGCGTCGTTCGCCGCCATTTCGCCGCGTCGGGTATATTCTTCCAACAACGTGGAAAGCTTATTCAGTTCCGCCGTATACCCCTGCATTTTTTGCGCGTATTGCGCCAACGTTTCCCGTTGCGCGCGCAACGTTTGCGACGCGCGGATACAGTCCGCTTTTTGCGTTTCCAAATACGTCAAACGCTCTTCTATCTCGTCTAATTTGCCCTTGGCGGGACGGCGTTTTGCACGAAGCGCGCGCTCTGCCGCGTCCAAACGCTCCGTCGCCTTTTGCGCGCCGCTATCCGTCGGCGTGGACGAGAGCACAGACAAAAGCTTACTCTTAATATCCCCCGTAAGCGGCGTTTCTTCCGTGATTCCTTGCGGAATATACGCCGTTTTGCGATAGCTTTCTCTATCCACTCCAAACAGCGTTTCGCCCAAGCGTTCCGCTCTCTCGCCAAAGTCGTAACATACCATATTGTTACCGTCGAAAACGCGCGCCGTATCCGCCGACGGCGTTTTGCCGAAATACCGCTCGATACGATACGTCTTACCGCTTTCTTCTATGATTATCGCGCCGCCGTAACGCGCGCCCGACCACGGCTCGTACTTCATACGGAAGTTCTCGGAAACGCTCGTTTTGCGCCCGTTGTCCAAACCGTAGAACATACACTCGATAAAGTCCGCAAGCGTCGTTTTACCCCAGCCGTTCTCTTGTTTGCATACCACTATCGGCTTCGACATATCAAAGGCGCGGTTGACAAACTTGCCAAAGCCCGTTATATGACAGGAAAGAATCTTCACAGTTCGATTTCCTCCCCGGCAAGCGCCTTTAACCCTACTTCTAAAATTTCTTCTTTCAATAGCGGGTCTATATTGTATTTTGCTATTTCGCGGATAAATTCGCCGCGCTCCGTACAGTCGTTCATATAGCTATTCGAATCGATATACAAACGGCTTTCGTCCACTACCTTTACGTGGAAAAAGCGTTCGCAAAGGCGGGAAGCAAGCAGGCGCGTATCTTTACGCATACCTTCTTTATACGTTCCGCAAAGCACCAATTTGATTACGTTTTCCTTACGCTCGTTTTGCAAAGCGGTTAACGCCGCCGCTTCGATATCCGCATAGCCGTTGCAAGCGGAAATATCCACCCGTTTTTCCACCGCTTCACGGCGCGCGAACGTATAGAATTTTTCGTCTATCAAAGCACCCCGTTCTATCTCCAAAAGGAAAAAACCCTTCTTCCCCGTTTCGTCAAAGCCCCTGCCTTCGGGACAGCCGCAATAACGGTATCTGCCCCTTGCGTCCAAGCGTTTTGCTACCGCGTCGGGCGTATGAATATGCCCGAGTGCCAAATAGTCTATATATTTGTTTTGCAAATACTGCGCAGGCAAGGTATCTTTGCCCCCTTGCTTACCCTGTATATCCCCGTGCAGCAGCACGATATTGTAATTGTCGGGCGAAAGGGAAAGAGCGGAAAAATTATGCGCGGAGAAATATTCCGCATCCAATCCCGTTACCGTGATATTTTCACCAAGCGCATAGCTTGCCCAACCTTTGTTTTGCGAAAAACGCAGGAAATTTTCGGGCGTTTGCCCAAGCGATATCCCGATATCGTGGTTGCCCGTTACGTAGAAAAAGAGTACGGGTTTTGCTTGCTCTATCGCCGTGAAGACTTCTTTTTTTAAATCGGACGCGATTTCGTTTTCCTCGAATAAATCCCCGACGATAAGCACCGCCGTTACGCCGTTATCCTTTGCGTACGCGCAAATGCGCCGAAATCCGTCCAAGATTTCAGCTTTTCGCAAGCTCGCTTTGTCGCTCGGTAAATTGTGCAATACCGAACCGATATGGATATCGCCCGTATGTATAATCTTCACAAAAAAAACGCTCCTTTGCCTGTATTATAACATATTTTTTTTCCGTTGTAAACAGAAAAAAGCAGGAAAGATTATGAAAAGAAAAAACGCCTCCCTTTAAGGGAGGCGAAAACGTTTATCTGCCGATACGTAAAATGAAAAACAGCGCGAGAAAAACCGCTATGCAGCCCACCGTCACTATTGCGCGGATACGTTTGCGCGTTTCTTCTTCCATAGGCGTATAAACGCGGTATCCGCAAACGGGACATACTCCCTTATCCATTACGCTTTTGCAACGCTTACAGTATATCTTTTCCGTATTCGACGCGTACTTACCCGTTTGATTTTCCGTGCTTGCCGTATTTTGCGATACGGCGGGCGTTACGCCTTCCATTTCCGCTATAATGCGCGCTTCTTCCGCTCGTTTTTCCGCTCTCGTTTTTTTACTCATACGTTTTATTCCTTACAAAAGTGTTTCGAACACGCGTAAGATAGAATCGACCAACTTGCCTATCAAAGAGTGTCTCGTATCCTTTTCCGTACAAAGACGGGATACGGCGAATACTTCTTCACAATCCCGTTCTACGTCTTTGACCGCTTCCGCTCCGCTGAAATACACCGCGTTTTCAAAGTGATGGTACAAGCTTCGATAATCCAAATTTATCGTTCCCACCACCGCGCTTTCGCCGTCGCAAAGCATATTTTTCGCGTGGATAAAGCCAGGTGTGTATTCGTATATCTTTACCCCTGCGCGCATCAACACGCCGTAATTGGCGCGCGTTAAGCGGTATACGATTTTCTTGTCGGGTATCGCAGGCGTGACGATACGCACGTCTACGCCGCGCATTGCCGCCGCGCAAAGCGTTTCCCGCATATATTCGTCCAATACCAAATAGGGCGTGAATATCCATACGTATTTTTGCGCGCGGTTTATCATATCCGCATATACCGTTTCCGCCGTGTTCGGCTCGTCCAAAGGAGAGTTTTCGTACGGTTGAATACGCAAAGTCGTCGCGTCCGACGTACGCTTGCCTTCACGCGGCAATAAATACTGCGTGACGTCTTCCTTTTCCTTGGAAAAAGCGTTCCACATATCCATAAACATACTCGTGAAAGAAGAAACCGCGTCCCCTTGCACCCGTATGCCCGTGTCTTTCCAATAGCCGAATCTACGTTTTTCCGCAATGTATTCGTCCGCGATATTCGCGCCGCCCGTGAACGCCGTCTTACCGTCGATAACGAGTATCTTTCTATGGTCACGATTGTTCATACGCAACGCAAATATCGGGATTACGTCGTTAAACGTCATGCATTTGATATTCTCGCTGAGCAGCTCTAAATACTTTTCGTATCGCGGCGGTAACGTCGTCATACAACCGAAATCGTCGTAGATAATGCGCACTTGCACGCCAAGCGCCGCCTTTTCCAACAATATCGTACGTATCTCGCTCCACATCTTGCCGTGCGCAATGATGAAATATTCGAGCAATATGAATTTTTCCGCTTTTTTCAACGCTTCCAGCATATCGGGGAACATTTCTTCCCCCGCTTTATAATACTTTATTTCTCCGTCGTAAAAAACGGGATAATCCGCTTGCTCCGCAAGATAACGCGTCAAAGCGTCCGCGCGGTTTTGCGGCTGCGGAAGCTCCGCTTTTCCGTAAAACGCTTCTATTTTCTCTTGGTTCTCCGCTACCGCTTTATGCAATTTTTTGCGCATTTTCCGCGTCGGTTGTACCATTCCGTTCAAAAAATACCAAGGCACGCCGAAGAACGGCAGCATTACGATAAGCAATATCCAGCCCATCTTCGCAGACGGACGGGGATAACGGTTGAGTATATACAACAAAAACAAAACCTGCAACCCGAATACCACTATTTGCACGACAAAGGCGTAACGCGAGTTGTATACAAACAAAAACGTAAGAAAGCCGAACGCAGCCAACTGCAACAGCACCGCCCCTAAAAACGTGAAAAAACGGTTGTATAAGAATACCTTATAGCTTCTGTCGTTCGCCACCGTTCTTTCTATCCACTTTCGTTTTTTTGCGCTCAATTTCTTTTTCATAATATATATAGTATATCCTTTTTTTTCGCTTTTGTCAAGCTTTCCGAGCTTTTCTCCTATTATATCGCGCGCGCGTTATAATACGGTTAATGTTTCGTAAAAGTTCAATTAAAATTCCGTGTGAAAAATTTTTTCAGTTTTTTTATGAAAATCTATTGACAAACGCTTTCGTTTATATTATAATAATATCAGTTAATAAAACTTAATCCTAATAAGCGGATTGAATAAAGAGGTAAAAGGTTATGAAAAAATTTGAGTGTAAAGTATGTCATTACGTAGCGGAAGGCGACAAAGCGCCCGACGTTTGCCCCGTTTGCAAGCAAGCAGGTCAATTTGAAGAAAAGCCCGTATTGAAAGGTTCGAGAACGGAAGCGAATTTGCAAACCGCTTTTGCAGGCGAATCGCAAGCGAGAAACAAGTACACCTATTTTGCAAGCAAGGCAAGAAAGGAAGGATTTGTTCAAATCGCTGCGATTTTCGAAGAAACGGCGAAAAACGAACAGGAACACGCGAAGATTTGGTTTAAGCTTTTGAACGGCGGCGAAATCTCTTCCACCGCGGAAAATCTCCTTGCGGCGGCAGAAGGCGAAAACTACGAGTGGACGGATATGTACTACGAATTCGCAAAAGTAGCGCGCGAAGAAGGCTTTGATAAGATTGCGGAGCTTTTCGACGGCGTTGCGGCGATTGAAAAGGAACACGAAGACAGATACAGAAAGTTGCTTGCGAACGTGAAAGGCGATTTGGTATTCTCCAAGGAAGGCGACGCCGTTTGGCAATGCTCCAACTGCGGTCATATCGTCGTTGGCAAGAAAGCGCCCGACGTTTGCCCCGTTTGCTCGCATCCCCAAGCGTATTTCCAAGTTCGCGCGGAAAACTATTGATAAAATATTACCAGCTATTGAACGTACCGAGCTTAGCTTTGGTATGACATATCATTAACAATTAAAAATCACCCGACGAAGCCCCTTCGTCGGGTGATTGCTTTTGTTCTGCTATTTTAAGGGAAGTTACTGCGTAGTGAAGTTTTCGCCGTGAGCGAAAGTGAAGTTTTTTGTCCGTGTTACGGACAAAAGTTGTGGCTGGGATTTGTATTGAGATTGCCACGCTTCGCTCGCAATGACGGGAAAGGGCGCAGGGTGGCGATAACGCTATTTATAAACGCTAACGAAAGATAGAAAGACTCGGGAGTGGCAGCTTGCCACCTTCCCGTCAAGGGGAAGGCAAGGTTGAAAAATTCGGGTGTACTGCTTGCCGATTATTTTCCAAAATTAGGCAATTCTTCTTCCACAAAATCTTCCGTCAAATACATATTCGCGTTGGTCACGTTCATCAAAAAATCTTCCGTGTACATCAGCCTATGTATAGACTCGGTATCCGCACTTTTCGTCGTATCTGCTTCGTCGTATTCTACGCCGTTGTAGAAACAAAATACCATATTCTCTTCTTCTACGACTTTATATCGAAAATTTATAGTATAGCTATAAACTTGAACGCCGTAACCATGAATAACATTATAGTAATGGTATTCTGCTTGACCGTTGCTATAAAACTTAAAATATGATTGCTCGGCTTCAACCTTGTTAATATCCTCTCTCAATATGTATTTCTCCCCGTAAGAGAGTTCTGTTTCCGATTCGTTCTTACAGCTTGCCAAACAAGCGACGCTGGCAAACGCCAATACAAGACAAACGAGTTTTTTCATGATTTTTCTCCTTTATGAACAAAGGGGCGTATAGCCCCTTTGTTACAAATTTTTCTCAATAAACGCCGCAAGCGTGGGGGCAGGTACGAAGCCAAGGCTGTTGCCCGCCACTTTTCCGCCTTTTATCGCCAATACGTTGGGAATCGAAGAAATGCCGTATTTTACCGCCAATGCTTCTTCTTCGTCTACGTTCACTTTGACAAACTCCGCTTTATCGCCGTACTTTTCCGCTACGCTTTCAAACACGGGCGCAAGCATACGGCAAGGTCCGCACCAGCTCGCCCAAAAATCGCAAAATACCGTTTTATTCCCTTTTACAAGTTCTTCCAACTGTTCTTGATTTACGTGTTTTACCATTGTTCTTCCCCTTTTTTACAGTATTTTTATTTCCCCGAAAAATATGCGACCATATCCGAAAAAGCCACGCTTTCGCTATTGCCCGTTGCCATTTCTTTCACGTTCGCTTTGCCCTCAGCCAGCTCGTTGCCGCCGATAACCGCCACGTACTTCGCGCCGATTTTATCCGCGTACTTAAACTGCGCCTTCACCGAACGTTCCATGTGGTCGATTTCCGCTTTTATACCTGCGCCGCGAAGCGTAGTCGCCAACGCAAACGCTTTTTCCCGACACGCCGTATCCATACCCGCGATATATACCGTGGGAGTATCGTCGTTCGGGATTTGTACGCCCGATTGTTCCATGACAATCAAAAGTCGTTCTATACCCGCCGCAAAGCCTACTGCGGGCGTGGGATTGCCGCCTAACTCTTCTATCAAGCCGTCGTATCTTCCCCCCGCGCATACCGTACCTTGCGCGCCTATCGACGTAGACACGAACTCGAATACCGTACGCGTATAATAGTCCAACCCGCGAACGATTCTCGAATCGATTTCGTATTCCACCCCTGCGTTATTTAAATGCGTTTTCAAGCTTGCGAAATGCGCCGAGCATTCTTCGCAAAGATAATCGAGCATTTTCGGCGCGGCTGCGTTGATTTTTTTGCAGTTTTCTTCCTTACAATCGAGCAGGCGCAACGGGTTCTTTTCATAACGCGTTTTGCAATCGTAGCAAAGCCCGTCGAGATGGGGGGCAAAAAACGCCTTTAAAGCTTGATTATATTTCGCGCGACAAGCAGGACAACCAATCGAGTTGATATACAGTTTAACGTTTATCCCCAGCTTTTTCAACAAACTGTCGGCAATGAGTATCGCTTCGGCGTCCGTTTGCGCGCCTTTCGCGCCGAAAATTTCCACGCCGAATTGATGAAATTCGCGAAGTCTGCCCGCTTGGGGACGTTCGTAACGGAACGCGGGCGTGATATAGTACATCTTCGTGGGCATTGCGCCGCCGATAAGTCCGTTTTCGATAAACGCGCGCACCGCGCCTGCCGTGCCTTCCGGTTTTAACGTAATACTTCTATCCCCTTTGTCTTTAAAGGTATACATTTCTTTCGTGACGATATCCGTCGTATCGCCTACGCCGCGTTGGAAAAGCTCCGTGTGCTCGAAAGTGGGCGTACGGAGTTCTTTTACGCCGAACAGCTTTGCCGTTTCGCGCGCTACGCTTTCCACGTATTGCCATTTATAGGAATCAACGGGAAGCACGTCTTTCGTGCCTTTGGGTATGTTAATCATAATGGTTTCCTTTTTATAAGACGTATTTCTTTAAGTTTCTGTCGCCCGTGAGTTTTTGCAAATGCTCGTCGACGTATTTCCTATCGATAACAAGCGTGAACGTAGGGTAATCGCCGCCTGCGTTGAACGAGATGTCTTCCAACAGGTATTCCATTACCGTATGCAAACGGCGCGCGCCGATATCTTCGCTCGTGGCGTTGAGCTCTACCGACACTTCCGCGATACGCTCGATTGCGCCTGCGTCAAACTGTAAATCGATATGGTCTACGCCCAAAAGCTGCGCGTATTGGAAGGTGAGAGAGTTCTCCGTCTCCGTTAAGATTTTTACAAAATCGTCTTTCGTCAAGCTCTTCAATTCCACCGATACGGGGAATCTGCCCTGCAATTCGGGAATCAAATCTTCTATCGACGAAACGTGGAACGCGCCCGCCGCGATGAATAAAATGAAATCCGTCTTTATCGGACCGTATTTCGTTACTACCGTCGAACCTTCGACTATCGGCAATATATCCCGTTGCACGCCTTCTCTCGATACGTCCGCGCCGTGCTGATTGCCCTTGCCCGCTATCTTATCGATTTCGTCGATGAATACGATACCGTCGTTTTCCGCTCTATACAACGCTTCCGATTTTATCGCGTCTTCGTCGATGAGTTTCGACGCTTCTTCGCTTAAAACGATTTGATACGCTTCCTTGACGGGGAATTTACGTTTTTTCTTCTTTTGCGGCATTATATCTCCAAAGATACTGCCCAACGATATCGCCGCGCCGCCCGGGATAACTTCCATGGGTTGGGAAACGTCCGCAACCTCCATTTCGATTACGAAATTGTCGAAATCGCCCTTTCTCAAACCTTCTAAAAGGTCGTTTTCAAAAAGCTCTTTCGCCGTTTCGCCCTTTTCGTCCTTTTTCGCTTCCGCAAGCGCGCGGACGAGTCGTTTCTCCGTCGCTTTCGTCGCTTTCGCTTTGACTTCCTCTTCCTTTTCCGCTTTGACAAGCCGATACGCGCACTCCGCCAAGTCGCGAATCATACCTTCTACGTCTTTGCCTACGTAGCCCACTTCGGTATATTTCGTCGCTTCTACTTTCACAAAAGGCGCTTTAACGAGCTTGGCAAGACGGCGGGCTATCTCCGTTTTCCCTACCCCCGTAGGACCTTTCATAATGATGTTTTTCGGCGTAATTTCCTCGCGGATTTCCGTGGGCAGCTGCGCGCGGCGGTAACGGTTGCGAAGGGCGATTGCCACCGCTTTTTTCGCGTCGTCTTGACCGATGATATATTTATCTAAACGATATACGATTTGTTTGGGAGATAAATCCATATTACGCCTCCTTTACCTTTTCGCCAACCGTTTCCAAACGGATATTGTCGTTGGTGAACACGCAAATTTCCGAAGCGATTTTCAACGCTTTCGTCGCTATCGTCGCCGCGTCGTAATCCGTTTCCTGATACAACGCGCGCGCCGCCGCCAAGGCGTAATTGCCGCCGCTGCCTATCGCGCATACCCCTTCGTCCGGCTCGATAACTTCGCCCGTGCCCGACAGGATAAGAAGCGTATTTTCGTCCGCCGTTATCATCATCGCGTCCAGCTTTCTGCCGATTTTATCGCTTCTCCAAAGCTCCGCAAGCTCTACCGCCGAACGCATGAGATTGCCCGAAAATTTATTGAGCATCCCTTCGAAACGCTCGGTGAGCGCAAATGCGTCCGTAACCGAACCCGCAAAGCCCAAAATGACCTTTCCGCCGAAAATACGGCGTACTTTTATCGCTGTGTTTTTGAAAATAACCTGCTCGCCGAGCGTAACTTGCCCGTCGCCTGCAATCGCCGTTACGCCGTTCTTTTTCACGGCGCAAATCGTTGTTCCTCTAAATTCCATTGTTCTCTCCTTCTTTGAGAATATTTACTGCTTTTTTAATGCGGTTTCCACCGTTTCCAACGCGCGCAACGCCAACGTTTTATACCGCTCTTTTTTGTCTTTGATTCGCGTAGGCAAAGGCGCTAAAATACCGAAATTGGCGTTCATCGGTTGAAAATCTTTATTCGGCGTAGAAATATACGTTTGCAACGCGCCGCATACCGTTGTATCGTCCAAAACAAACGGCTCTCTTTCTAAAATTTCGTCCGCCACGGCTATCGCCGCAAGCAAACCGCTTGCCGCGCTTTCCACGTATCCTTCCACACCCGTAATTTGTCCTGCAAAAAACAGTCTTTGATTATTCTTAACCGAAAAATTGCGGTTCAAAACGCGAGGCGAATAGATAAACGTATTTCTGTGCATAACGCCATAGCGTAAAAACTCTGCGTTTTTCAATGCGGGTATCATCGAAAATACCCGTTTTTGCTCGGGGAATTTTAAGTTCGTTTGAAAACCCACGAGATTATACGCCGTGCCGTTTTCGTTCTCTTTACGAAGCTGCAACACCGCGTACGGGCGTTTCCCGTCTCCGTCGAAAAGCCCCACGGGCTTTAACGTGCCGTAGCGCAAAGTGTCTTTTCCCCTTGACGCCATTACTTCCAAGGGCATGCACCCTTCGAATATTTCTCCTTTTTCAAAATCGTGCAAATGCGCTTTTTCCGCCTTTAACAGCTCGTCCACAAACGCATAATATTCTTCCTTATTCATCGGGCAGTTTATATAATCGCCCGTACCCTTGCCGTATCTATCCCCTGTAAACGCGCAATCCATATCGATACTTTCCGCCGAAACTATCGGCGCGGACGCGTCGTAAAAATGTAAATCTTTACCGAATTTTTCTTGAATATCTTTGCTTAAAGCGTCGCTCGTCAAAGGTCCCGTTGCCACGATGACGTAGCGCGCTTGCGTGGACGGTAACGCCGTGACTTCTTCGCTTTTTACCGTGATATTCGGGTGCGTTTTTATCTTCTCCGTGATATACGAAGAAAACTTTTCTCTGTCCACAGCCAAAGCCGCGCCTGCGGGTACGCTCGTCGCGTCCGCCGAATGGATAATCAGCGAGCCGATACGGCGCATTTCTTCCTTCAAGAGTCCGCAAGCGTTCGCAAAGTAATCGTTGCTTTTGAGCGAGTTCGAACAAACAAGCTCGCCTAAATTTTCACTCTCGTGCGCCGCCGTAAACTTCTGCGGCTTCATTTCGACGAGCGTCGTGTTTATTCCTTGCTCCGCCAAATAATACGCCGCTTCACAGCCTGCCAAGCCGCCGCCGATTACAATAACTTCTTTTGCTTTTTCCATACACTTACTCTTTTTAGACGAACGCCTTGCGACGTTGATTAACGCAAAACTACGTTTTGCTTTTTTGGGGCTGTGTTTTGCCCTACGGGCAACTCTTAACAGAGCGTCGCAGAGCTACGCGCCCTGCGCCGCGCAAGGAACCTCGTTCCTTGACCTATATCGTCCACGATAACCTATCTTCCAAGCGTTAACGAAAGATAGAAAAACTCGCCAGCGGTGGCTCACTCGTCGTCGTAGCCGTTGAAAATATAGCCGCCGTTACCGACCTCGGGCGGTTCGTCCATCAGGGGCGGCGCTTCGAAATCGTTGACGACTTCCGCGGCTTCCGCTTTCTTCGCCTTTTCCGCTTTTTCCGCTTTCGTGTACTTGATACGGAAATCGCAGTCTTTATTGCTACACTTCACGTTGCCGCGCGCCGTATTCACCAATGCGTCGCCGCACGCGGGGCATTTCTCGCCCGTAGGAATATCCCAGCTCATAAACTTACACGTGGGATAACCCGAACAGCTGTAATATTCCTTGCCCTTTTTCGATTTTCTTACCGTCATTGCGTTACCGCATTCGGGGCATTTTCCGACGTATTTTACTTCTTCGTCCGTAGGCATAGGCATTGTCGATTTACATTCGGGATAGTTGGGGCACGCCAAGAATTTGCCGAATTTACCGCTCTTGACCACCATATTCTCTCCGCACTTGGGACAACGCATAGCCGAAATTTCTTCCTTGGTTTCGCTGACGATATTATGACACTCGGGATAGTTCGAACACGCCAAGTATTTACCGAATTTGCCCATTCTGCGCAGCATAAAATGTCCGCATTTTTCACAGGTTATCTGCGTTTGTTCGTCGCCGTAATTGGAAGCTTTGCGCAAGTTCTTTTCAAAATCGGGATAGAAATCCCCGATGACCGCGCGCCAATTTACGCCGCCTTCTTCAATATCGTCCAGCTTCGTTTCCATTCCTGCCGTAAAGCCGACGTCCATAACGTCTACAAAGCATTGGACGAGCATATCCACAACGTCGTACGCAACCGCCGTCGGCACCATATATTTGCCTTCTTTCTTGACGTACTTTTGCATAAGCTTCGAAATAATCGTCGCGTACGTAGACGGTCTGCCAATCCCCTTTTCTTCCATCGTTTTAACGAGCGACGCGTCCGTATAACGAAGGGGCGGTTTCGTGAATTTTTGCTCTTTTTGCATCGATACCAAATCGAGAATATCCCCTTCCTTTAAATCGGGCAAAAGTTTGGATACGTCTACGCCGTCTTCGTCGTCTTTTTTCGCCGATACGTCTTGGTATACCGCCGTGAAGCCCGCAAATAACAATACTTTGCCGCTTGCCTTGAAAATATAGCCGCTGTTATCGATTTCCATTTGTGCGCTGTTGTATTTTGCTTCCGACATTTGCGAAGCCAAGAAGCGTTCGTATACCAATTTATAAAGCGCAAAATGCTTTCTGTCCAAAAGCTTTTTCGCTTTTTCGGGCGTCATTTCCAAATCGATGGGACGAATCGCCTCGTGCGCGTCCTGCGCGCCCTTTTTTGAAGCGTAAAAATTCGGTTTTTCGGGTACGTAATCCGCCCCGTACACTTCTTTGATTTTATCAAGCGCTTTATACTGCGCTTCTTTCGAAACGCGCACCGAGTCCGTACGCATATACGTGATAAACGCGATATGGTCGCCGTTTTCCGTGTCGATACCTTCGTACAAGTGCTGCGCGAGCGTCATCGTTTCGGGCGCGGTAAAGCCCAATTTCGTCGAAGCGTCCTGTTGCAACGAGCTAGTCGTGAAAGGCGCGGGAGCGTGCGATTTTACCACCGCTTTCTTGACTTTTACAACCTTAAATTCGCCCCGTTCAATCGCCGCCAAAACCTGCGCCGTTTCTTCCGCAGACGACGGCTTATATTTACGGTTGCCGCGTTTTTCCATCATCGCTTTAAACGGCGCGTATGCCTTCGCTTTATCCCGAAGCTCCGCCGTTAAATTCCAATATTCTTCCGGTTTGAACGCCGCGATTTCGCGCTCTCTTTCTACGACCAAACGGAGCGCAACCGATTGCACTCTGCCGCCCGAAAGCGAACGTTTGCCGTTGCCGTTTTTGTCTTCGATTTTATGATTGAGAAGCGTAGAAAGCTTATACCCCACGAGTCTATCCAGCACGCGACGAGCTTGCTGTGCGTCTACCAAATCGTAATCGATGGTACGCGGCTTTTTTAACGCGTTCTCTATCGCCGTTTTACTCACTTCGTTAAACTCGATTCTGTTTTTGCCCTGTTCGTCCAAGCCGAGCACCGTTTGCAAATGCCAAGCAATCGCTTCCCCTTCTCTGTCGGGGTCGGTTGCAAGATAAACTCTGTCCGCTTTCTTCGTCGCTTCCGTTAAACGGCGGATAACGTCTTCTTTTCCGTCCGAATTGACGTAGTTCGGCTCGAAATTGTTATGCACGTCTACCCCCAGCGTATGCACGGGTAAATCGCGGATATGCCCCGCCGACGCGTCTACGCGGTATTGACCTTTGAGATACTTGGAGATGGTTTTTGCCTTGGAAGGCGACTCTACGATGATAAGTTCCATTTCGTATTCCTTTTTGCTATATTGCTATAAAAAATTTTTACTTTTTTCATTTTCTCCCCGTCTATGATAACGCTATTTATAAACGATAACGGAAGACTTGGGAGCGGCGGCTCGCCGCATAAACGCCTAACGGCGTTGGGAGCGCAACCTACGGTTGCTTTTATTAGGGCTATTATCCGCCTATCGGCGGCTCTTGACAGAGCGTCGTAAGGGCGTTGCCCCTACACCCCATAAGGGACTATGCCCCTTAACCCCACGTCTATGATAACGCTATTTATAAACGATAACGGAAAATTTGGGAGTGACAGCTCGCCACTGCTGCCGCTATACTGCCGAGTAGCGGTTTCCGCCGAGCGATACGATTGCGCCTTTGACTTCTAACGCCGAAAGCGTGGCTCGTAATTTGAATATCGGGATTCCCGTCCTTGCCGAAAGCTCGTTTACGTGCGCTTCCGCCAACTCTTTTAATACGTTGACTACGCTTTTTTCCGTTTCGGTAAGCGTTACCGCATACCGTCTGCTACGGTATTCCAATCCCATAGCGGAAAATACGTCGTCTGCGCTTTCCGTTAAACGCGCGCCCGATTTGATTAAGCCGTTACAGCCTATACCTGCGTGCACGCCCGTCGAATACGGCAACGCAAATACCTGCTTCCCCGCTTTCTTGGCGTATTTCGCCGTAATGAGCGCGCCGCTCTTTTCCGCCGCGCCGAGTACCAACGTGCCTTCGCCCAAATGCGCGAGCAGCTTGTTCCTATGCTCGTACGTATATTTCAGCACCGGCTCGGTAAAAGGATAAGGAGAGAGCAGCAAACCCTTTCTTACCACTTCCCGAAGCAACGGCAAATTTCCCTGTGGCAACGCCGAAAAACCGCCTGCAAGCACGCAAATCACTTTGCCGCCTTTGAAAAGTGCGCCTTCTATCGCCGCCGTATCTCCGCCGTCCGCAACGCCCGTTACTATCGTAAACGCTTGCGATAATTCGCCTGCAATTTCTTTGCCTGTCTTTAACGCTTGTGCTGGCGTCGTTCGCGACCCCACTACCGTGAATTTCCGCGTTTGCAAAAGACTGATATCCCCTAAATATTGCAGCTGCTGCGGCGCGTCTTTGAGCAGTTTCCACTCGTTTGGGTATTGCGGAGCGTCTATATCCAATTTTTTACACTGACGTTCTTCCATTATTCGAGTTCGTCCTGTTTACCGCTATATGAACGGTAGGAAATCGCTTCGTATAAGTGGTCGGGCAAAATATCTTCGGACAGCTCCAAATCTGCAATCGTGCGCGCCACCTTTAAGATACGCGAACGGGCGCGCGCCGAAAGGCGTAAACGTTCGTACGAGTCCCGTAAAATTTCTTCACACTCTTCGCTCAATTTACAATACTTACGCGTTTCCTTTTCGCCCATTTCCGCGTTCGTCGTAATTTTACCGTCCATAAAGCGTTGACGTTGGATATTTCTCGCAACGTCCGCGCGCTTTTTTACCGTCGCGCTCGTTTCTTCTTCCGCCGCGGATACCAAATCGTCGTACTCTACGCCGTCCACTTCCACTTGAATATCAATTCTATCCAACAGTGGACCTGACACGCGCGCGTGATAACGGCGGATATCGTTGGGGCGACAGGTGCAACGGCGCTTACTGCTTCCGTAATTGCCGCAAGGACAAGGATTCATACTCGCGCAGAGCATAAACGACGCGGGATACGTAACCGTACCGCTTGCGCGCGATACCGTAATCACGCCGTCTTCCAAGGGCTGGCGCATCGCTTCGAGCGCCGAACGCTGATATTCGGGCAATTCGTCCAAAAACAGCACGCCGCCGTGGGCAAGACTGATTTCCCCGGGGTGGACCGTCTTATTGCCGCCACCGCAAAGGGACACCGTCGTCGCTGTATGGTGCGGACTGCGGAAAGGACGGTTCTTCACGATACCGTCGTCGCCCAACGTACCTGCTACCGAGTGGATTTTCGTTATCTCCAACGCTTCTTCGAAAGACATATCGGGAAGTATCGACGGAATTGCGCGGGCAAGCAGCGTTTTTCCGCTGCCCGGAGGACCTACGAACAGAATATTGTGTCCGCCTGCCACCGCCACTTCCAACGCGCGTTTTGCTACCGCTTGACCTTTGACGAAAGACAAATCGTAGCTACGTGTTTCTCCGCTTTCCGCTCTTTCGAAAGGCGTGGTTTCCACCGCCGCAAGCGGCGCTATGCCCGACAAATGGTCGACCACTTCTTTCAGCGTTTTCGCCGCAAAGACCGTTACGCCGTGAATATATCCCGCTTCCTTACGGTTTCCGTAAGGAATAACGAACTGCGTATACCCTTTATCGCGCGCCGATATCAACGCAGGGAGCACACCTGTTACGGGACGCAAATCGCCGTTTAAGGCAAGTTCGCCCAAAAAGACCGTGTTCTCCGTTTCTGCTTGCAATGCGCCGCTTGCTTTGAGCAAACTTACCGCCACGGGCAAATCGAAAGACGAGCCTTCTTTTTTCACGTATGCGGGCGCAAGGTTGACCGTGATTTTATGTAAAGGGAATTCCAGCGCGCTGTTTTTAATCGCGCTTCTGACACGTTCTCTCGATTCTTTTACCGCCGCGTCGGGCAAGCCTACGATTTCGTAAGCCGGCAAGCCTTTCGAAACGTCCGTTTCTACCGTAACCGTAACGCCGTCTAACCCCGATAATGCGTAGCTTTGCACTCTCGCTATCATACTTTCCCTTCCTTATTATATGTCTTTCCCTATTATTGTACCCTAAAAGCAGGAAAAAGTAAACAAAATTCAAGGTATTTTTTTAGAAATCAAAAAAGAAAGTCCGCCGTTGACTTTGGGCAGACTTTCTCCTTCGGATTCTTCCGAGAATTTCCTATTAAATTCTTTCTTTGACTTTGGCAGCTTTGCCCGTCAACTTGCGCAGATAATAAAGCTTCGCTCTTCTTACCTTACCCTTTCTTACAACCGTGATGGACGCAATTTTCGGGGAGTGAAGGGGATACGTCTTTTCTACGCCTACGCCATAGGAAATGTGGCGTACCGTGAACGTTTCGGAAATACCGCCGTTCTTTTTCGCGATAACTACGCCTTCGAAGTTCTGCACTCTTTCCTTGCCGCCTTCGATAATCTTGTAGCCTACCTTTACCGTGTCGCCTACTTCAAATGCAGGTACTTCCGATTTCAGGTTTTCTGCTTCAATCGCTTCAATCAATCCTTTCATTTCTGACTTTACCTCCGTTATTTACGATACGTTCATAACCCGCTGCATAACTCCTCGTTATGCCCAAAATAGGCAGCGGAACGTTCGAAGTCTTACCTATTATATACGATTTTTTTCGCCTTGGCAAGCGTTTTTATGCGCTTTTTGCAATTATTTTTCCTTTTTTACATCATTACGAACAGGTATACGTAATACGCCACGAACCCCGCGAGCATTACGCCGCCGCCGACGCGGTTGATTTTATGCCCGGGCAGGTATGCAATCAAAGCCAAAAGCGCCGCCGAACCGAGCGCGATAATTCCGTCCCAAAGGAACGTCGCCCCTTCCGAAGAGAACGGCAACGGCATTATTGCCGCCGACAGCCCCGCTACCATTAACACGTTGAATATATTGCTACCGACGATATTCCCTACCGCGATATCCGTTTCCCCTTTCTTCGCCGCAACTACCGACGTGATAAGCTCGGGAAGCGACGTGCCTACCGCAACGATGGTAAGACCGATGACCTTTTGCGGTACGCCGATTTCCGTGGCAATCGTTTTCGCGCCTTCTACGGCGAGCATTGCGCCGCCTACGACGATGCCCAAGCCGACAATCGTCGCCACCGC
The DNA here is from genome assembly GCA_017473605.1 of Clostridia bacterium. Lineage (GTDB taxonomy): Bacteria > Bacillota > Clostridia > Christensenellales > Borkfalkiaceae > Scatosoma. The sequence goes on along the minus strand of JAFUKM010000003.1, from coordinate 2,756 downwards.
CAAAAACCACGTGTAATTTTTCATTTTTACGTACCAGCCGTTAAAGCCGCCTTTCTTTTGCGCGGGTTCTTCCGGTTCCGCTACCACTTCGTGGTTTTCCAAAGCGGAAATTGACGCTTGTTTATCCCTTTGACGGAGCGCGCCCCAAATCAAAAATACCGTATACGCGACAAGAAGCAACGCCATAACGATACCTTCCCATCTATCGAGTTCGTCGTCAAACGCACCCAACAGCACGATGAGCGCCGACGTGCCCAACAATACGGGTAAATCGATTTTCAAAGACGCCTTTTGCACGGGCAATACGCTGAACATCGCCGAAAGCCCCAATATGAGCAAAATATTCGTAATATTGCTACCGAGCACGTTACCGATTGCAATACCTACGTCCCCTGTGATTGCCGAGATGACCGACGTGGCAAGTTCGGGCGCGCTCGTTCCGAACGCCACAATCGTCAAGCCGATAACAAGCTGCGGAATACGCAATTTTGCCGCAAGCCCCGCCGCGCCGTCTACAAACCAATCCGCGCCCTTGACGAGCAAGGTAAATCCGACCACGAGCATTATTACCGCCCAAAAAATCGTCCAAAACATTTGTGTGATACTCCTTTTACCAAAATAAAAAACTTATACGCAAGTCCGCACGCTCGCTACGGCGTTTGCGCATAAGTCTTGTCGTTTACCATTACGCCTGAAAATTGCTTTCAGTGTTGTAGACGTAACGACTTTTTCAAGCCGACTACTCCCTTATGTCAACCCGATTGTACCACAAGGCGGCGGTTTTGTCAACGGTTTTTACAACGGTTTTCCGTCTTTTTCCCCTTTTCGGTTGACAAATCCGACGGCGTGGCATATAATAAACCGTATCAAAGCTTTTTAAGGGGCTGTTATGACTGATTTTTTAATCCGTATTTTTATCGGGAAAAACAAGGACGTAAACAATCCGTCTACGCGTAGTAAATACGCTACGCTCGCAGGAGTGACGGGGATTTTGCTCAATATACTCCTATTCGCAGGCAAACTGACGATGGGTATTTTATCTTTCTCCGTCGCCATCATCGCCGACGCTTTTAACAATATCTCCGACGCAGGCTCGTCCATCGTTACCTTACTCGGCGTGCGGCTTGCGAATAAACCCGTAGACAAGGAACACCCCTTGGGACACGGCAGATACGAGTACGTATCGGGATTTATCGTCGATATGCTGATTATTCTCGTCGGCTTCGAGCTGCTTAAAGGCTCTATCGAAAAAATTATCGAGCCGATTCTTCCCAACGTGGGCAACGCGTCTTTGATTATTCTCGGCGCGTCTATTCTTGTGAAAGTGTGGCTGTTTGTCTTTTACCGTAAAATCGGAAATAAAATTCATTCTTCTCCCGTTAAAGCTGCCGCCGCCGACTCCCTTTCCGATTGTATCGCAACCGCGCTCGTGCTTGCAAGCGCCATCGTATCCAGAATATGGAGCGTGCATATCGACGGTTGGGCGGGGATACTCGTCGCCGCATTTATCCTGTTTACAGGGTGCAAAGCCGCCAAGGAAACGATTGATTTATTACTCGGTTCTACTCCCGACCCTGCGTTTATAAAAAGCATTTACGACTTTACAAAAGACTATCCCCGTATCGTCGGTATTCACGACGTGATGGTGCACGACTACGGCCCCGGCAGGCAAATCGTGTCTTTCCACGCCGAAGTGCCGTCCGATTCCGATATCAACGTCGCCCACGAAGAAGTGGATAAAATGGAACGGGATATGCACGAAAAATTCGGCTGTATCGTTACCGTGCATCTTGACCCGCTCGTCGTCAACGACCCGCTTGTAAACGAATTGCACGACCTTGCCCAAAACGCCGCAAAAGCAGTAGACGAAAGCTTTTCCATACACGATTTCCGCATGACCAAGGGCGAAACGAATATCAATCTTATCTTCGACCTGCTTCTCCCCGCCGATTGTAAAATGTGCGCCAAGGACGCCGAAAAACAAGTGAGCGAAAAAATACGGGAAAAACGCCCCGAGTGCGCTTGCGTAATACAAACGGAACACCCGTTTGTATAAGTGAAATGCGGTTAAAATTGCCATGAAAAACGCCCCGTATTGGGGCGTTTTTGGTTTATCCTTTTCTATACGCATATAATAATGCTTACACATTGTCTTGTGTCTTATCAATAATGGAAAAATCCTTTTGATATGATTTTAAGGCAAGCTTTTTATCATACCTATTATACTTTATTTCTTCTTTGCAGTTTTTTGTTTTTGACATTTTATGAGTGTCATTTTTGTGATTGTAACATACTATAATATATTTTGTCAAGCACAAAATGTCAAATCAACGGAAGTTTCGGGAAAAATGTTCAAAAATAAAGCAACCGACGGAAAAAACAATATTTGCGGCGCAACATTATACGCGTTGCGCAAGAACGCAAGTCCCAAAATGTCTCAAAGGATATTTGCGGAGAAATGCCAACTCTTGGGGTTGGATATAGACAAAAACGCCGTACAGCGAATAGAAAGCGGTCAACGATTCGTTACCGATATAGAGCTTGTTTGTTTTTGTAAAATCTTGAACGTTTCATTGGAAGAATTACTGAAAACGGAATAATATGAAAAGCACCCCGTTCGGGGTGCTTTTGTTATTATGGTGAATTATACTATCAAGTGCAACACTTGTAAAAAATAGACAGCTCATATAAATCTATGGTAAAATATAATAACCACAAAACATTATACCAAGGAGAAATATATGAACTGCTACCAT